>NZ_JANXMI010000059.1 GCF_025354735.1 Rugamonas sp.
GGCGTGGTTTTCCTCAGCCTGGGGCGGGCTCAAAGGCCGCACCGGCGCGGCCACCGGCGCGCGCGCTGCCTCCTGCGCCCGTGTCAACCCCTGCTGCACGGCCTTGAGCAGCTTTTGCAAGGCGATCGGTTTTTCCAGGAAATTGAGCGCGCCGATGCGGGTCGCCTCGACCGCCGTGTCGATGGTGGCGTGGCCCGACATCATGATGACGGGCATCGTCAGCAAGCCGTCGCGCTGCCATTCCTTGAGCAGGGTGACGCCATCGGTGTCCGGCATCCAGATGTCGAGCAGCACCAGATCGGGCGCCCCGCCGGCGCGCGCCTCGCGCGCCTGCTGCGCATTCTCGGCCAGTTGTATCGCGTGTCCCTCGTCGCTCAGGATTTCAGAGAGCAACTCACGGATACCCATTTCATCGTCCACTACCAGAATGTTAGCCATCTATCCCTACCTTCCTCACTACGCCGTAGTCGCCGGCTTTATTTTAATGTGCCGGGCTTTGAGTATCGCACCCGGCAATGATTTTTTTAGTTTGAAACGTTTATTTTAATATTACATAGCCGGTGCTAACTTTAACAGCAAAATCAGGACCGACGCGCCACTTCTATCGACATGGTTCTGGATATCGATCCGTCCCCCGTGTTCATCGATAATTTTTTTCACCATCGCCAAGCCCAGGCCGGTGCCGCGCGCCTTCGACGTCACATACGGCTCGAAGGCCCGCGCCAGGATTTTCGGCGCGAAACCGGCGCCGTTGTCGCTGATGGCCAGCCGCACCGCCGTGCGGGTGCCGCCGTCGGCGCTCTGATAATGGATGGCCTCGGTGACCACGTCGATGCGCGGCGCGGCCGCACCCTCGGCCTGGTCCGCCATCGCATCCTGGGCGTTTTGCAGCAGATTGTGTATCACCTGGCGCAGCTGGGTGGCGTCGCCCATCACCAGCGGCAGCCGGGCCGCCAGCGCCGGGTGGAAAATCTCGTCGCCGCTGCCCAGGTAGAGGTGCAAAATCTCCTCGATCAGGGCGTTCAAGTCCAGCGGTTCGAGCACGGCCGGCGGCGTCTTGGCGTAGTCGCGGAAATCGTCGACCATGCGCTTCATCGCCGCCACCTGGTTGACGATGGTGGCCGTGCCGCGGTTGAGCAATTCCATGTCGGCCGGCGCCAGCTTGCCCTCGAGCTTCATTTGCAGGCGCTCGGCCGACAGCTGGATGGGCGTGAGCGGATTCTTGATTTCGTGGGCCAGCCGGCGCGCCACCTCGCCCCAGGCGATCGAGCGCTGGGCCGAGATCACGTCCGAGATATCGTCGAACACCACCAGGTAGCCGTTGCCGCCGTCGACCGGCAGGCGCGAGCCGCGCGTGAGCAGCGTCAAGTCGTTGTCTTCGCTGCTGCCGGGGCGGCGCGGAATTTCGATCTGGCGCTGCCAGTGCAGGCGCTGCAAATTGCGGCCGGCCGCCGACTGCGCGCTCTGGGCCGAAAACGCGGCCACGATGGCGGCGCCGAATTCCTGCAAGCCCTCCACCTCCTGCAAGGGCAGGCCTATCATCGTCACGCCGGCCTGCAGCAGGATGCGCTCGACCGAATCGTTGCAGGTGAGCAGGCGGAATTCGCCGTCGAGCACCATCACGCCGGCCGACATATTGGCCAGCACCGATTCCAGGTGGGCCTTGGCGTTTTGCAGGGCGGCGCCGTTGCGCTCGACCGAGCTGCGCGCCTCCGACAGCTGGCGCGTCATGGTGTTGAACGATTGCGTCAGCGTGCCCAGCTCGTCGGAGGTGGCGACGATGGGGCGCGGCGACAGGTCGCCCTCGGCCACGGCGCGCGTGCCCTCGGCCAGCAGCAGCAGCGGCTGGGCCAGGTCGTTGGCGATCAGGAAGGCGGCCGCCACGGCGCCGAACACGGCCAGCAGCAGCGTCAGCGTCAGCGTCACGATATACATCTTGCGCAGGCCGACCCGCGCCACGAAGCGCTCCTGGTAGCCGCTGTAGGCGCTGCGGATGGTCTCGCCGTTGCTGGCCAGCTGGGCCGGCGCCAGCTGGATCAGCTGCAAAAAGCGCGGCGCCAGATGGGTGCCGTTGGGCCGCACCGGGTCGGGGATGGCGATCAGCACGCGCAGCCGCAGGCTGGCCGCTTCCGGCGGCGCGTAGGGCGCGGCCGGCGCGCCAGCGATGTCGTTGTTGACTTCGCTGCCGCCCTCGGCCGCGCCGTACAAGTCCTCGGTCTTGGCCTTGGCCAGCATGGTGGGCGTCGGCAGGTCGGCGCTGAGGTTGCCGCCCTGCTTGCCGCGGGCGCTGACGATCAAGCCGCCGTAGCCGTCGACGATCATCGCGTTCTGCATGCCGGCCTGCTGCGCCACCAGTTGCGCCAGCTGGGCCGGCTCGGTGCCGTAGGGTTGTTCGGCCAGCTGCTGCACGCCGCGCCGCGCCGTCGAGGTCAGCTCCACCAGCGCCGCGTCGAGGCCGGCGCGCCCCAGGGTCAAGCCCGATTCGAGCGCCTCCTCGACGTGGACGTTGAACCAGGAATCGATGGAGTGCGACACGAACTGCACCGACACCATGAAGATGACGAGGCCGGGCAGCACGCCGATGCCGGCGAACAGCATCACCAGCCGCATCATCAGGCGCGAGCCGAATTTGCCGCTCTTGAAGCGCACGTAGAGCCGGAACAGCGACACGCTGACCAGCACCAGCAGCGCCACAGCGACGGCCGCGTTCAGGCCCAGCAGCCAGGAATAGTGGCGGTCGAAGAAGCTGGAATTGTCGGATGCCGAGGCCAGCAGGAACAGCAGGATACTGACGATGGCGCCGCCGACGACGAGGACATACCGCAACGCCGTCTTCACCTATTCCGCCTTATAGGAGAACGACTTTTTTTCAGACGCCAGGCGCCACTCCGCGTTGTTGAAGGCGTTCACCTGGATCGGCTTGGGCAGGTAGTCGGGATCGAGCAGCATGCGCAGCGTGACGCTGTAGCTTTCGCCGACCTTGAGCGCGCCGCGCGGCGCCACCACCCAGCGGCTGGGCCGGCGGATCAGGAACAGGGCCTCGTCGAGCGTGGGGAAGGTCTGTCGCACGCTGCCGACGATGGTCACATAATATTCGCGAGTGAGCAGGTTGAATTGCAGGCGCGCGGTCTGGTGCGCGACGATGGCTTTCTCGTCGAACCAGTACCAGCGCGGCCGCGTGAATTCGACCTGGGTGGTGAAGTACAGCGGCACGCCATGCTGGACGGCGTCGGTGAGGCCGTGATTGAGGTCGAAATCGTAGACGGCGGCCAGGCGGTAACCCTCGTCGGCGGCCTCGATGTAGGCGCGGCGGATGTCGACGACATCGGCCGCGCGCGCCGCCTGCGGCAGCGCGCAGGCCAGCATCACCAGCAACTGGCAGGCCAGTAGTCGAAAAAATCGTCGTGTCACGTGGGGGCCGGTGCTCAATAAATCCGTCAAAAAAAGACAGCCAAAACGATTACGCATTGCTCTGCGCGGTTTTCTCGAATAGCGCGTAATACAAACCATCGTGATCCCGCTCGCCCGCGGACACCGGCAGCAGCTGGCCCGGCGCAGGCAGCCGCACGGCGTTGTGCCGCACGGCGAACGCGGCGGCTTGCGCCTCCGATTCCTGCGGCCACAGGGAACATGTCACGAATAGCAATTTACCATTCGGCCGCAGCATCTGCCAAAGGTTGTCGAGAATTTTGGCCGAAAGTGTTGCAAGTTGGAGAGCGTCGCCCTTGCGCCGCAGCCAGCGGATATCGGGGTGGCGCCGCACGATGCCGGACGCCGTGCACGGCACGTCGGCCAGGATGCGGTCGAACTGCTGGCCGTCCCACCACCCGGCCGATTGGGCGTCGGCCGCCGTCAGCGTGGCCGTCAGTCGCAGGCGGTCGAGGTTTTCGCCGACGCGCTGCAAGCGCTTGGCGTCGGCGTCGAGCGCCGTCACGGCGACGTCGGCCAGCTCCAGGATGTGGCAGGTCTTGCCGCCGGGGGCGGCGCAGGCGTCGAGCACGCGCATGCCGTGGTGCACGTCGAGCAGCGGCGCGGCCAGCTGGGCGCCGGCGTCCTGCACCGACACCACGCCGTCGGCGAAGCCGGGGATCAGCGCCACGCCGATGGCCTTGGTCAGCCGCACCGCGTACGGTCCGACCTGGGCGGCGGCGATGCCGGCCTGCTCCAGCGTGGCCAGATATTCCGCGACGGTGGCCTTGCGGGCGTTGACGCGCAGGGTCAGCGGCGGCGCCATGTCGCCGGCCGTCAGGATTTGTTCCCACTGCTGCGGCCAGGCCGCGCGCGCCGCGTCTATCCACCACTGCGGATAATTCCATTTGGCCGGCGGCTGCAACAGCGCCGTCGCCAGCAAGTCCGCGCGTTCGCGCTGGAAGCGGCGCAGCAGGGCGTTGACCATGCCCTTGGCGCGCGCCGTGTCCGGGTGGGCGTCGGCCGCCGTCACGGTCTGGTCGACGACGGTGAATTCCTCATAGGGCGCGGTGGCGTCGGGCGCGGTCAGCAGCGCCAGCGCGCAGGCCAGCAGGGCCGCCACCAGCGGCTCCGGCGCCTTGGGCGCCATCAGGGCGATCAGGGCCTCGCTCTGGCCCAGCTGGCGCATGCAGCGGTAGGCGATGTCCTGGATCGCGCCGCGCGCCTGCGGCTGGGCGTCGAGCCGCGTGAAGACCTGGGCCAGCGCCTGCGGCAGCGCGGTGCCGGTGCGCACCTGGGCCACGGCCTGGGCCGCGCCGAGCAGGCAGAAGGCCAGCGCATCGGCTTTCAGGCCCGTCTTGAAACTGGTCTGCGGCGCCGGCTTCAGGTCGCGCGCATGGCTGGCGCGCAGCTTCGGTTTGGCGGCGGGAGCGGCAGTGTTCAATTTCAGCGTCGGGCGCTTGTCCATAATGTGATTCCAGTGTGTGGGCGCCTGCGGTACACGGCGGGCGCGAGCGCGCAGTATACAGTAGTGGCAGAGGCTAGCGTCATCCGGCGACGGTGGGCGGCGAGGAAATGTCGCAGTGCGGCGCGCGGGGCGCCGATAACGCCGTCCGCCGCGGCCGTGACGCCGGCAAAAACGCGGGCCTGGGCGCGGTGGCGCGGCGCCGGGGTCGGACCGCGCCGCTGTCGCTGCCCATCGGGGTCCGCCCCCGATCATCGCCGGCTTCAGCGGCCGTCGCAAACGATACGCGCCCAGACCTGACCGGCCCCCGGCAAACCAGTATAATTACCGCTGTTTGGCCGGCCCTTGCCGCCGGCCGTTTTCGCTTTCCGATGTTTTACTCGCGCGGCCCGGCCGCCCTCTCGCACATGCTCGCCCAACAAAAACAAGAAATCATCGCCCTGTTCCAGGCCGCCCTGACGCCCATCCTGGCCGCCAGCGGCGTCAGCGCCAACGTCGTGCTCGAGCGTCCGCGCGACCCGGCCCACGGCGACGTCGCCTGCAACATCGCCATGCAGCTGGCCAAACAGCTGAAAATGAATCCGCGCGAACTGGCCACCCAGGTGGTCGCCGCCGTGCTGGCCAACCCGGCCGGCAAGGACTTGATCGCGTCGGCCGACATCGCCGGCCCCGGCTTCATCAACCTGCGCGTCACCGACGCCGCCAAGCAGGCCGTGGTCAAGGCCGTGCTGGCCCAGGGCGCCGCCTACGGCCGCGGCGACGCCGGCGTCGGCAAGCAAGTCATCATCGAATTCGTCTCGGCCAATCCCACCGGACCGCTGCACGTGGGCCACGGCCGCCAGGGCGCGCTGGGCGACGCCCTGTCCTCGCTGTTCGACGCGCAAGGCTACAAAGTCACCCGCGAGTTTTATTACAACGACGCCGGGGTCCAGATCCAGACCCTGGCCACGTCGGTGCAGGCGCGCGCGCGCGGCGTCAAGCCGGGCGACGCCGGCTGGCCCGAGTCGGCCTACAACGGCGACTACATCCAGGACATCGCCGACGATTTCCTCGCCAAGAAAACCGTCTCCGCCAGCGACGGCGCGCCGGCCACCGCGTCGGGCGACGTCGACGACATCGAGTCGATCCGCGCCTTCGCCGTGACCTACCTGCGCAACGAGCAGGACATGGACCTGCAGGCCTTCGGCGTCAAGTTCGACAACTACTACCTCGAATCGTCGCTGTACGCGGACGGCAAGGTCAACGCCGCCGTCGAGCTGCTGAACCACTCCGGCAAGACCTATGAACTTGATGGCGCGCTGTGGCTGCGCACCACCGAATTCGGTGACGACAAAGACCGCGTGATGCGCAAGACCGACGGCAGCTACACCTACTTCGTGCCGGATGTGGCCTACCACATCGTCAAGTTCCAGCGCGGCTACGTCCAGGCCATCAACGTCCAGGGTTCCGACCACCACGGCACCATCGCGCGCGTGCGCGCCGGCCTGCAGGCGGTCGACGTCGGCGTGCCGCAGGGCTATCCCGACTACGTGCTGCACAAGATGGTCACCGTGATGAAGGACGGCGAAGAGGTCAAGATCTCCAAGCGCGCCGGCTCCTACGTCACGGTGCGCGACCTGATCGAATGGTCGGGCGGTGGCGACATCACCAAGGGCCGCGACGCCGTGCGCTTCTTCCTCATCTCGCGCAAGGCCGACACCGAATTCGTGTTCGACGTCGACGTCGCGCTGAAAAACTCGGACGAGAATCCGGTCTATTACGTGCAGTACGCGCACGCCCGCATCTGCCGCATGCTGGAACAGGCCGGCGGCGCCAACGCGGACCTCGACGGCGTCGACCTGTCGCCCTTGACGGCGCCGACCGAAGCGACGCTGCTCGCCACCCTGGCCGCCTATCCGGAAACGCTGGCGCGGGCCCAGGCCGAACTGGGGCCGCACCAGATCGCGTTCTACCTGCGCGAACTGGCCGCCAATCTGCACAGCTTCTATTTCGCCGAGCGCGTGCTGGTCGACGACGCGCGACTCAAGCGCGCGCGCGTGGCGCTGATGGTCGCCACCCGCCAGGTGCTGCGCAACGGCCTGGCCCTGATCGGCGTTTCGGCGCCCGACAAAATGTAATGCAATGTAATTGCGAAGGACGTCCCGCACAATGAATTTCCGCTTCCGCAGCACCGGCCGCCAGCAAGGCAATACGCTGATCGGCATCGTCATCGGCCTGGTCATCGGCCTCGGCATCGCCGTCGTCGTGGCGCTGGCCATCACCAAGGGCGCGACGCCGTTCACCGACAAGGGCAAGGCCGGCAAGCTGGCCGACCCGACGCCGGGCCAGGTGGCCGATCCGAACAAGCCCATGTACGGCAACAAGGACGCGGCCCACGAGGCGGCCAAGGATTTTGAGGCGAAAGCGGCCGCCAAGGCGGCGCCGTCGACGGCCGCCGCGCCACCGGCCGCCGCGCCGGCACCGGCGCCCGACCCCTTGCAGCAAGTGGTCAACAAGATCAACGCCACCGACGCGCCGGTCGCCGTCCGGGCGCCGGCCAGCAAGCCGCCGTCCGCCAGCAACGTCGTGCCGGCGCCGGCCGCCAACGTCGCGCCGAAAGCGGCCGATGCGGGCGACGACAAATTTGTCTATTATCTGCAGGCCGGCGCCTTCCGCGAAGTGGCCGACGCCGAAAGCGCGCGCGCCAGGCTGGCGCTGCTCGGCTTCGAGGCCTCGGTGTCGGACCGCACGACCGACACCGGCGTGCTGCACCGGGTCCGCATGGGCCCTTACAACCAGGTCGAAGCGATGAACAGGGTAAGAAGCAAGCTGTCGGAAAACGGCGTCGACGTCGCCGTCGTGCGCAATCAAAAATAACCGTAACGGAGTAACGATGAATTTTCTGAAATACGTTTTGAGCGCCTTGACCCTGAGCGCCGTCGCCTTGAGCGCGTCGGCCTCCCCCGCCGATCCGAAAACCGGCGTCGAGTACCGCACGCTGGCGGCGCCGCAGCCGACCGAGTCCGGCAAAAAAATCGAAGTCACCGAATTCTTCGCCTACTACTGCCCGCATTGCTACGCCTTCGAGCCGGCGCTGGAAGCGTGGGTCAAGAAACAGGGCGACACCATCGTCTTCAAGCGCGTCCACGTGCCGTATAACGACTCGGTGCTGCCGCAGCAAAAACTGTTCTACACGCTCGACGCCATGGGCCTGTTGACCGACAAGCTGCACATGACGATCTTCGAGGAGATGCACCTGCGGCACAACCGCCTGGACCGCGACACCGCCGTCTTCGACTTCGTCGGCAAGCAGGGCATCGACGTCGCCAAGTTCACCGACGCCTACCGCTCGCTGGGCGTGGCCGCCCGTCAGCGCAAGGGCAACGCCATGTTCGCCGAATATAAGGTCGACAGCTGGCCGATGCTGGCCGTCGACGGCCGTTACCTGACGTCGCCTTCCATGGCCGACGAAGCTGCCAAGAGCGCCACCACCGAAGCGCAGCTGCACGCCGAAGTGCTGCAGGTGATGGACCATCTGGTCGCCAAAGCCAAAGCGGAAAAGAAGTAAACATGCCAACCGGCGCGCCGAACGCGCAGCGCGTTTTCATCACCGGCGCCTCCAGCGGCATCGGCGCCGCCCTGGCCCTGCGCTATGCGGCGCAGGGCGCCATCGTCGGCCTGCTGGGCCGGCGCGGCGAGGCCCTGGAGCGGCTGCGCGCCGGTTGCGCCCAACCTGAGCGGCACCGCTGCTACGTCGCCGACGTCAGCGACGCCGCCGCCGTGGCCATGGCCGCCCAGCAGTTCCTGGAGCACGCCGGCGGCATCGACGTCGTCATCGCCAGCGCCGGCGTTTCCGTCGGCACGCTGACCGAATACGGGCAGGACGTGCCGGTCATCGTCGACATCTTCAACGTCAATGTGCTCGGCACCGTCTTCACCTTCGCCCCCTTCATAAACGCCATGAAAAACCAGCGCACGCCGGCGCGGCTGGTCGGCATCGGCAGCGTGGCCGGCATCCGCGGCCTGCCCGGCGCCGAAGCGTACAGCGCGTCGAAGTCCGCCGTCATCACCTACTGCGAATCGCTGCGGCTGGAATTGAAACGGCACGGCATCGCCGTCGTTACCCTCTGCCCCGGCTACATCGACACGCCGATGACGCGCGCGAACGCTTACCGCATGCCCTTCCTGATGGCGCCCGAGCGCTTCGCCGACGCCGCGCTGCGCAAGATCGCCGCCGGCAACAGGTACGCCGTGATCCCGTGGCAGATGGGCGTGGTCGCCAAATTCCTGCGGCTGCTGCCGAACGCCGCCTACGACGGCCTGTTCGCCAACGCGCCGCAAAAAAAACGCCGGGTCCAGGCATGAGCGCCGGCTCGAACAAGGAAGCAGTAAATAGCGCACCGGCGACCGCATCGGCCTCCTTGCCGACATTGTCGGGCGGCGCCATCGCGGCCGGCTGCGCCGCCAGCGCCAGCCACGTCGCCATCGAAGTGGTGGCCGAAACCGGCTCCACCAACGCCGACCTGCTGGCCCGCGTCGACACCCTGGCCGGCCCCGTGCTGCTGATCGCCGAAGCGCAAACGGCCGGCCGCGGCCGCGCCGGCCGCACCTGGCATTCGACGCCCGGCGCCACGCTGACGTTCTCGCTGGCGTGGCGCTTCAAAGGTCCGCTGCAACGCATCGCCGGCCTGCCGCTGGCCGTCGGCGTGGCGCTGGCCGAAACCCTGCACGCCCTCAGCGTGCCGGTGCAGCTGAAGTGGCCCAACGACCTGCTGCGCGACGGTAAAAAACTCGGCGGCATCCTCGTCGAGACCCAGCAATCGGCCGGCGGCGAGCTGTGGGCGGTGATCGGCGCCGGCATCAACCTGGTCATGCCCGACGAGCTGGAAGCGCAGATCGGCCGAGCCGTCGCCGCCGCGCCGTGGCTGGCGCAGATGGACCGCAACGCGCTGATGGCGGCCTTGTTGAGCCGCCTCGCCGCCGTGCTGGCCGAATTCGACGACACCGGCTTCGCCGCCTTCAGCGGGCGCTGGAACCGGCTGCACGCGTGGCAGGGACAGCCGGTCTGCATCGTCGACCACGGCGCCACGCTGCACAGCGGCCGCGCCGCCGGCGTCGACGACAGCGGCCGTTTACAACTCGACACCGACGCCGGCCGCGTCCACATTTTATCGGGCGACGTGTCGCTGCGGCGGGTGGACCCATGATCCTGCTGATAGACGCCGGCAACACCCGCATCAAATGGGCCCTGTTGCAGCCTGGCGCGCCGCTAGGCGCGTGGAGCGCGTCGGGCGCCGTCCGCCACGCCGACCTGGCGCAACTGCCGCAGGCGTGGGACGCCTCGCTGGGCGGACGGCCGATCACGCGCGCGCTGCTGTCGAACGTCGCCGGCTCCGCGCTGCGGGCGCGTTTGCAACTGATTTTGCCGGCCGCGCTGCCGGCCGAAGCGGTCGGTTGGTTCGCCTCGGTGGCGCGGCTGGCCGGCGTCAGCAACGGCTACCGCACGCCGTCGCAACTGGGCTGCGACCGTTTCGCCGGCGCCATCGCCGCGCACGCGCTGGCGCCCGGCCACGCCGTTATCGTCGCCAACTGCGGCACCGCCACCACCATCGACGCGCTGACGCCGGACGGCGTCTTCGTCGGCGGCATGATCCTGCCGGGACTGAACCTGATGACGGCCGCGCTGGCGCGCAACACGGCGCAACTGCCGCAGTTGCCGCACATGAGCCAGGACGGGCCGCAGCGGGCCGGCTTCGCCGACAACACCGACGACGCCATCGCCAACGGCTGCCTGGCCGCGCAGGCCGGCGCCATCGAACGGGCCTACGCGCTGCATGGCGCGGAAGCCTGCCTGATGACCGGCGGCGCGGCGGCGGCCGTCGCGGCGGTGCTGAAGATTCCCTACCGCCTGGTCGATAATATGGTGCTGATCGGCTTACATGCCGCCATCGGCGAGCTCTGACAACCGTGGACACATTGTGCTGAAATTTATCTTCTGGACGCTGCTGGCCGCCAACGCCGCGCTGTACGCTTATGGACAAGGCTATCTGGGCCACTTCAGCGGCAACGAGCGCGAACCGGCACGCCTGCAACACCAGCTCAACGCCGACAAGCTGGCCTTGATCGCGGCGCCCAAGGCCGGCGCCGCCGTGGCGTCGGCGCTGGCGGCGGTCGTGAAACCAGCCGCGCCGGCCGCCGCGGCCTGCCTCGAAATCGGCAACTTCGTGCTGGCCGACGCGCTGCGCTTTGAGAACCAGGTCGGGCCGCTGAACCTGGGCGACCGCCAGTCGCGCCACAACCTGCCGGGCACCGAGATATCGAGCTATATCGTTTATATTCCTTCGCAGGGCAGCAAGGACGGCGCCGACAAAAAAGCCGGCGAGCTCAAACAACTGGGTGTGAGCAACTACTTCATCATGAACGACAACCCGGCCATGCGCTGGGGGATTTCGCTGGGCGTGTTCAAGACCGAGGCAGCGGCGCAGAATGAGCTGGCGGCGCTGGTCAAGCAGGGCGTGCACAGCGCCCGCGTGGCGCCGCGCCTGAGCGGCAGCAAGCTGCTGGCCTATCAGTTCCGCGACGTCGACGGCGACACCCGCGCCAAGCTCGAAAAAATCCAGCTCGGATACGCCAGCACCGAAACCCACGTCTGCAAATAGACGGCGCCGTGGCAGCCGGATCAAAAACTAGCGCTGGATAACGATAGGTTTCAGGTTCAGCGACGACGGCAAGCCTTGCGCCGCCTGGGTCGCTTCCTGGCGGCTTGCGAACGGACCGCCGAACAAACGCAACACGGGACCGCTCTGCACCACTTCCAGCGTGCTGAAATTGTTCGTCGTCTGCGCGACCTTGACGCGCGCCGCTTCCGCATTCTCGGCCCGCGAATAAGCGCCCAGCTGCAAATAATATCCACTCTTGAGCGCCGGAGCATCGCCGGCCGCCACCGGCAATGGCAGCGCAACGCCGGCCGCCGCAGCCTCGCCGGGCGAACGCGCGGCCAGCATCAGCGCGTCGACATCGGCGCTGGCAGCGGCCGGCGGCGCGCTCACCGGCACTCGTGGTGCCGGCATGGTCGCCGCTTCGGCCACGGTGGTCGCCGCCGCCAACGTTGATACCGGCGCGTACGCGGGCGCCGGCATGACCGCCGCCGGCGACAGCGCCCCCAAACCCAGCCCCGTTTTCGGCACCGCGCGCGGCGCCAGCACCAGCGGCTGCACCGACAGCGTCGACTGCGGCGTCGTCAGCTGCGTGCGCACCGGCGCGGCGGCGCGGGCCGCGATGATGCGCTCCGCTTCATCGGGCAGGATGCGGTCGATCTTCAGTTCGTGGCTGCCCTTGCTGAGCAAGCCCAGTTTCAGCGCCGCCGTGTACGACACGTCGATCGCGCGGCTCGAATGGAACGGCCCCCGGTCGTTGATGCGCACGATCACCTGCGCGCCGCTGATTAAATTGGTCAGCCGCGCATACGATGGAATCGGCAGCGTCGGATGCGCCGCCGTCATCTTGTACATATCGTACAGCTCACCGGACGAGGTGCGCTGGCCGTGGAATTTTTTACCGTACCAGCTGCCGATGCCGATCTCCGAATAGGGCTGGTTGCCCGTCAGCGGCGTGTAGGTTTTTCCAAACACGACGTAGGGCCGGTTGGAGCGCGGCAGCAGCGGATCGTTGCGCACTTCGGCGTCCGGCACGGAGAGCAGATTGGGCGGCGGAGAGTCGCCGGGACCATCGTCCTGATAATAACCGCCGCGTCCCGAACCGGCTGCCGGCAAGGCGGGCACGCCCGGCTCGGCACGCGGCTGCGCGCCGGCCGCGGGCGCCGGCGCGGTAGGCCGCGTTTGCGGCGCGGGCGACAACTTGGGCGCCGTGCCGCAGCCGGCCAGCGCCAGCATCGCCAGCAGCAGTGCGCCTTGCGCCAACGGCGCCGCGCGATGCGGCCATGCCTGCTCCATCCGATGGGCGCGCATCAGGTCTGCACCAGTTTGCGGTGGCGCTGGATGCTCATCAGGATGCCGCCGCCCAGGCCCAGCGTCAGCAAGGCCGTGCCGCCGTAGCTCATGAACGGCAGCGGCACGCCGACCACCGGCACGATGCCGCTGACCATGCCCATGTTGACGAAGGCGTAGGTGAAGTAAATCATCGTGACGGCGCCGGCCAGCAGGCGCGTGAAGAAGTTCGGCGCGCCGGCGGCGATCATCAGGCCGCGACCGATCAGCAGCAGGTACAGCAGCATCAGCACGAGATTGCCGGCCAGGCCGAACTCCTCGGAAAAGACGGCGAAAATAAAATCGGTGGTGCGCTCGGGGATGAATTCCAGGTGGGCCTGGGTGCCGTGGGTCCAGCCCTTGCCGGTGATGCCGCCCGAGCCGACGGCGATGGTCGACTGGATGATGTGGAAGCCCTTGCCCAGCGGGTCGGTCGAGGGGTCGATCAGCGTCATCACCCGCTCGCGCTGGTAGGTGTGCATCATGGTCCACACCACCGGCAGGCTGGCGCCGATCAGCACCACCAGCGCCGCCAGCGCTTTCCACGACAGGCCGGCCAGGAAGATCACGCAAAAACCGGCCATGATGACCAGCAGCGCGGTGCCGAGGTCGGGCTGCTTGGCGATCAGCCCGACGGGAATCGCCAGCAGCACGGCGGCGATCAGGTAGGAATGCCACGTCAGGTGGCCGGCGCGCTGCTGGAAGAACCAGGCCAGCATCAGCGGCATGGCGATCTTCATGAACTCGGACGGCTGGATGTCGATGCCGATGTGCAGCCAGCGCCGCGCGCCCAGCTTGACGGTGCCGAACAGCGCCACCGCCACCAGCAGCGCCACCGCCAGCACATAGGCCGGCACGGCGATGCGCATCATCATCTGCGGCGTGATGTTGGCCACCACCCACATGACGAAGAAGCACATGGCGATATTGCGCAGCTGGTCGTCGACCTTGCCGGGGATGCCGATGCTGGCCGAGTACAGCGTCACCAGGCCGACCGTCAGCAGGGCCAGGATAATCAATGTCAGCGGGCCGTCGAACACGGTGAAGTAGGGACGCATGCGGCGCCACAGCGACCGCCTTTCGTTGATACGCATATGCGCTCCTTATTGTTTTTTGCGCTCGGGCGCGGCCGCCGGCGGCGTCACGGCCGGCGCGGCCGGCGCCGGTGCGGTCGGTACCGGCTTGACCGGCGCCTGCCGGGTCGGCGCGGTCGGGATCAGCGGCACGGCGGCCGGCGCGGGCGGTGTGCCTGGTTTGCCCGGTGCCGCAGGTACCGCCGGTGCCGCCGGCGCGCGGCCGGCCTGGTCGACGGCGGCGGCTTCCTCGTCGCTGCCCGGTTCATCGATAGGCGCTTGGGCTTCGGCGTCGTCGGTCGGCATCTTGGCGGTGGCCTTCACTTCCGGCCGTTTGCCGAGCAGGTAGTAATCGAGCACCTTGCGCGCGATCGGCGCGGCGATCTCGCCGCCCCAGCCGGCGTTTTCAACCACCATCGCCAGCACGATGCGCGGCTTGTCGGCCGGCGCGAAGGCGGTGAAGAGGGCGTTGTCGCGCAGGCGCTCGGGCGTGCGCGCGGAGTTGTATTTTTCGTTGGCCTTGATGCCGACGATCTGCGCGGTGCCGGTCTTGCCGCCGACGGTGTAGCCGGCGTTGGCGAAGGCGCGGTAGGCCGTGCCTCCCGGTTCGCTGGCCACGCCGACCATCGCGCTGCGTATGAAGTCGATGTTTTCCTGCTTCAGCGGGATGCGGTAGCTCTCGGTCGGCACCGTCAGCGTGCGCGCCCGGGTGACGCCGTTTTCGACGATCTTGACCAGGTGCGGCTTCATCACCACGCCGTCGTTGGCGAGGTTGGCCACCGCGTGCGCGATCTGCAAGGGCGTGTACGAGTTGAAGCCGGAGCCGTTGCTGACGGAGATGGTGTCGCCGCCGACCCAGCGTCCGGCCGCGCCCTTGAAGCGCGCGCGCTTCCATTCCTGCGACGGCAGCACGCCGGTCTTTTCGCCATCGAGGTCGATGCCGGTGACCTGGCCGAAGCCGAAGGGCTTCATGAAGTCATGGATCGCATCGATGCCCATGTCCTTGCCCAGCATGTAGTAGTAGGTGTTGCAGGAGACGACGATGGACTTGCGCAGGTCGACCGTGCCGTGGCCGTTGCGGATGTCGTCGTTGAAGCGGTGGCCGCCCAGCATGAAGAAACCGGGATCGTAGATGGCCTGGCTGGGCGTGCGCTTGCCCAGTTCCAGCGCGGCCAGCGCCATGAAGGGCTTGAAGGTGGAGCCGGGCGTGTAGGTGCCCGACAGCGGACGGTTGACCATCGGCCGGTCCAGCGAACCATTCAAGTCGTTCCAGCTCTGGGCGTCGATGCCGTCGACGAACAGGTTGGGGTCGTAGCCCGGTTTCGACACATAGGCCAGCACGTCGCCGGTGGCCGGCTCGATCGCCACCAGCGCGCCGCGCCAGTCGCCGAAGGCTTCCTCGGCCACCTTCTGCAATTCGATGTCGACCGACAGGATCAGGTTGTTGCCCGGCGCGGCCGGGGTGCGCGACAGCGTGCGCACGGCGCGCCCGCCGGCCGACACTTCCACCTCCTCGTAGCCGGTGGTGCCGTGCAGCTGCTTCTCGTAGCTTTTTTCCAGGCCCTCCTTGCCGATATGGTCGGTGCCGCTGTAGTTGGCGGCGTCCTCGCCGTCTTCGAGCACTTTCGCCTCGCCCTGGTTGATGCGGCCGATGAAGCCGATCACGTGCGACGCCGTTTCGCCGAGCGGATACTGGCGGAACAAGCGGGCCTGGATTTCCACGCCGGGAAAGCGGAAGCGCTGCGCCGTGAAGCGCGCCACCTCCTCGTCGGTCAAGCGGGTGCGCAGCGGCACGCTCTCGAAATTCTTGGTTTCCTCGAGCAGCTTCTTGAAGCGCTTGCGGTCCTTGATTTCGATGGCGACCAGGTGCGACAGTTCGTCTATAGTTTCGTCCAGCGTGGCATTGAGCTTGGACGGCGTCACCTCCAGCGTGTAGGCCGAGTAGTTGCGCGCCAGGACCACGCCGTTGCGGTCCAAAATCAGGCCGCGGTTCGGCACGATGGGCACGACGGCGATGCGGTTGTCCTCGGCCTGCGCCGCGTAGTCGCTGTGCTTGACGATTTGCAGCCACACAAAGCGCGCCAGCAGCAGCGCAAAGCACAGGAACACCATGCCGCCCAGCGCCGTCAGGCGCAGGCGGAACAAATGCAGTTCGCGTTCGGTGTTCTTCAGTTCTGTCATGCCGGGGACTCTGGGCTACGTGATGCGGATGAAAGTGCGTGCGGCGTATCGCGTCAGATCGGCCGGGTGTGGTCGCGGTCGACGGCGCGCCGCTGCGGCGCCAGCAGCAGCCAGCTCGCCAGCGGCCACAGAAGCACGGCGACCGCGCTTTCGATGAAGTAGAACCAGCCGGGGAATTTGCCGGAGACGATGAAGCGCACCGCCATCTGCACCGACTGCGCCATCACCAGCAGCGGGAACACGTGCATGGCCTGCGTCAGCATCGAGAACCACAGCACGCGCCGGTGCAGCATGATGGCGAAATAGGACAGCAGCGTGTAGGCCAGCGCGTTCTCGCCCAGCAGCGTGGCGTCGTGCACGTCCATCAGCAGGCCGAGGAAAAACGCGGTGCCGATGCCGACCTTGCGCGGCTGGTGCACGCCCCAGAACACCAGCACCAGGGCGACGAAATCGGGCGCGCCGATGAAATGGCCCCACGGCAGCAGGTTCAGTGAAAACGCGCAGAACAGGCTGAAGCCGATGAACAGCGGGCTCACTGGCAGCAGGATATAGTGCGGACGGCTCATCGCGCGGTCTCTTTCGGTTTGGCGGCGGCCGGGGTCGCGGGAGTGGCGGCAGGGCTGACGGCGGCCGGCGCTGCGGCGGCGCCGGGAACGGCGGCCGCAGGTACGCCATCTTTGCCGGGCTCCTTGATCGGCGCCATTTTGCCGATGTGTTTTTTCAGCGCGCGCGTTTCTTCCTCGGGCGGACGTGGCGGCAGGTCCGGCGTCGACATCAGGATCAGCAGCTGGGTGTTGTTGGCGATGCCGGCCAGCGGCTGGCAGGTGACGCCGCCGAAGGCGCCGCCGGCGTTGTTGTCGACCTGCGTCACGCGGGCCACCGCGAGGCCGGCCGGATACACGCCATCGAGGCCGGAGGTGACGACGATGTCGTTGACCTGGATGTCGGCGTTGGGCGCCGTGAAGCGCAGTTCCAGCGCGCCCGATTTGCCGCGTCCATAAGCGACGCTGCGCAAGCCGTTGCGCAGCAGCTGCACGGGGATGGCCTGTTCCTTGTCGGTCAACAGCGTCACTTCCGACGTGAAGGGGAACACGCGGGTGACCTGGCCGACCACGCCCAGGTTGTCGATCACCGGCAGGCCCAGCGTGACGCCGGCCTGGGTGCCGCGGTCGAGAATGATTTTGCGGCTGTTGACGTCGCGCGCGTCGTACAGCACCTCGGCCAGCATGGACTTGACCGGTATGTGTTCGCGCGCGTCCATCAGCTTGCGCAGGTGGTTGTTTTCGACGGCGCTCAATTGGGCCTGTTGCAGGGTCTGCGACGAGGCGATCTGCTGGCGCTTCAATTCGCGCACCTGCTTTTCCAGCGCCGACACGGACGAAAAATAATCGCCGACGCCGCCGATGGCGTCGCGCGGCAGCAGCAGCGCCATTTGCAGCGGATACAGCACGGTGCCGGCGACCTGGCGCAGCACCGGCAGCGATTTCATGCGCGAGTCGGCCAGCAGCAGGCCGATCGAGATGCAGGCGAACACCATCATCTTGACCCGCGCCGAGGCGCCTTGTTTGAAAAGTGGCGGAGGACTGTATTCCATGACTTCCAATAATCCGGGCCCGCGGGGTAGCGGCGGGCGCCTGGCACCTCATCCAAAATCGCAGCGGGGCCGCTTTTGGCGGCCCCGTGTTGTCAGCGTTCGATCACTCGTAGGAGAAGATCGATCCCAGCTGGTCCATCCGTTCCAGCGCCATGCCGGAACCGCGCACCACGCAGGTCAGCGGGTCCTCGGCCACCAGCACCGGCAGGCCGGTTTCCTCCATCAGCAGGCGATCGAGGTCGCGCAGCAGCGCGCCGCCGCCGGTCAGCATCATGCCTTTTTCGGCGATGTCGGCGCCCAGTTCGGGCGGGGTCTGTTCGAGCGCGTTCTTGACGGCCGAGACGATGTTGTTGAGCGGGTCGGTCAGCGCTTCGAGGATTTCGTTGGACGAAATGGTGAACGAGCGCGGGATGCCTTCGGACAGGTTGCGGCCCTTGACTTCCATTTCCTTCACTTCCGAACCGGGGAAGGCCGAACCGATGGCCTTCTTGATCGCTTCGGCGGTCTGCTCGCCGATCAGCATGCCGTAGTTGCGGCGGATGTAGTTGACGATGGCTTCATCGAACTTGTCGCCGCCGACGCGCACGGAACCCTTGTAGACCATGCCGCCGAGCGAGATGATGCCCACTTCGGTGGTGCCGCCGCCGATGTCGACGACCATCGAGCCGGTGGCGTCGGACACCGGCAGGCCGGCGCCGATGGCGGCGGCCATCGGTTCTTCGATCAGGTAGACCTGCGAGGCGCCGGCGCCGAGCGCCGATTCGCGGATCGCGCGGCGCTCCACCTGGGTCGAGCCGCACGGCACGCAGATGATGATGCGCGGCGATGGGCGGAAGAATTTGGAGTCGTGCACCATGCGGATGAATTGCTTGAGCATTTGCTCGGTGACGGTGAAGTCGGCGATGACGCCGTCCTTCATCGGGCGGATCGCCTCGATGTTGCCGGGCACTTTGCCCAGCATCTGCTTGGCTTCCTTGCCGACGGCCTGGATCGTCTTCTTGCCGTTCGGGCCGCCTTCCTGGCGGATCGCGACCACCGATGGCTCATCCAGGACGATGCCCTGGCCGCGTACATAAATCAAAGTGTTGGCCGTGCCCAGATCGATGGCCAGATCGGTGGAGATATACCTGCGTAAAAAACCAAACATGAGTGTCCTGTGGCGCTTTCAAAAAAAACGCATAAGCCGTTATAGGGGTAGCCTGGCGGGCGCCGTCGGGCGCGCACGCTGCCTGTTCAGACGCGGCGGCAGCAATCATTCAGCGCCGGCAACGCATCAACCCGCCATTCTACCTTATAATTTGAATGCTATTTACCGAAAATCCACGCTAAAGTGCGGCTCGGCAGGCGGTGAATTGCGCGGCAATCGGGAACTTTTGCCAGCGTTTAGCCAGAACTTCAAGTTTTATCAAACCTATAATTAAACATTGCGCGGACCACCCGCGCTCCTACGCCATAAACGCCATGTCCCTGACCCTATCCGACGTAAAACGCATCGCCCACCTGGCCCAACTCGACATGAGCGAGGAGCAGTCCGCGACCGCGCTGGACCAGCTGAACGGCATCTTCGCGCTGGCCGAGCAGATGCGGGCGGTCGACACCGACGGCGTCGCGCCGCTCAGCCACCCGCTGGCCGCCCACATGAACAACATCGCGCTGCGCCTGCGCGAGGACGTCGCCCGCGAGCCGAATCGCCGCGAGGACTATCAGGCCGTGGCGCCGGCCACGCAGGACGGCCTGTATCTGGTGCCGAAGGTGATCGAGTGATTTTTTAATATCGCTCTCACCTCCTCCGTCGAACCGCATCCAGAATTCATAGAAACGCCATGCACACAAAATCCATCAAAGAGTTGTCGGCTCTGCTGCAAAGCAAAGCGATTTCCGCCACCGAACTGGC
>NZ_JANXMI010000062.1 GCF_025354735.1 Rugamonas sp.
CGGCACGAAGCCGCGGTTGACCATGACGATGGCGCCGTCGCCCGTGCACAGCGGCGTCAGCATCCAGTAGCCGACGCCCTGCTCGGTCGACGCCAGCACCCGCGTCGCCTGCCGCGTCAGGTAGACGCCGCCCAGCCGCACGTGGCGGTACTCGTGGCTGTCGGCGGCCACCCGCGGCCACTCGGCCACGCCGGGCGCGGCCACCGGGGCCGCGTGCACGCGCTGCTCGACCCGCTCTATCAGCGCCAGTTTCCACTGCAGACGAAACACTTGCCAGGTCCCCAAAGCAAAAAACCCTGCCAACATCAGTGTGGCGAAAATCGCCACACTGATGCGCAGGGTGCGGGAACGCGGGCGCGGCGCGTCTAAGACGTCCGGCCCATGGTTCATTGCATGTCGTTCATATTGTGCACGTCCTTGCCCATGCCCGGCATCATGTTGACGTTCATGTGGTACATGACCCAGATCGAACCGGACAGCACGATCAGCAGCAGCACCAGCGTGAACAGCGTCGCCAGGATGGACCAGCCGCCTTCGACCTTGCCGTTCATGTGCAGGAAGTAGACCATGTGGACGATCACTTGCACGGCGGCGAAGCCCAGGATGACGGCGGCGGTGGTGCTCGACTTGTCGAACACCTTGTGCATCACCAGGAAGAACGGGATCGCCGTCAGGATCACCGACAGCACGAAGCCGATCGCGTAGTCCTTCAGGCTGCCGTGCGGCGCGCCATCGTCGTGTCCGTGGTCGTCGTGCCCAGAGTGATTATGTGGTGCGCTCATGGCAGGACTCCCATCAGATAAACAAAGGTGAACACGCCGATCCAGATCACGTCCAGGAAGTGCCAGAACATCGACAGGCACATCATGCGGCGCAGGTTTTCAGGCGTCAGGCCATGCTTGCCCAGCTGGACCATCAAGGTCACCAGCCAGACCGAGCCGAACGTCACGTGCAGGCCGTGGGTGCCGACCAGCGCGAAGAACGAGGTCAGGAAGGCGCTGCGCTGCGGGCCGTTGCCCTCGGCGATCAGGTGCGCGAACTCCTGCAGTTCCAGGTACAGGAACGACAGGCCGAACAGGCCGGTGACGGCCAGCCAGATGATGGCGCCCTTCAGGTGCTTGCGCTGGGCCGCGATCATGGCGAAGCCGTAGGTGATCGACGACAGCAGCAGGAAGGCCGTGTTCAGGGCCACCGTCGGCAGGTCGAACACCTCGGCGCCCGACGGGCCGCCGGCGAAGTTGCGGCCGAGCACGGCGTACGCCGCGAACAGGCCCGCGAACAGCAGGCAGTCGCTCATCAGGTAAATCCAGAAACCCAGCAGGGTGCCGTTTTCCGGGTGGTGGTCGCGCACGTAGTAACGCGCGCTCGGGTCGGCGCTCACGGCGCCGTTGGCGATAGTGTCAGACATGGCTTTCCAGGAAACGGGTATGCGCGGCTTCGGTGCGGACGACTTCTTCCGCGGGGATGTAGAAATCGCGCTTGTAGTTAAAGGTATGGATGATGACGGCGGCCAGCATGGCGACGAAACTCAGGCCGGCGACCAGCCACATCTGCCAGATCATGGCGAAGCCGAGCGCCGCGGCGCAGGCCGAGATGATGAAGCCGGCGGCCGTGTTCTTCGGCATGTGGATGGCGACGAAACCGCTGGTCGGACGCTGGTAGGCGTTGGCCTTCATGTCGGCCCAGCTGTCGCTCTCATGCACGACGGGCGTGAAGGCGAAGTTGTAGTCCGGCGGTGGCGACGAGGTGGCCCACTCCAGCGTGCGGCCGCCCCATGGGTCGCCGGTGACGTCGCGCAGCGCGTCGCGGTTCTTCCAGCTGACGTAGAACTGCACCAGCATCGCGCCGATGCCGGCGGCGATGATCAGCGCGCCGATGGCGGCGATGACGAAGAACTTTTGCAGCGACGGATCCTCGAAGTGGTTCATGCGGCGGGTGATGCCCATGAAGCCCATGACGTACAGCGGCGTGAACGCGACCCAGAAGCCGACCAGCCAGCACCAGAACGAGATCTTGCCCCAGAATTCATCGAGCTTGAAGCCGAAGGCTTTCGGGAACCAGTAGTTGATCGCGGCGAAGCAGCCGAACACCACGCCGCCGATGATGACGTTGTGGAAGTGGGCGATCAGGAACAGCGAGTTGTGCAGCACGAAGTCGGCCGGTGGCACGGCCAGCATCACGCCGGTCATGCCGCCGATGACGAAGGTGACCATGAAGCCCATGGTCCACAGCATCGGCACGTCGAAGCGGATGCGGCCCTTGTACATGGTGAACAGCCAGTTGAAGATCTTGGCCCCGGTCGGGATCGAGATGATCATCGTGGTGATGCCGAAGAAGGAGTTGACGCTGGCGCCCGAGCCCATGGTGAAGAAGTGGTGCAGCCACACCAGGTAGGACAGCACGGTGATGACGACGGTGGCGTAGACCATCGAGGTGTAGCCGAACAGCTTCTTGCCGCTGAAGGTGGAGACGATTTCCGAGAACACGCCGAACACCGGCAGCACCAGGATGTAGACCTCGGGGTGGCCCCAGATCCAGATCAGGTTGACGTACAACATCGGGTTGCCGCCGAGGTCGTTGGTGAAGAAGTTGGTGCCGACCATGCGGTCCAGCGACAGCATGGCCAGCGTCACGGTCAGGATCGGGAAGGTGGCGACGATCAGGGCGTTGGTGCACAGCGCGGTCCAGGTGAAGACCGGCATTTTCATCAGGCTCATGCCCGGCGCGCGCATCTTGACGATGGTGGCGATCAGGTTGACCCCGGACAGCGTGGTCCCCACCCCGGCCACCTGCAGCGACCAGATGTAATAGTCGACGCCGACGTCGGGACTGGCCATGATGCCCGACAGCGGCGGGAAGGCCAGCCAGCCGGTGCGGGCGAATTCGCCGACGAACAGCGAGGCCATCGTCAGCATCGCGCCGAAGGTGGTCATCCAGAACGAGAAGTTGTTCAGGAAGGGGAAGGAGACGTCGCGCGCGCCGATCTGCAGCGGCACCACGTAGTTCATCAGGCCCGTCACCAAAGGCATGGCCACGAAGAAGATCATGATGGTGCCGTGGGCGGTGAAGACCTGGTCGTAGTGGTGCGGCGGCAGGAAGCCGGCGCTGTCGCCGAAGGCGAAGGCCTGCTGGGCGCGCATCATCAGCGCGTCGGAGAAGCCGCGCAGCAGCATGACGATGGCCAGCACCATGTACATGATGCCGATCTTCTTGTGGTCGATGGAGGTGATCCAGTCGCGCCACAGCGGGCCCCACAGGCGGAATTTGAACATGGCGGCGAGCAGCGCGAGGCCGCCCACTGCCACCATGGCGAAGGTGCCGATCAGGATGGGCTCGTGATATGGAATCGCTTCCAGCGTCAGCCGCCCAAAGATCAGTTTGGTCAGGTTAATATCGGACATGTCAGTTTTTACGGGTAGGTTGGGCGATGGCGGCGACCGGGGTGGCGCAGATTTCTTTGGCCGCTTCCTTGACGGCGCCGGCCGACTGGATGCGTTTGGAGTCCTGGTGCATCATGGTGTTGATGCAGACCGAGCCTTCCGTCACGCAGCGGTTCAGGATCAGGCCGTACAAGCCCTCATCGATGCTGCCGAAGTGCATGATCGGGTGTTTGATGGTCGGCTTGTCGAGTGCCACGTAGGCGGCGCGGGTCAGCTTGTTACCCGTGCGGGTCTGCTGCACCCAGGTGTCGAAATCGGCTTGCGTGACGCCGTGGTATTTGAACTTCATGTCCGAGAAACCGGCGCCGCTGTAGTTCGACGAGAAACCGTCGTAGACGCCGACCTTGTTCATCACCGCGTTGAGCTGCGTTTCCATGCCGGGCATGGTGTAGACCATGCCGGCCCGCGCGGGAATATAGAAGGCGTTCATCACCGACGACGACGTCATCTTGAAGCGCACCGGCACGTCGATCGGGGTCACCAGCTCGTTGACGGTGGCGATGCCCAGTTCGGGATAGATGAACATCCACTTCCAGTCCATCGCCACCACGTCCACTTCCAGCGGCTTGACGTTGGCCGAAATCGGGCGGTGTTCGTCGAGGCGGCTGAGCGGACGGTAAGGGTCCAGCAAGTGGGTGTAGATCCAGGTGATGAGGCCGAGGACGATGATGATCAGCAGCGGCGCGCCCCAGATCAGCAGTTCCAGCTGGGTCGAGTGATCCCAGTCCGGCTCGTATCTGGCGGTGGTATTACCCTTCCGATAATGCCAGGCGAATAAGAAAATGAGTACTATCACCGGTACGATAATCAGCAGCATCAGCAAAGTCGACACCATAACCAGGTGTGCCTGCTGGGCTGCGATATCGCCGGACGGATTCATCACCACCGTGTTGCAGCCCGCGAGCAACAACATGGGGAGAAAGCGTAATCCGCGACGTGCTATCAATGAAATCATGCGCTGTTGTGTGATACGTAGGATTAATAACATGGTACTGTAACGCTAACGACGCTCATTGGCGATTGGACACTTTGTCCACCCCCGGCGAGCGCCGCAGATACACTACCAGGATGTAAAACACTTACGTAACTCGGTTGCAAAAGGCGGTTGCAGTAGGACGTAGATTCAGACGCAGATTCAGATGTAGAGCACAGGACTAAAAGAACAGATGTAGAACAGAACAA
The DNA here is from genome assembly GCF_025354735.1 of Rugamonas sp. GTDB lineage: Bacteria > Pseudomonadota > Gammaproteobacteria > Burkholderiales > Burkholderiaceae_D > Rugamonas. Next base: position 4,623 of record NZ_JANXMI010000062.1, read on the forward strand.
TACTAAAAGAAACGAGACGCGATCATGGCAAACACAACAGGCTACGACAGCCCCACCCCCCACGCCCACGGCTCCAACAGCAGCGCCGCGCGCAGCATTAACTCTCGTCACGGTACGATAGCGCCGGGAGAGATCGCCATTGGAGTGGTGATCGGGCGTGCTTCAGAATACTTCGATTTCTTCGTGTACGCGATTGCTTCGGTGCTGGTATTTCCGTCGATCTTCTTTCCGCATCAAAGCAAACTGGACGGGACGCTGTACGCCTTTGCCATCTTTTCCCTGGCCTTCATCGCCCGGCCTATCGGTACGCTGATCTTCATGGCGCTACAGAAGCGATACGGCCGGGAAGTCAAGTTGACGATCGCGCTGTTCCTGCTGGGCGTTTCGACTGTCGGCATCGCATTCTTGCCAGAATACTCTGATTTGGGCGCCCTGTCCGTAGTCATCTTGTCGATGTTGCGTATCGGCCAAGGCCTGGCGCTGGGCGGCTCCTGGGACGGCCTGCCGTCGCTGCTGGCGCTCAACGCGCCCAAGGAAAAACGCGGCTGGTACGCCATGCTGGGCCAGCTCGGCGCGCCGGTCGGCTTCATGATCGCCGCCGGCGTGTTCGCCTACATGCTCACCAACCTGGACCGCGCCGACTTCCTCGACTGGGGCTGGCGCTACCCCTTCTACGTGGCCTTCGCCATCAACGTCGTCGCCCTGTTCGCCCGTTTGCGCCTCGTGTCGACGCCGGAATACTCGCACCTGCTCGATGAGCGCGAGCTCGAACCGGTCAGCGTCATGGAGATGAGCCAGTCGCAAAGCCGCAACATCGTCATCGGCGCCCTGGCCGCGCTGGCCAGCTACGCGCTGTTCCATCTGGTGACGGTGTTCCCGCTGTCGTGGATTTCGATTTATTCGGAGCGCAACGTCAGCGATTTCCTCTACCTGCAGATCGGCGGCGCGGCGCTGTCCATCGTCGGCATCATCGTCTCCGGCCTGGTCGCCGACCGCTTCGGCCGGCGCACCACGCTCGGCACGCTGGCCGCCGCGATCGCCGTGTTCAGCGGCTTCGTGCCGACGCTGATGGGCGGCGGCGACGTCGGCCAGAACATCTTCATCCTGGTCGGCTTCCTGCTGCTGGGCCTGTCGTACGGCCAGGCGGCCGGCGCGGTGACGGCCAATTTCGAGGCGCGCTACCGCTACACCGGCGCCGCGCTGACGTCGGACCTGGCCTGGCTGGTCGGCGCCGGCTTCGCGCCGCTGGTCGCGCTGGGCCTGTCGGCCCACTTCGGCCTCGGCTACGTCAGCCTGTACCTGCTGTCGGGATCGGTCGGCTCGCTGGCCGCGCTGAGTCTGAACCGGGCGCTGGAAATCAAGGATTAAGCGCAAGGATCAAGCGGCGGCGGCCAGTCTCAAACCGGGGCCGGCCACCGCCCCGAAGTCCACTTCCGCCGCCGCGCCCTGCCCCGAGTTGTTAACACTATCTGTGGATAAGCTTGTTAACAAGCTTCCCCGGCACCGGCCAAGCGCTTGTTTTTGAACGATAAAAAACAAAGTGCCTCATTTTGTCGCGGCGCCCGGATTCAGCTCGCCGCGCGCGGCCGCAGGCGCATCGTCAAGCCCAGCGGCGACATCACAAACCCCATCAACTCGCGCGCCTCGCCGCCGTCCGGCGTGTCGACGGCGGCCAGCTCGAAAGTCGACAACAGCATCGCCATCGCGGCCTTAATTTCCAGCAGCGCCAGATAACGGCCCGGACACGTCCGCAAGCCGCCGCCGAAAGGCTGGCCCAGGCGCTTGTCCATGGCCTGCCCGCCGCCGGCCAGCCAGCGCTCCGGCTCGAACGCCGCCGCGCGCGGCACGTGGCCCTCGTCCACCGCATCGTGACGCAGTACGCACCACACCAGCATCCCGCGCGGCACGGCGACATCGCCGACCACCGTGTCGCGCAGCGCCTCGAGCGGAATATACGGCGCCACCGGCTTCAGCCGCATCGCCTCCTGGATGCAGGCGTCGAGATATTCCAGGCCGTCCATTTGCTCGACCGTGAACCCGGCCGGATCCGGCGCCAGCCGCCGCACCTCCTCTTGCGCCCGGCGCAGCGCCGCCGGATGACGGTGCAGCAGATACAACATCCACGCCAGCGTGTTGGCCGTCGTATCCTCGCCGGCCAGCAACATCGTCATCACATTGCCGGCCACGGCGTCATCGTCGACACCGCTGCCGCCCTCATCGGCGGCGGCGATCATCGCCTCCAGCAGGTTGACGGGACGCGCGCGCCGCGCCGGCTCGGCCGCCATGCGCGCGCGGGCGGCGGCGATCAGCGTGGCGATTTCATGGTTCATGCCGGCGATGCTGCGGTCCAGCCGGCGGTCCGCCGGCAGCTTGATATAGCGCCAGTGCGGAAACCACGCGATGCTGCGCCGCGCCACCGCCGGCAATATCCGGTCGAGATGGCGCTGGATCACGTCCTCGCCGCCGTCGATGGTGTTGACCTCGGCGCCGAAGGCCAGGCCGGCGATGATGTCGACCGTGTAGCGCTTCAGGTCGCCCATCAGGTCGATGACCCGGCCGGCGCCGGCGGCGTCCTGCCAGCGCCGCTGCAAACGCCGCGCCACCGTCACCAGCGCCGGAAAATACGCCTTGATCGCGTGCGGCGCGAAACCGGCCATGACCATGCGCCGCTGGTCGCGCCAGGCCTGGCCCTCGGCCATGAACAGCCCCGGCTTGCCGCCCAGCTCGGCGGTCACGTTGGCCGTCACCCGCGGCCGCCGGAAGCCGTCCGGCCGATCGCGCAAGATGGCGTTGACGGCCTCGTGCCCCGCCACCACCAGCACCGGCAGCGGTCCGAAGCGCAGCTTGAACAGCGGGCCGAACTGGCGCGTCCAATCCTCGACGTCGCGGTGGATGCGCTCGACCCGCATCTGCGGCAGATTGCCCAGCACCGGCCAGCCGGGCGGCCCCGGCAAATCGGCCACGGCGCGCAGATCCCGGCCGGTGGCCGGCGCCGCCGGCAATATAGTATGGTTCGATTCCATCGATGCCTCCTCCGTTTTTATCTCCCCAGTTTGCCCTATGGCCGCCAGCGCGAAGAAGTATTGCATGCTTGTGGCATGCGCGCGCCGGACGGCGCGACGAAAGCGAGCGGATCTGGTGCTGCAAGGCCGGCGGCGCGACTACGGGGTCCGCCCCCCGATTTACGAGACTGTGGCTTGATCGCGTTTTACTGCCAGCGCCGGCATCGCGGGACGCAGCCGTGGCGCGGCGTCGGACTGGCGCCGGATCAGCGCGTAATCCATCACCAGATGCTCGGGCGCTTCCGGCGCGCCGCCGCGCAGGGCGCGCACGCGCCGCACCAGAAAACGCACCGCCGTCTCGGCCATTTCCGTGATCGGCTGGCGCACCGTGGTCAGCTCGGGCCAGATCGTCGTCGCCAGCGCCGTGTCGTCGAAGCCGGCCACCGTCAAGTCGCCCGGCACGTCGAGGCCGCGCCGGTGCGCGATGGCGACCGCCGCCGCCGCCATGTCGTCGTTGCTGGCGAAAATGGCCGTCGGCCGCTGCGCCAGCGCCAACAGCGCTTCGGCCGCGTCCAGCCCCGAACGGTAGCTGAACATGCCCTGCACGATCAGCTCGGCGCCGGCGTCGACGCCGCCGTCCGCGATCGCGGCCTGGAAACCGGCCAGCCGCCGCGCGCTGGCGCTCTGCACCGGATGGCCGATGACGAAGCCGATGCGCCGGTGGCCCAGCGCGATCAGGTGCGCCGTCATCGCATAGGCGGCGTGGTAATCGTCGATGCTGATGCCGCACACGCGCGGATCCTGCGTGCCGCGCGCCACCGTCACCGCCGGCACCGCCGAGGCCGCGATCAGCTCGACCAGATGGGCCGTGTCGCACAGCGGCGGCGGCAGGATGATGCCGTCGACGCCGTTGGCGATCAAGCGCCGCGTCTGCTCGACGCCGTGTTCGCTGCGCTCGCCGCCTTCGCACTTTTCCACCACCAGCTGCACGTTGCTCAGGCTGGCCTGGTTCAGCAGGCCCATGAGGAATTCCGTCAGGTAGCCGGCGCTCGGATTGCTGTACAAAAATCCGAGCCGGATCGGCTTGATGCCGGCCAGCCCGCGCGCCGACTGGTTCGGCACGTAATGCAGCGCGGCGACGGCGGCATCGACGCGCGACCGGGTCGATGCCCGCACCTTGGCGTCGCCGTTCATCACGCGCGACACCGTCATCGACGACACCCCGGCCAGCCGTGCCACGTCGGCCATGGTCGGGTTGGAAGTCGCTTCGATGTCGGTGTTGGACTGCATAGTTTTCGGTCGATCAAGCTGGATGGAGGCATGGCGCCGGTGCGATATCGCCCGCCGACGTGGCGATGGGGTCAAGACCGGGGGCCGACCCCGCCGGCCAACGGCGACCGCGGCCACTAAGCTCAAACGGGGCGGACCCCGATCGCGCCGCCCGCTACGCTGGCGCCCCGCGCAAGCCGAGCGCAATTTCAAGTCCCGGACTTTACCACACGCCCCGCCACGTTTCCCAGCGCTATCGACAAGCCGAAAAACTCTGTGAGAGAATATTTGACAACATTGATTCAATCGATCTACACTCAAATGGTTGCGGTAACATTTCATGGTAATTAATGTTACCGTAGATCACTAAACATCTCAGTTCAGGAATTCAGTTCAAATGATGCAACAGATGACGCAAGCGCAAGCCTTGCCGGTGGATGTGGACGCGGCGCTGCTGGTCGGCCGCGTGTGGCGTGGCGGCGCGGTCGACGGTCCCTGCGTGGTCGTCGTGCGCGACGGCATCGTATGGGATATCACGGCGCGGGCGCCGACCGTGGCCGACCTCCTGGAACGCGACGACGTGGCCGCCTACGCCCGCACCGTGCCGGGCGAACCGCTGGGCCCGGCCGTGGAATGGATGGAGGAAATGGCGCGGCCCGGCCCCGACACGCCGCGACTGCTGGCGCCCTGCGACCTGCAAGCGATCAAGGCTTGCGGCGTGACCTTCGCCGTCAGCCTGCTCGAACGCGTGATCGAAGAACAGGCCGGCGGCGACGCCAGCCGCGCCGCCGCGCTGCGCGCCGAACTGCTGGCCAGCATCGGCGCCGACCTGTCGACCATCCGCCCCGGCTCGGCCGACGCCGACAAGCTGAAACAGGCACTGGTCCAGCGCGGCGCCTGGTCGCAATACATGGAAGTGGGCATCGGCCCCTACGCCGAGGTGTTCACCAAGGCCCAGCCGATGTCGGCCGTCGGCCACGGCGCCGACGTCGGCATCCACCGCGAATCGCAATGGAATAATCCCGAGCCGGAAATCGTGCTGGCCGTGAACAGCCGCTCGCAAGTGGTCGGCGCCACGCTGGGCAACGACGTCAATCTGCGCGACTTCGAGGGCCGCAGCGCCCTCCTGCTCGGCAAGGCCAAGGACAACAACGGCTCCTGCGCCATCGGCCCCTTCATCCGTTTGTTCGATGGCCGCTTCACACTCGACACCGTGCGCAACACCGAAGTGAGCCTGGTCATCGAAGGCGCCGACGACGATTTCAAACTGTCCGGCGTGAGCCGCATGCGCGAGATCAGCCGCGATCCGCTGGAGCTGGTCGAGCACGCCAGCGGCCCGCACCACCAATACCCGGACGGCTATATGCTCTTCCTCGGCACTATGTTCTCGCCGGTGCAGGACCGCGGCGCGGCCGGCGCCGGCTTCACCCACCATGCGGGCGACCGCGTGACCATCGCCAGTCCCGCGCTGGGCGCGCTGGTCAACCACGTCCAGTACAGCGACGCCATCGCGCCGTGGACCTTCGGCGTGCGCGCGCTGTACCGCAGCCTGGCCGCGCGCGGCTTGCCGGAGCAGCAGGACTGAATAAACTAAACGGCACTCGACGACACGCAATCGCATTAAACGACACTAAGCAGCACCAAGCCGCACCAAGCGGCGCCAAGCAAAACAATAAAACGGAGACGTACATCAGCATGAGCATCGATATCACCACCGGCGGCACCGGCGACAGCACGACGCCGTCCGCCATCCAGGCCACCACGCGCCCGCCCATGGTCTACGCCACCTACCCCAGCCTGGCCGGCAAGCGGGTGGCGATCACCGGCGGCGGCACCGGCATCGGCGCGGCCCTGGTCGACGCCTTCGTCAAACAGGGCGCGCAAGTATTCTTCCTCGACATCGCCGACGACGCTTCACGCACGCTGGAGCACGACTTGCGCACCGCCCCGCGGCCGCCGCAATTCCTGCACTGCGACTTAACCGACCTCGACGCGCTGGCCGCCACCTTCGCCGGCATCGAACAGCAGCACGGCGCCATCGACATCCTCATCAACAACGCCGCCAACGACGACCGCCACCAGGTGGCCAACGTCACCCAGAAATATTGGGACGACAGCTTCGCCGTCAACCTGCGCCACCAGTTCTTTTGCGCCCAGGCCGTGGCGCCCGGCATGAAGGCGGCCGGCGGCGGCGTGGTGCTGAACTTCGGCTCGATCTCGTGGCACCTCGCGCTGAGCAACCTGGCCCTGTACATGACGGCCAAGGCCGCCATCGAAGGCTTGACGCGCGGCCTCGCGCGCGACCTCGGCGCGGACGGCATCCGCGTCAACTGCATCATCCCCGGCTCGATCAAGACGGCGCGCCAGATGGCGCTGTGGCACTCGGCCGAAGGCGAGCAGCAAATCCTCGCCGCCCAATGCCTGCACGAGCGCGTGGAACCGGAAGACGTGGCGGCCATGGCGCTGTTCCTGGCGTCCGACAACGCGGCGCGCTGCTCCGGCCGCGACTATTATGTCGACGCCGGCTGGTACGGCCCGGGAGCGTGAGGCGGCATCATGACTAACACCGTAAAGCCCGCAACGCCCCCGCAACGCCGCTTCCGCTCGCAAGACTGGTTCGACAATCCCGACCACATCGACATGACGGCGCTCTACCTCGAACGCTTCATGAACTACGGCATCACGCCCGACGAATTGCGCTCGGGCCGGCCCATCATCGGCATCGCCCAATCGGGCAGCGACATCAGCCCGTGCAACCGCATCCACCTGGAACTGGCGCGCCGCGTGCGCGACGGCATCCGCGACGCCGGCGGCATCGCCATGGAATTCCCGCTGCATCCGATCTTTGAAAACTGCCGCCGCCCGACCGCCGCCATCGACCGCAACCTGGCCTACATGGGCCTGGTGGAAATCCTGCACGGCTATCCTATCGACGCCGTCGTCCTCACCACCGGCTGCGACAAGACCACGCCGGCGCAGATCATGGCCGCGTCGACGGTCGACATTCCCGCCATCGTGCTGTCGGGCGGGCCGATGCTCGACGGCTGGCTGGACGGCGAACTGGTCGGCTCCGGCGCGGCGATCTGGAAGGGCCGCCGCCAGCTGGCCGCCGGCGCCATCGACGAAGAAAAATTCCTGCAAATCGCGGCCGCCTCGGCGCCGTCGGCCGGCCACTGCAACACCATGGGCACGGCCTCGACGATGAACGCGCTGGCCGAGGCGCTGGGCATGTCGCTGACCGGCTGCTCGGCCATTCCCGCGCCCTACCGCGAACGGGGACAGATGGCCTATGAAACGGGACGCCGCATCGTCGAGATGGCGCGGCTCGACCTCAAGCCGTCGGCCATCCTCACCCGCGACGCCTTCCTCGACGCCATCGTCGTCAACGCCGCCATCGGCGGCTCGACCAACGCCCAGCCCCACATCATGGCCATGGCGCGCCACGCCGGCGTCGAACTGCATTCCTCGGACTGGATGGACTACGGCCACGACGTGCCGCTGCTGCTGAACATGCAACCGTCCGGCAAATACCTGGGCGAGCGCTTCCACCGCGCCGGCGGCGTGCCGGCCGTGATGCGCGAGCTGCTCGACGCCGGCAAGCTGCGCGCCGAGCGCCCCACCGTCACCGGCCACACCATGGCGGCCAACCTGGAAGGCAAGCACAGCAACGACCGCGAAATGATCACGCCCTACGCCGCGCCGCTGAAGGCACAGGCCGGCTTCATGGTCTTGCGCGGCAACCTGTTCGATTTCGCCATCATGAAAACCAGCGTCATCTCGCCGGCCTTCCGCGAACGCTATCTGAACCGGCCCGGCCACGAAAACGTGTTCGAGTCGCGCGCCATCGTGTTCGACGGCTCAGGCGACTACCACGCCCGCATCAACGACCCGTCGCTGGAGATCGACGAGGATTGCATGCTGGTGATACGCGGCGCCGGCCCGGTCGGCTGGCCCGGTTCGGCCGAAGTGGTCAACATGCAGCCGCCGGACGCCCTCATCAAGCGAGGTATCACCACCCTGCCGACGCTGGGCGACGGCCGCCAGTCCGGCACCTCGGACAGCCCGTCCATCTTGAACGCGTCGCCGGAAAGCGCGGTCGGCGGCGGCCTGGCGTGGGTGCGCACCGGCGACACGATACGCGTCGACCTGAACGCGGGCCGCTGCGATATGCTTATCACCGACGCCGAACTGGCGCTGCGCAAAACCGCCGGCGTGCCGGCCGTGCCGCCCAGCCAGACCCCGTGGCAGCAGCTGTACCGCGCCACCGTCGGCCAGATGGAAACGGGGGCCTGCATGGAACTGGCGGTTCAATATCGTGGCGTGGCCGACACCCTGCCACGGCATAATCATTGAGTACGCAACTATTGAGTACTCAACTAAGTACGCAAGTTATTTTTCATCGAACAGGGAGGTGGCACAAGCAGACCGGACGTGACTTCAAGCCAGTGCTTTAGCGAATAAAACAATTTATCTGAAGACCGCGCCAATACAGGTTCGGCTTCAACCCTCAAGGAGACAGAGTGATGAATAAAATATTAAAAGCAGCAGTGATCGGCGCCATGTTGGCGATTTCCAGCAGCGCCGCCATGGCCGACGCCAAGAATCCGAAAATCGGTTTCTCGATCGATGACTTGCGCGTCGAGCGCTGGACCCGCGACCGCGATTTCTTCATCGCCGCCGCCGAAGGCCTGGGCGCCAAGGTCTTCGTGCAGTCGGCCGACGCCAGCGAGCAGCGCCAGATCGCGCAAATCGAAAACCTGATTTCGCGCGGCGTCGACGCCCTCGTCATCGTGCCCTACAACGCCACCGTGCTCAACAACGCGATCCAGGAAGCCAAGAAGGCCCACATCAAGGTCATCTCCTACGACCGCCTGATTTTGAATTCCGACATCGACGCCTACATTTCCTTCGACAACGAGAAAGTCGGCGAGATGCAGGCCGAGGGCGTCGTCAAGGTCCAGCCGAAGGGTAACTTCTACCTGCTGGGCGGCGCGCCGACCGACAACAACGCCAAGATGCTGCGCGAAGGCCAGATGAAAATCCTGCAGCCGCTGATCGACAAGGGCGACATCAAAATCGTCGGCAAGCAGTGGGTGAAGGACTGGAACCCGTCGGAGGCGCTGTCCATCGTCGAGAACGCGCTGACGGCCAACAACAACAAGATCGACGCCATCGTCGCCTCCAACGACGGCACGGCCGGCGGCGCCATCCAGGCGCTGGCCGCGCAGAAACTGGCCGGCAAGGTGCCGGTCTCGGGCCAGGATGCCGATCTGGCCGCCGTGCGCCGCGTCATCGCCGGCACCCAGGCGATGACGGTCTACAAGCCGCTCAAGCTGATCGCCTCGGAAGCGGCCAAGCTGGCCGTCGAACTGGTGCGCAATGAAAAGCCGGCCTACAATTCGACCTACGACAACGGCATGAAAAAGGTCGACACCGTGCTGCTCAAACCGATCCCGCTGACCAAGGCCAACGTCACCGTGCTGGTCGACGACGGCTTCTACACCAAGGCCCAGCTGTCCTCCAATTAAGAAGCGTAGCAGGCCGGGCATGGCTGACGCCGCGCCCGACAAGACGCCGCCCGCCACCGCGCGGGCCGGCGTCGCTTCGGCGTCCCCGCGACGTCTTCTTCTTTTACGGTGTACACGCATGGCTGACTTTTTGCTCGAAATGAAGGGCATCGTCAAGCAGTTCGACGGTGTCCGCGCGCTCGACGGCATCGACCTCCAGGTCCGCGCCGGCGAATGCATAGGCTTGTGCGGCGAGAACGGCGCCGGCAAGTCGACCCTGATGAAGGTGCTGTCCGGCGTCTATCCGCACGGCACCTGGGATGGCGACATCCTGTTCGATGGCCGGCCCTTGCAGGCCCAGTCCATCCGCGACACCGAGGCGGCCGGCATCATCATCATCCACCAGGAATTGATGCTGGTGCCGGAACTGTCGGTGACGGAAAATCTTTTCCTCGGCAATGAAATCACCCTGCCCGGCGGCCGCATGAATTATCCGGCCATGAACCGGCGCGCCCAGCAATTACTGGCCGAGCTCAACATCGGCGATGTCAACGTCGTGCTGCCGGTCAAGCAGTACGGCGGCGGCCACCAGCAGCTGATCGAAATCGCCAAGGCCCTCAACAAGAACGCCCGGCTGCTCATTTTGGACGAACCGTCGTCGTCGCTGACGGCGTCCGAAATCGCGGTGCTGCTGGACATGCTGCGCGGCCTGAAAGCCAAGGGCGTGACCTGCATCTACATCTCGCACAAGCTCGACGAGGTGGCCGCCATCTGCGACACCATCGTCGTCATCCGGGACGGCAAGCACATCGCCACCACGCCGATGCAGGGCATGAACGTGGAACGCATCATCTCGCAGATGGTCGGGCGCGACATGAGCCAGCTCTACCCGCAGCGCAAGCACGCCGTCGGTGAGCAGGTGGTGTTCGAGGCGCGCAACGTGACCTGTTACGACGCCGACAATCCCGAGCGCAAACGGGTCGACAATATCTCGTTCCAGCTGAAACAGGGCGAGATCCTCGGCATCGCCGGCCTGGTCGGCTCCGGCCGCACCGAGCTGGTGTCGGCCATCTTCGGCGCCTATCCGGGCGTGAGCGAGGCCGAGGTCTGGCTGCACGGCCGGCGCATCGACACGGCCACGCCGCTCAAGGCCATCCGCGCCGGCCTGGCCATGGTGCCGGAAGACCGCAAGCACCACGGCATCGTGCCCGACCTCGACGTCGGCCAGAACATGACGCTGGCCGTGCTCAACGAGTTCGCCCACGCCACCCGCGTCGACAAGCAGCAGGAGCTGCACGCGATACGCGGCGAAATCGCGCTGCTCGAATTGCGCGCCGCCAGCCCGTTCTTGCCCATCACCTCGCTGTCCGGCGGCAACCAGCAAAAAGCCGTGCTGGCCAAGATGCTGCTGACCAAGCCGAAGATATTGATACTCGACGAGCCCACCCGCGGCGTCGACGTCGGCGCCAAGTTCGAGATCTACCAGCTGATGTTCGAGCTGGCGCGGCAGGGCATGTCCATCATCATGGTGTCGTCCGAACTGGCCGAGGTGCTGGGCATTTCGGACCGCGTGCTGGTGATCGGCGAAGGCCAGCTGCGCGGCGACTTCGTCAACCGCAACCTGACGCAGGAAACCGTGCTGGCCGCCGCGCTGGCGCAATCCTCCCCTGTTTCCGTACCGGCCTCCGCCGCACCCCACCATTGAATCGGATGCCATGAAAAGCAATCACATCAAACAGCTGTTCACGCAGTACAAAATGCTGGCCCTGCTGATCGCCATCGCGCTGATCTGGACCTTCTTCAGCTGGAAGACCGAGGGCGGCTTCGTCACGCCGCGCAACCTGTCGAACCTGGTGCGGCAGATGGCCATCACCGGCGTCGTCGCCTGCGGCATGTCGCTCGTCATCATCGCCGGCGAGATCGACCTGTCGGTGGGCTCGCTGCTCGGCCTGCTCGGCGGCATCGCGGCCGTGCTCGACGTCTCCCACCACCTGGCGCTGCCGCTGAACCTGCTGATCGTGCTCGGCTGCGGCCTGGCGGCGGGCTTGTTCAACGGCTACCTGACGGCCTATCTGAAAATCCCCTCCTTCATCGTCGGCCTGGGCGGCATGCTGGCCTATCGCGGCATCGTGCTCGGCATCACGGGCGGCATGACGGTGGCGCCCGTGTCGGCCGACCTGGTCTACCTGGGCCAGGGCTATATGCCGCCGCAGTGGGGCATCGCGCTGGGCGCGGCGCTGTTCGTGCTGACGCTGGTGCTGGTGTGGCGCCAGCGCCGCAGCAACGCCGAGCACGGCCTGCCGCAGACGCCGCTGTGGCGCGACGGCGTCAAGGTGGTGGTCGCGGCGGTCGTGCTGGCGGCGGCCGTGGCCACCTTCAACGATTACGAAGGCATCCCGCTGCCCGTGCTGCTGCTGCTGGCCCTGCTCGGACTGTTCAGCTACATCACCACGCAAACCGTGTTCGGCCGCCGCATCTACGCCGTCGGCAGCAATATGGAGGCGACCCGGCTGTCGGGCATCAACGTGCAGGCGATCAAGCTGTGGATCTTCGGCATCATGGGACTGATGTGCGCGCTGGCCGGCGTCATCAACACGGCGCGGCTGGCGGCCGGCTCGCCGTCGGCCGGCACCTCCGGCGAGCTCGACGCCATCGCCGCCTGCTTCATCGGCGGCACCTCCATGCGCGGCGGCTCCGGCACCGTGCACGGCGCGCTAATCGGCGCCCTCGTCATGGCCAGCCTCGACAACGGCATGTCGATGCTCGACGTCGACACCTACTGGCAGATGATCGTCAAAGGCTGCATCCTGACACTGGCCGTATGGATAGACGTCAGCACGCGGGCCGGCAAGCGCTGAAGGCGGCGTGGCCTATTATCAATCGGCTTGCTCACCAAATGCAAATGGCGTTTAAGGCACCTAAGGCGCCATTTGCACGGCAGACGGGATATGCGATATCGGCATCGCAAGGCCCAGCGGATCGGACAGGAGCCGGGCGAAACCGTAATACAGGTAGAGGTTGGCACAGTTGAACCCGCTAACCTCATGCGTCGTTGTCAACGCGGATATGGAGTGAGCCATCTTCCATCCTGTTTTTAAACCGCTCGAATGCCTTGAGCAATGCCGCGTTGGGCTTCCCAGGCGCATCGAGCATGTCCATCAACATCGCGGCGTCTGCGGGGGAATATAGGATAATGTCGCCGTCGATAATCATGTCCGCTTTTTCCAGAGCCGCTTGGACTATGAATTGATGCAGCGTCGCACCAGTCTGCTGCGCCGCCCGCTGTAGCTTCTCCAGGACCGGACTGGGAATTCCGTCCGTAATGCGGTCTCTTCCTTCTGTCGTATCCATATACCTATCCTCCGTTCAACCCTGTATATGTCGTCCAATTCAGTCTAGCACGCCGGTGACATTACCCCCGGCAGCCGCCTGTTGGGCTGGGCGGCTTGGCCGGGTTGAATGGCGGGAATCAAAGTATGGGGGAATTCGCGCGCCAGCTTCTTGCGCACGCGCAAAGAGCGCCGGCGGCAGCGCGCCATGTTTTTTACCGCATCGCCGCCCCGCCCTTGTTACAAATCATCGCGCCATCGCGCCACAGTCGCGGCCGGCCAATATTGCATGTTCAGCCCGTGTCGCGTAGCATCCTTCCGTTCCTTGCCGACGATCAAAATTAATGCTCTACGGCAAGCCAAATACATGATTTATGGGACAGAAATGACAAGTCATCAATTACCGTTACCTAGCCAAACCCGTTCCTTCATGACGGTGGCGCTGATCGAGCTGTGGGAGCGTTTCGGCTACTACGGCATGCAGGCGCTGATCGTCTATTACATGGTGCAGCGTCTCGGCTTCGACGACAGCCGCGCCAACCTGGTGTGGAGCGCCTGCGCCGCGCTCATCTACGTGTCGCCGGCCATCGGCGGCTGGATCGGCGACAAGGTGCTCGGCACCAAGCGCTCGATGATTACCGGCGCCATCATCCTCAGCATCGGCTACGCGCTGATGGCCGTGCCGACCGAAAACACCTGGTTCATGTTCTCCGCGCTCGGCGTGGTGGTGGTCGGCAACGGCTTGTTCAAGCCCAACACCGCCAACCTCGTGCGCAAGATCTACGAGGGCGACGATTCCAAGATCGACAGCGCCTTCACGCTCTACTACATGGCCGTCAACGTCGGCTCCACCATCTCCATCCTGGCCACGCCGTGGGTCAAGGACTACGTCAACGCCACCTACGGCAACGAACTGGGCTGGCACGCCGCCTTCGCCGTGTGCAGCGTCGGCCTCGTGCTGGGCCTGTTCAACCTGATGATGATGCGCCACACGCTGCGCCACGTCGGCTCCCTGCCCGACGTGCAGCCGCTGAACGTCGGCAAGCTGCTGATGGTGCTGGCCGGCGGCCTCGTCGTCGTCGCCGCCTCGGCCGTCATCCTGCAATACCGCGACATCGCGCGCGCCTTCGTCTACCTGGCCGGCATCGTCGTGCTGGCCATCTTCGGGCACCTGATCCGCAAAAGCGAAGTGAGCGAGCGCGCCGGGCTGATCGCCGCGCTGGTGTTAACACTGCAGACCGTGTTGTTCTTCATCTTCTACCAGCAGATGTCGACCTCGCTGTCGCTGTTCGCGCTGCGCAATGTGGACTGGGACTTCGGCTTCATGGGCATGCACCTGTGGACCTGGTCGCCGGCCCAGTACCAGGCGCTCAACCCGATCTGGATCATGTGCCTGAGCCCGCTGCTCGCCTGGCTGTACGCCAAGGCCGGCGCGGCCAAGAAGGATTTGTCGATCGCCGCCAAGTTCGCGCTCGGCTTCTCCGTCGTCGCCGTCGGCTTCTTCGTCTACGGCATCGCCGGCCAGTTCGCCGTCAACGGCAAGACCTCGTCGTGGGTGATGATCTTCGGCTACGGCTTCAACGCCTTCGGCGAACTGCTGGTGAGCGGCCTGGGCCTGGCGATGGTGGCGCGCTACGTGCCGGCCCGCATGGGCGGCTTCATGATGGGCGCCTACTTCGTCGCCGTCGGCATTTCGCAATACCTGGGCGGCGTGGTGGCCAACTACGCCAGCGTGCCGAAAGACGTCGTCGACCCGCTGCAAACGCTGCAGATTTACACCAGCCTGTTCAACAAGCTCGGCATCGGCGCCATGGTCTGCACGCTGATCGCGCTCGCTTGCCTGCCGCTGATGCGCCGCCTCACCGCGACGCATCACTCGCACAACTAAGTCCTGCCCCCGGCTGGCGCCTCCCACGCGCCAGCCGCCGGCAAAAAAGAAATCGCCTGTAGAAGCAACGCAAGTATAATTATATTTGCTGCAATATCGATTGCGCATATCCACTCTGTGCGGTCAACCTGAATGACATGATTAGCGTGCGTGACCCCGGCGATTACCAGCAAGCAGAAACGCTACACAGCAGTGATCGCTCGCTCGTCTACCGCACCCTGTCCACGACAGAACAGCTGCCCGTCATCGTCAAAGTCCTCGCCCACGACGCCCCCTCCTTCGAGCAAGTAGCGCAATTCAAGCGCGAGTACGCGATCGCGCGCCGCTGCCGGCACCCCGCCATCGTGCGGCCGCTGGCGCTGCGCCAGCAGGGCGGACGCTGGATGATCGTGCACGACGATATCGGCGGCGCCTCGCTCGACCGTCTGCTGCGCCAGGGCGACGGCGCGCCGGCCCCGCTGCCGCTGGACGACGTGGTCGACATCGCGTTGCAACTGTGCGGCGCGCTCGACGTCGTCCACGGCCAGGGCGTGATCCACAAGGACATCAACCCGTCCAACCTGGTGTGGAACGCGCAGCGCCGCCAGTTGCAGCTGATCGACTTCGGCATCGCCTGCGAACTGGCGCAGGAAACCCAGCGGCCGGACGACCCGGTCACGCTCGAAGGCACGCTGCGCTACATGGCGCCCGAGCAGACCGGACGCATGAACCGCATGGTCGACTACCGCGCCGACTATTACGCCTTCGGCATCACGCTGTACGAACTGCTGACCGGCCAGCCGCCCTACGCCAGCGCCGACCCGATGGAACTGGTGCACAGCCACCTGGCGCGCGAGCCGGACTGGACGCTGCCCGCGCTGGCCGCCGTGCCGCGCCCGCTGCTCCTCGTCGTGCAGCGCCTGTGCGCCAAGAACGCCGAGCAGCGCTATCAAAACGCCCACGCGCTGCACATGGATCTGCAACGCTGCCGGCAGGCGGCGCGCCATCCCCTGCAACGCGACCGGGACGACCGGCACGCCAGCCCGCCGCCGGAACAGCAGCCCCGGCTGATGATTCCGCAACAACTGTACGGCCGCGAGCGCGAAATCACCGCCCTGCTCGACGCCTTCGAGCGCAGCGCCGCCGGCCCCGGCGAAATGCTGCTGGTGGCCGGCCACGCCGGCATCGGCAAGTCGGCGCTGGTGCATGAGGTGCACAAGTCCATCGTCGCGCGGCGCGGCCATTTCGCGGCCGGCAAGTGCGACCAGTACAGCCGCGACCAGCCCTACGCCGCGCTGCTGCAGGCGTGCCGCGAACTGATGCGGCAACTGCTGCACGGCGCCGAGTCGCAAGTCCAGGCCTGGGCCGCCAGGCTGCGCGCGGCGCTGGGTGCCAACCTCGGCGTGATCGTCGAGATGATCCCGGAACTGGCGCTGATCGTCGGCCCCACGGCCGCGCCGGACGCGCTGCCCCCGGTCGAAGCGCAACACCGCCTGAACCGCAGCTTCGAGCGCTACATCCAGGTGTTTTGCGCCGCCACCCATCCGCTGGTGCTGTTCATCGACGACCTGCAATGGGCCGACGCGTCGACGCTGCGCCTGCTCGACCGCCTGCTGCGCGACGCCGGCAACCGCCACCTGCTGCTGATCGGCGCCTACCGCGACAACGAGGTCGGTGCCACCCATCCCTTGACGACGCTGCGCGAGCAGTGGCGGACCGACGGCGCGCGCCTGGGCGACTGCACGCTCGCCGCGCTCGACGCCGCGCAGACCGGCCGCCTGATCGCCGACACGCTGCGGCTGGCGCCGGCCGACTGCGCGCCGCTGACGGCGCTGTGCCATCAAAAAACGCTGGGCAATCCCTTCTTCCTGGGCCAGTTCCTGGCCGCGATCCACCAGGCCGGCCACCTGCGCTACCATGCCGGACGCCGCCGCTGGCAGTGGGACCTGGCGCCGCTGGCGGCGGCCGACTACACCGGCAACGTGGTCGAACTGCTGCTCGATAAAATCCGCCGCCTGCCGGCCTCCACCCAGCGCCAGTTGCAGCGCGCCGCCGCCATCGGCAACCGCTTCGAGCTGGCCACGCTGGCCGTGATCGGCGAGCTGCCCGCGCACCAGACCCAGCTGCAACTGTGGCCGGCGCTGGAGGCCGGCCTGATCCACCCCATCGACCAGCGCTACAAATACCTGGGCGACGACGCCGGCGCCGACGCCGACGTGCGCATCGGCTACCGCTTCCTGCACGACCGCGTCCAGCAGGCGGCCTACGCCGTCGCCGCCGAGCACGAGCGGCCGGCCACCCACCTGTGCATCGGCCGTCTGCTGCTCGGCCACGCCACGCCGCAGACGCTGGAGCAGCAACTGTTCGCCATCACCGAGCAGCTCAACGGCGGCCGCGCGCTGATGGACGACGCCGCCGAACGGCTGCAACTGGCGGCGCTGAACCAGCGCGCCGGCGCCAAAGCGCTGCGCGCGTCCGCCTTCCAGCCGGCGCTGCGCCACCTGCGCATCGGCCTGGCGCTGCTGCCGCAGCAACCGTGGCGCGCGCAGCCATCGCTGTGCCTGGAGCTGCATCTGGGCGCGGCCGAAGCGGCCTATCTGTGCGGCGACTTCGCCGCCGCCGACGCCATCTATCCCGACATCCTGGCCCACTGCGGCGCGCCGCTGCTGCAGGTGCGCTGCATCGCCGTGCAGGCCCACCAGTATCAATTGCAGGGCCGGCTGCTCGACGCCATCGCAGTCACGCGCCGCGGCCTGGGCCTGCTCGGCTACGCCATCGCCGACGACGCCGCCGCGCTCGAAGCGCAGATCCCGGCGCTGTTCGACGCCACGCAAGCGCAGTGCGCCCGGCGCGAGGCGGGGCGCGGCCACGCGGCGCTGCTCGACGAGCTGCTGGAGGCCGCCGAGCTGAGCGATCCGGCCGCGCTGGCCGCCATGCATCTGATGCAGGCGCTGTGGATGGCCAGCTACTACGCCGGCCAGCAGCACCTGAGCCTGACGATGGTGTTGTCGATGACGCGGCTGGCCATCGAGCACGGCAACAGCGATTTCGCCTCGGTCGCCTACGTCGGCTACGCCGTCGCGCAGGCCCTGCGCATCGGCCACGACGAGCGCGCCCACGGCTTCGGCGCGATGGCGCTGGCGCTGTCCAGGCGGCGCGCCAACTTGCAGACCCGCACCCTGACCTATTTGATGTTTTCGGCCATGGTCCAGCACTGGACCCGGCCGCTGAGCAGCTGCGACGAACTCAACGACGAAGCCTTCCGCTGGGCCGTCGACAGCGGCGACTTCGTGCAGGTGGGCGTGGTGGTCGCCGTGCGCGCCACCGACCGCCTGATCCTGGGCCGCTACCTGCCCGAGCTGGCCCAGCTGACCGAACGCGACGTCGCGCTGATGCGCGCCAACGGCCAGCGCGACATGGTCGACTGCACCATCGCCGCCGCCCTCCAGCCCATCAAATGCCTGATGGGCCTGACGCCGCGCGCCGACCGCTACGACGACGACACCTTCAGCGAACAGCGCCACCTCGACACCTACGGCGGCTCGCCGCTGCTGCGCGCCTATTTCCTGCAAGGGAAAATCCGCAACGCCTATTTCTTCGACGCCGCCGACGCCGAGGCGCTGGCCTGCCAGCTCGACGTCGTCACCCGCATGATGCGGCGCCAGTCCAAGGTGCCGGAAACGAGTTTTTACGCGGCCCTGATCTGGCTGCGCGCGCTGCGGCGCATGGCGCCGGGCCGGGCCGGCGCCGATGCGGACGCGCTGCTGGCCCGGCTGGACGGCGTGCGCGCCAGCTTCAGGGACTGGGCCACGCTCAGCGACGACAACTTCGGCGCCCGCCACCATCTGCTCGAAGCGGAAGCGGCGCGCTATCGGCGCGACGTGGCGCTGGCCATGCGCCACTACGCCGCCGGCATCGCCGCCGCGCGCGACGCCGGCTACGTCAACCTGCAAGCGCTGGGCAACGAGCTGTACGCGGAATTCTGGGACGAGCAAGGCCAGCAGCGCATCGCCGCGCTGTTCCTGCACGACGCGCTGACGCACTACGGACGCTGGGGCGCCGACGGCAAGGTCGCGCAGCTCACCGAGCGCCACGCGGCGCTGCTGGCGCGTCCGGCCGGCGCCCAGACGCACCATGCGGCCGGCGGCCAGCGCCCCGCCATCGAGATGGCGGCGTCGTTCATGGCCGGCGCCGGCACGCTGCCGCAACACGGCCGGCACGGTCCGCACAATCAGCACAGCCTACACGGCGGCAGCTACGACAGCCACGGTGGCAACGCCAGCCTCGACCTCGCCTCCATCGTCAAGGCGTCGCACGCGCTGTCCAATGAAATCGGGCTGAACAATGTGCTACGGCGCCTGATCGCCATCATCCGCGAAAACTCCGGCGCCCAAGTGGCGCGGCTGTTGCTGCTGAACGAAGGCGAGTGGTCGCTGGAAGCGGACATCGACGGCGACGTCGGCGCCGATGCCGACAGCGCCGACGGCGCCGGTGATGCACAGGCCCTGCTGCCGGCGCGGCCGCTGCGCCTCGACGCCGACAGCGACCCGCAGTTTCCGCTGTCGCTGCTGCGCTACGTGGCCCGCACCGGCGCCGAAATCATCGACGACGACATGGCGCGCTCGCCGCGCTTCGCCAGCGATGCCTACGTGCAGGCGCGGCAGCCGAAGTCGGTGATGTGCCTGCCGATCCGGCACGGCGGCCGGATCGGCGCCATCATCTACCTGGAAAACAATCTGGCCCGCGCCAGCTTCACCGCCGAGCGCGCCGAATTCCTGCGCCTGGTGGGTGCCCAGGCCCTCATTTCCATCGCCCACGCACGCCTGCACGACAGCCTGGAACAGCGCGTCGCCGAACGCACCGCCGAGCTGGAGGAAGCCAACCGCCGGCTGGCCACGCTGTCGGCCACCGACGGCCTGACCGGCCTGGCCAACCGCCGCCAGTTCGACGACGTGCTGGCCCGCGAATGGGCGCGCGCCATGCGCGCCGGCCAGCCGCTGGCGGTGGTGATGCTCGACGTCGACCACTTCAAGAAATACAACGACTGCTACGGCCACCAGGCCGGCGACATCTGCCTGAAAAACGTGGCCCGCATGCTGCAACTGAGCACGCGCCGCGCCGGCGACCTGGTGGCCCGCTACGGCGGCGAGGAATTCGCCATCGTGCTGCCCAACACGGGCGCGGCCGTGGCCCGCCAGATCGCCGAGACCATGCGCCTGAGCATAGAAACACTGCACATCCCGCACCAGCCGGCGCCGCTGGGCAAGATCACGGTCAGCATCGGCATCGCCGTGGGCGGCGACGCCGACAGCAGCACCGACGCCCTGCTGCGCCGCGCCGACGCCGCGCTCTACCGCGCCAAGGCCGCCGGCCGCAACCGCATCGCCGCCGACGACGAGTGAGCCGCCCCCCGCTGCTCGGCACCCGCTAGCCTACGCCCGTTCGCCGGCGCCGCCGACGGTTCGATTGCGCGGATTCGATTCGACACAATCGTGGTACTGTCTACGGTG
>NZ_JANXMI010000077.1 GCF_025354735.1 Rugamonas sp.
CACTGTGGATTTCATTCTATTTCCCCTTCTATTTTGTTCTGCTTTCCTCTATTTAGACCTGCATATTCAGGCGAAGTTCAAAATAAAAGAAAGCAGAAAAAAGCAGAAGGAAATAGAAGGCAAAATAGAAGATTTTCCACATGCGCGCGCAGGGCCCCACCCACCACCCCGGCGAGCCATGCCGAGCCCGTTTCCCTCTGAGCCGTGAAGAATCTTTTTTTTGCGCGCTGCCGCGGCCAGGGTTCTCAATTGATAAATGTGGCTTATTTTGCAATATCTCAGTATGATTGCCGCTTCATCCATTGCCCGGGCCACGCATGAAACCATCCCTGTTGTCCTCCGCGCTGACGGCGGCGTTGCTGACCCTGCTGGCCTGCGCGCCGGCCGCCCGCGCCACCGCCCTGCCCAGCGTCGAGAGCTTCTTCAAGAATCCCGCCACCCGCGCCACCGTGCTGTCGCCGCAGGGCCATTACGTGGCGATGGTGGTGCTGATGGACGACGGCAAGCAGGTGGTGGCGATACGCGACACGAGCGACCTGAAGCAGGCCACGGCGGCCATCACGACGCCGATCGACAATCAAATCGTCGGCATCCACTGGGTCAATGAAAACCGCATCGGCTTCACCCTGATGAGCGACCGGGTCGAGTTCAAGGGCAACCGCGACGAATACGCGGCCGACCGCAACGGCAGCAACCTGGTCCACCTCATTTCCGGCAACTGGACCCACAACCAGATCAATCTCGGCTCGGCCATGAAGGACCGCACGCTGACGGCCGACTATGCCTACTTCGACGTCACCCACGACGGCTCGGACGACATCCTGGTCGAAAAAAACACCTGGAACTCGACCGACCTACATCCGGCCCAGTCCCACCTGTACCGCCTCAACACGCGCAACCACGCGCTGACCGACATCGAGCCGGGCAAGCAGCCCAACCGCGCGCTGTACTGGCTGCCCGACCCGAGCGACGTGCCGCGCGTGGTGACGGCCAAGATCAACGGCCGCTGCATCAGCTCCTACCGCGCGCCGGACAGCGAGCAGTGGACCGAGCTGGCCAACGCCGACTGCATGCAGAGCAATTTCGCGCCGTTGTTCTTCGACGGCGCCGACGCGCTCTACGGCAAGGCCGACTACCACGGCTACGAAGCGCTCTACCGCATGAACCTGAAGACGTTGCAGCGCGCGCCCGAGCCGACGCTGACGGTGCCCGGCTTCGATTTCCGCGGCGCGCCCGTGATGAACTACGCCAGCAAGCGCCTGCTGGGCGTGCACCTCGACAGCGACGCCGTCAGCACGGTCTGGTTCGACGCCCGCCTCAAGGAGCTGCAAAAGAAGGTCGACGCCGCGCTGCCGCAGACCATCAACGCCATCGCCTGCGCCGACGACTGCCTGAAGGCGCCGGTGGTGCTGGTGAAGTCGGCCTCGGACCGCCAGCCCGTGTCCTACTTCATCTACACCATCGCCACCGGCAATGTCGTCGGCCTCGGCAGCGTCCACCCCGACATCAAGCCGGCGCAGATGGGCACGCGCGCCTTTTACCACTACACGGCGCGCGACGGCATGAGCATCCCGGTCTACGTCACCCTGCCGCCGGGCCCGGCCAAGACGGCGCTGCCGGCCGTGGTGCTGGTGCACGGCGGCCCGCAGACGCGCGGCGCGTCGTGGGAGTGGGACGGCGAGGCGCAATTTCTGGCCTCGCGCGGCTACGTCGTGATCCAGCCGGAATTTCGCGGCGGCACCGGCTTCGGCGCCCGCCACTTCCAGGCCGGCTGGAAACAGTGGGGCCAGGGCATGCAGCGCGACCTGGCCGACGCGGCCCTGTGGGCCGAGCAAAAAGGCTGGGCCGATCCCCGGCGCGTGGCCATCATGGGCGCCAGCTACGGCGGCTATGCGACGCTGATGGGCCTGATCGACGATCCCGACATCTTCCGCTGCGGCGTCGAATGGGCCGGCGTGACCGATATCGGCCTGATGTTCAACACCGTCGACGACGACGCCTCGGAAGAAGACCTGCAATACGGCATGCGCACCCTGATCGGCGACCCCGACAAGGATACCTCCCTGTTCCAGCAATATTCGCCGCTGGCCAACGCCGCCCGGCTCAAGCAGCCGCTGCTGATGGCGCACGGCGGCCAGGACCGCCGCGTGCCGCCGGTCCACGCCCGCAAATTCCGCGCCGCCGTCAGCGAGGGCAACCCCAACGTCGAGTTCCTGTTCTACGACAACGAGGGCCACGGCTGGGCCCACGAGGAGGACAACCTGGACTTCTGGAACCACGTCGAAGCCTTCCTCGACAAGAACCTGAAGACGGCGCGCTAACGGATGCAAGCTCGCCCATCTATGCCATCTGCCTGATTGCGGAAAAACCCATGCCCTCCGTATGATGGAATACCCCATCACCGGAGCCGGACATGAAACGCCGCACACTGTATCGCATGGCATGGACGCTGCTGCTGATCCCGGCGTGCGCGGCGGCGGCGGACGCCGGCGGCGCGCCCGACGCCGCCAGCTTTTTCCAGGACCCGGTGCTGAGCCTGGTCCAGCTGTCGCCGCACGGACGCTACGTCGCCATGGTGGCGACCGGCGACGACGGCAAGCAAATGCTGGCCGTGCGCGACACCACGGACCTGAAAAAGCTGACCGTCCCGATCTCGTCGCCGGCCCGGGAAAAAATCGTCGCCGTCCACTGGATCAATGAAAACCGCCTCGGCTTCACGCTCAAAAACTACCGCGACGAATTCACGTCGAGCGTGGACGAATTCGCGGTCGACCGCGACGGCGCCCATGTGGCCATGCTCATTTCCGGCAACCGCGATCACCGCCAATCGACCACGGGCAGCACTATCAAGGACAAGGTGCTGACGGCCGATTACGCTTTTTTCGACGTCACCCACGACGACTCGGACGACATCATCGTCGCGAAGTACAGCTGGAACGACATCGACTACAGCCCGCAATCGGCGCGCCTGTTCCGGCTCGACAGCCGCAGCCGCAAGCTGACCGGCATCCTCGACGGCATCCAGCCGCCGCACGGCCTGGACTGGCTGCCCGACGCCAGCGACCGGCCGCGCATCGTGACGGCGCGCGTGCAGAACCGCTGCATCCGTTATTACCGCGCGCCGGCGCAGGAACTATGGGCCGAGATGGGCAACGCCGAATGCTATGGCAGCGCCCAGGTGGCGCCGCTGTTCTTCGACGGCGACGACACCCTCTACGTGCAGGCCGACCATGAGGGCTACGGCGCGCTGTACCGCTACGACGTCAAGACGATGGCGCGGGCCCCGCTGCCCTTCCTGGCCACGCCCGGCATCGACGTGCGCGGCACGCCCGTGCTCGACTACGCCAGCAAAAAACTGCTCGGCATCCATCTCGACAGCGACGTCCGCGCCACCACCTGGCTGGACCGCCGCCTCCAGCGCCTGCAGGACGAAGTCGACCAGGTGTTGCCGGAGACCGCCAACAGCATCGACTGCGCGGCCGACTGCGCCCACGCGCCGGTGGTGCTGGTGACGTCGACCTCGGACCGCCAGCCGGCCGCCTATTTCATCTACAACCTCGACAGCGACGTGATGACCGGCCTCGGCAGCAGCCGCCCGGCGATCGAGCCGGCGCGCATGGGCGCGCGCCGTTTCGAGCACTACACGGCGCGCGACGGCATGACGATACCGGTCTACGTCACGCGGCCGCCGGGCGCGGCCGCCGGTCCCTTGCCGACGGTGGTGCTGGTGCGCGCCGACCCGAACGCGCGCGGCGTCGCGCCGGAATGGGATGGCCAGGCCCAGTTCCTCGCCTCGCGCGGCTACCTCGTGATCCAGGCAGAAACGCGCGGCGGCACCGGCTTCGGTTTCCAGCACTACCAGGCCGGCTGGCGCCAGTGGGGCCAGCGCATGCAGGACGACCTGGCCGATGCCGCCCTGTGGTCGGTCAAGCAGGGCTGGTCCGACCCCAAGCGCATCGCCATCATGGGCGCCAACTACGGCGGCTATGCGACGCTGATGGGCCTCATCGACCATCCCGACCTGTTCCGCTGCGGCGTGGAATGGTCGGGCATCACCGACTTGCATCTGATGTTCAGCACGGCCGACGACGACGCCTCGCAAGAGGCGCTGCATTACGGCCTGCGCACGCTGATCGGCGACCCGGTCCAGGACGCGGCCATGTTCACGCGCTATTCGCCGCTGCCGAACGCGGCCCGGCTGACGCGGCCGCTGCTGATCGCCCAGGGCGCGCAGGACGTGCGCGAGCCGCTGGCCGACGCCAGCCGCTTCCGCGCCGCCGTCGGCAAGGCCAACGCCAACGTCGAGTGGCTGGTGTATGCGGACGAGGGCCACGTCTGGCGCCACGACCGCGACAGCGTCGACTTCTGGCGCCACGTCGAAGCCTTCCTCGACCAGAACCTCAAACCGCTGCGGTAAATTCAGCTGTATTTTCCACCCGGCGCGGCGCCGTAACGGCTCGACGAGCTAAATCTCGGCCAGCGCCTTCACATGCGCGACCACGCTGCGGCCCAGCGCCGACAGGTTGTAGCCGCCCTCCAGGCAGCTGACGATGCGGCCGTCCGCGTACCGCTTCGCCACCGCCATCACCTGCTCCGTCAGCCACACGTAGTCCGCCTCGACCAGCGCCATGCCGCCGATGTCGTCCTCGCGGTGGGCGTCGAAGCCGGCCGAAATGAAGATCATCTGCGGCTGGAACGCGTGCAGCGCCGGCAGCCAGTGCTCGACCACCAGCTGGCGGATCACGTCGCCCTTGGTGTGCGCCGGCACGGCGACGTTGACGCGGTTGGCCGTGTACGGCTCCGGCTCCGTGTAGGGATAAAACGGGTGCTGGAAAAAACTCACCATCAGCGCGCGCGGCTCGCCGGCCAGCGCCTCCTCGGTGCCGTTGCCGTGGTGGACGTCGAAGTCGACGACGGCGATCCGTTCCAGCCCGCGCGCGTCGAGCGCGTGCTTGGCCGCGATGGCGACGTTGTTGAACATGCAGAAGCCCATGGGATGCGCCGGCCGCGCGTGGTGGCCGGGCGGGCGGATCGCGCAAAAGGCGTTGGCGATGTCGCCGTCGATGACGGCGTCCGTGGCCGCCACGGCGGCGCCGGCGGCGCGCTGCGCGGCGCGCCAGCTGTGGCGGTTGAGCGAGGTGTCGGCGTCGATCGGATAATAATCGTCGCCCTCGCACGGCAGGCTGTCGCGCACGATGGCGATGGCGTTCTGGGTGTGGTTGCGTTCTAGGTCGGCCAGCGCCACCAGCGGCGCGGCGCGGTGCTCGAACAGGTCGTTGACGTTGGCCCGTATCAGCTGGTCGGCGATGGCTTCGAGCCGCGCCGGCGATTCGGGGTGCCACTCGCCCATCTCGTGGCGCAGGCAGTCTGGGTGGCTGTAAATGGCTGTCGTCATGTCACTGGTTTCCGCTGCGGCGCTCATGGTCGATCTTGGGGTATCCGGCCGCGCCGTTTCTCGCATAGAATCGCTATTACCGTCAGGTATGATAAAAAGTCCCGATGGCGCTAATCTACCACGCCGACCACGCGCACGCGCCGCGGACCGCGTGCGCTTTTGAAAACCGCAACCAGCACGGGCGACCCGATGTTCAAAAAAATTCATGACGTGGCGGCCCAGGTGGGCCGCATCATCGTCGGCAAGGATCTGCAAATACGGCAGGCGCTCACCTGCCTGCTGGCCGGCGGCCACCTGCTGATCGAGGACGTGCCCGGCGTCGGCAAGACCACGCTGGCGCACGCGCTGGCCATTTCGCTGGGCCTGCAATTTAACCGCGTGCAGTTCACCAGCGACCTGCTGCCGGCCGACGTGGCGGGCATCTCGATTTACGCGCGCGAAAAAAACGGCTTCGAATTCCATCCCGGCCCGATCTTCACGCAGGTGCTGCTGGCCGATGAAATCAACCGCGCCACGCCGAAGACGCAATCGGGCCTGCTCGAAGCGATGGAGGAGCGCCAGGTGACGGCCGACGGCGTCACGCGCGCGCTGCCGGAACCGTTCTTCGTCATCGCCACGCAAAACCCCACCCACCAGATCGGCACCTTCCCGCTGCCCGAGTCGCAGCTCGACCGCTTCCTCATGTGCCTCTCGCTCGGCTACCCCGACGCGGCGGCCGAACGCGCGCTGCTGCTGGGCGAAGACCGGCGCGTGATGCTCAAGTCGCTGCCGGCGGCGATGACGCCGGCCGAACTGGCGGCCGCGCAGCAGCAGCTGAAACAAATCCACACCTCGGCCGCGCTGGTCGACTACGTGCAGGCGCTGGCCCAGGCCACGCGCTCGAACGGCTCCTTCGCCGAGGGCATGAGCCCGCGCGCCGCCATCGCCCTGCTGCAGGCGGCGCGCGCCTGGGCCGCGCTCGAAGGGCGCGACCACGTGATCCCGGAAGACGTGCAGGCGATGCTGGTGCCGGTGTGCGCGCACCGGCTGCGGCCGCTGAAGTCGGCGCACGGCACGGCGCTGGCCAGCCGCGACCTGGTGCTGCAACTGCAGAAATCCGTGCCGGTGTGACGCCGTCATGCTGAACCGGCTGCGCCCATGGGTCCGCAATAAAATCGACAACTCGCTGTTCCGCCTGCGCGACCAGGACCCCGGCGAAGTGCTGCTGACGATGCGCCGCGTCTTCATCGTGCCGACCCGTGCCGGCCTGTCGTTCACGGCGCTGCTGCTGCTGATGCTGATCGGCGCCATCAACTACAACCTGGGTCTCGGCTACGTGCTGACCTTCTTCACCGGCGCCTGCGCCGTCGTCGACATGTATCTGACGGCGAAGAACCTGGCCTCGCTGCGCCTGGCCCCCGGCCGCGCGGCGCCGGTGTTCGCCGGCGAGGCGGCCCAGTTCGAGCTGCAACTGAACAACCGCACCACGCACGACCGCTACGCCGTGTGGGTCGACTTTCACGGCCCGGCCGCGCCGCGCCATGTGACCGACGTGGCGGCCGGCGCCGGCGCGCTGGTGCTGCTGTCGACGCCGACCGCGCGGCGCGGCTGGCTGCGGGCGCCGCGCGTGCGCCTGCTGACGCGCTTCCCCCTCGGCCTGTTCCGCGCCTGGAGTTACTGGCAGCCGGACCTGGCGGTGCTGGTCTATCCCTATCCCGAACCGGACGCGCCGCCGCTGCCGCTCAGCGGCGCGGCCAGCGAAGACGGCCACGGCCAGGTCGGCCTCGATAATTTCGCCGGCATCCGCAACTACCAGGCCGGCGATCCGATGCGGCACCTGGCGTGGCGCCAGATCGCGCGCCACGATCCGGCGCTCGGCGGCCAGCTGGTGACCAAGCATTTCGAAGGCGGCGCGGTGGCCGAACTGCTGCTCGATTACGCCGAACTGCCACGCCATCTCGATGAAGAACTGAAGCTCTCGCGCATGACGCAGTGGGTGCTGGAAGCGGAACGGCGCGCCCTGCCCTACACATTCCGGCTGGGCGGCGACGCGCTCGGGCCGGCGCTGGGCGACGCCCACCGCGCCGCCTGTTTGCGGGCGCTGGCGCTGCACGGACAGGAGCGCGCGGCATGACGGCGCAGGACCAGCGCGGCACGGCGCCCGCGACGGCTGCTGCAAGCGCGGCGGCGGCGGCGGCGGCAGCAGCGGCATCAACACCGGCGTCGGCACCGGCGACGCTGCGCGCGCGCTGGACGCGCCAGCTCACGCGCGACAAATCGGACACGCTGTTGCTGCTGCTGGCGGCGTTGCTGGTGCTGGCGCCGCACTTCGCGCACCTGCCGCTGTGGATCAGCGCCGCCGCCGGCGCCACCCTGCTGTGGCGCGCCACGCTGACCCTGCGCGGCAAGCGCCTGCCGCCGCTGTGGCTGCTGCTGCCGGTGTCGCTGCTGGCGATGGCCGGCGTCTACCACTCCTTCCACACGCTGCTGGGGCGCGACGCCGGCGTCGCCATGCTGGCGCTGCTGCTCGCCTTCAAGCTGCTGGAGATGCACGCGCGGCGCGACCTGTTCGTGGTGGTCTTCCTCAGCTTCTTCCTGCTGCTGACCAATTTCTTTTACTCGCAGTCGATACCGACGGGCGCCGAAATGGTGCTCACCATCGTCGTGCTGCTGACGGCCCAGCTGACCTTCCAGTACACCGGCGCGGTGCCGCCGCTGCGGCGCCGGCTGGCCGCCGCCGCCCGCATCGTGGCCTATTCCGCGCCGCTGGCGCTGCTGCTGTTCTTCGGCTTCCCGCGCATCCAGGGTCCGCTGTGGGGCATGCCGGGCGACGCCCACAGCGGCCACACCGGCATGTCGGACACGATGGCGCCGGGCACCATGTCCAGCCTGGCGCGCTCGGACGAGGTGGCGTTCCGGGTCCGCTTCATCGATCCCGAACCGCCCCAGGAACAGCTGTACTGGCGCGGCATCGTGCTGGGCGACTACGACGGCCGCACCTGGCACCGCATCGGCCCGCAGCCGCGAGCGCGCGGCACGCCACCGGCGACGGTCGGCATCACCGTGAGCGGCAAGCCGGTGCGGCACGAGGTGACGGTCGAGCCCAGCAACCAGCGCTGGCTGTTCGCGCTGGAAATGACCGATCCCGGCCTGGCCCTGCCCGGCTATGCGCTGCGCAATTCCACCGAGCTCGAACTGAGCACCAACGAACCGATCGCCGCGCGCCTGCGCTACGAGGCCAGCGCCTATCCCGAGTTCCGCATCCAGGCCGACGCCGACCCGGCCCAAATGCAGCCGTGGTTGCAGCTGCCGGCCGGCTTCAATCCGCGCACGCTGGCGCTGGCGCGGCAGATGCGCCGGCCGGGCGCGGCGGCGTCGGCGCTGGCCGTGCTGCAAATGTTCCACGGCGGCCCCTATGCCTACACCCTGGACCCGCCACTGGCCGGGCGCGACACGGTCGACGACTTCCTCTTCAACAGCAAGGCCGGCTTTTGCGAGCACTACGCCGGCGCCTTCGTCGTGCTGATGCGTGCCATGGGTGTGCCGGCGCGCGTCGTCACCGGCTACCAGGGCGGCGAACTCAATCCCGTCGACGGCTACGTCACCGTGCGCCAGTCCGACGCCCACGCCTGGGGCGAAGTGTGGATCGCCGGCCACGGCTGGCAGCGCTACGACCCGACCGCCGCCGTCGCGCCCGAACGCGTGCGCCACAACCTGGCGCGGGCGCTGCCGCAGCAGTCGCCGTTCGGCATCGCCCGGCTCGGCGAACTCATCAATTTTGAAAACGACGCCACTTCGTGGCTGGCGCAACTACGTTTTCGCATCAACGCGGTGAATAATGGTTGGAATCAATGGATACTGGACTACAATCCAGACAGACAACGAAGTTTCTTAGAAGAACTAAGTTCCGCCTACGCCAACTGGCGCACGGCCGCCGGCGCCCTGGCGATCGCGGCCCTGCTGATGCTGGCGCGCACGCTGCGGGCCCGTTCCGGCCGGGCCGGCGACCCGGCCGACGCCGCCTATGCGGCGTTTTGCCGGCAGCAAGCCCGCCACGGCGTGGTCCGCGCCGCCGGCGAAGGCCCGCACAGTTATGCGGTCCGCCTGCGAGCGATGGCGGCCAGCGAGGAAAAGAAGGCCGCGATGACGCAATTCCTGACCCTGTACGGCGCGCTCAAATACGGCCGCGCCGCCCCCGGCGCCCGCGCGGCCACGCTGCGCGCGCTCACCACCCTGTTACGCGACACCCGATGAAAACTGCACCGACATTGAAACCCTCGACCTGGATGCTGGCGCTGCTGCTGGCGGCGGTCCCGCTGGCCCAGCTGGCCGAAGCCGCCCCCGTGGACCGCTACGGCTACACGCTGCCGCCCAGCATGCAGAAAAAGGCGAAGAAAAAGCCGGCCAGGAAAAAACCGGCGCCGGGCGTCGACTACGTCGGCGAATACGTCAACTTCGGCCAGTGGCTGGAAGTGCGCGCCTACCTCGACGCCATCGCCGCCAGGGATGGCTTCGACCGCGCCGACCTCGACCTGCTGGTCGGCAAGCTGCGCTACGTCGACGCCGCCGTCCAGCTCATCAAACCGGCGCCGCCGGGCAAGCCCAAGAACTGGCAAGCCTACAGCGGCCTGTTCATCGAGCCGGTGCGCATCGGCGCCGGCGTCAAGTTCTGGAACGACAACCAGGAAGCGCTGGCGCGGGCCGAATCGCAGTACGGCGTGCCGGCCGACGTCATCGTCGGCATCCTCGGCGTCGAAACCGTCTACGGCGCCAACACCGGCCGCTTCCGCGTGCTCGATGCGCTGATGACGCTGGCGTTTTCCTATCCGGACACGCCGACCCGCGAGGCCCGCATGGCCTTCTTCCGCGACGAACTGGAAGCGGCGCTGGTCTACGCGCGCCAAAACAATCTCGACCCGCTGACCCTGCGCGGTTCCTACGCCGGCGCCGTCGGCCTGCCGCAATTCATGCCCAGCAACATCGTCAAATACGCGGTCGACTTCGACGGCGACGGCCGCGTCGACTTGCTCAACGAGCCGGGCGACGCCATCGGCAGCGTCGCCGCCTTTTTGGTGGCGCACGGCTGGCAGCGCGGCGACGCCGGCCCGCCCGCCTATCCGGCCAGCGTGTCGCCGAACCGGGCCTGGGAGGCGTATCTGGGCCGGGGACTGGCGGCCACGCTGGCGCCCGGCGAGCTGGCGGCGGCCGGCGTGAGCACGACGGCACCGCTGCCGGACGGCGAACTGTTCGGGTTGGTCGACTTGCAGAACGGCGCCGAGGCCACCGAATACTGGGTGGCGACGCCGAATTTCTTCGCCATCACACAATACAACCGCAGCTATTTCTATGCGATGTCGGTGGTCGAGCTGGGCCGGGCCGTCAGGCTGGCGCGCACGGCGGCCACCACGGCGGCGGCCGCGCCCGAGGCTGGCCAATAAGCGTGTCCACACGCGGGCAATACCAGATGTAAGGAAGCGTAACGAATCTTGCCGGCAATTGTGGCGGCGTTTATCGTTGATTTAACACACTTGTACATTCATTTTTGAAAGTCATATTGTGCGGCAACGCAAACCAAATGAATTTATAATTAATTTTGCATGACGCACAAAATAGTGCCCGAAATCAGCAAAACGCGGCACTCGGTGTATAATTCCCACACAATGTTGCATTAAGACAACGGCCACTATCGCATCAAGCAATTTATTTATTGCTTATGAGTATTACAATGCTTGATGTTGTACAATTGTGTATATATTATGAAACTTGTTACCCCGGAATCCGTCCGTTGTGAATTCGTTCCTTGGTAGAGGATGAACATTACCGCAGCAAGAGCGAGCTCCGAGTGTTTTACTTTGCAAGACAACTTTACAGAAGGAACAAACGACATCATGACAAACCAAGTCGGTATCGATATGAATGAGCAGGACGGAGATGATCTGCTGCAATACAACCCGAATCGCCTGCTCGACACGCTGATCGAAAACCTGCGCCTGAAAAACGATGCGGCCCTGTCGCGCGCGCTGGAAGTGGCGCCGCCGGTTATCAGCAAAATCCGCCACCACCGCCTGCCGGTCGGCGCTTCGCTGCTGATCCGCATGCACGAGGTGAGCGATCTGAGCATCCGCGACCTGCGTTACCTGATGGGCGACCGCCGCAACAAGTTCCGCATCAGCGACAAGCAGTTCAAGCCTAAAGAAGGCGAACCAGGCCAGGGCTGATCCCGGCACTGGCAACACCATCCCTCCCCCGCTCGGGAGGAGGGATAGCTTATGGCCGTTACGCCGGGAAGACGCCGGTCGACAGGTAACGGTCACCGCGGTCACAGACGATGAACACGATCGTTGCGTTCTCCACCGTTTGCGACACGCGCAACGCGATCTCGCATGCGCCCGCCGCGGAAATCCCGCAGAATATCCCCTCTTCGGCCGCCATCCGGCGCGCCATGCGTTCGGCCGCCGCCTGCGTCACATATTCGATCTGGTCGACGCGCGCCTTGTCATAAATCTTCGGCAGATACGCCTCCGGCCACTTGCGGATGCCGGGGATGGACGAGCCCTCCTCCGGCTGGGCGCCGATGATCTGCAACGCCGGATTTTGCTCCTTCAGATAGCGCGACACGCCCATGATGGTGCCGGTGGTGCCCATGGCGGACACGAAATGGGTGACCTGGCCATGCGTGTCGCGCCAGATTTCCGGCCCCGTGCCCTCGTAGTGGGCGCGCGAATTATCCTGGTTGCCGAACTGGTCGAGGATGATGCCCTTGCCGTCCTTTTGCAGCTGCTCGGCCATGTCGCGCGCGTATTCCATGCCGCCCGTCTTGGGCGTGAGCATGATGCTGGCGCCGTAGGCGGCCATGCTCTGGCGCCGCTCGATGCTGAGGTTTTCCGGCATCAGCAACAACATCTTGTAGCCGCGCAGGGCCGCCGCCATCGCCAGCGCGATGCCGGTGTTGCCACTGGTCGCTTCGATCAGCGTGTCGCCCGGCTTGATGTCGCCGCGCTCCTCGGCGCGCCTGAGCATCGACATGGCGGCCCGGTCCTTGACGGAGCCGGCCGGATTGTCGCCTTCGAGCTTGCCGAGGATGATGTTGTTGCGGGCGGCCGCGTCGGCGCCGGGCAGCCGGGTCAGCTGCACCAGCGGCGTGTTGCCTATCGTGTCTTCCAAAGTCTTATAAGCCATCGTGTTCTGTTTCCGGGTTCGGCAAAACAAGTATTTTAATCGGAGTTCAGCAAGCGCGTGCGACGCGCCAGGGGCGCCGCTTGCGCGCTGCGCGCCATGAAGATGGAGCCGAGCCGCTCGCCGTCGACGCGGAACAGGTCGGCGATTTCACCGGTCCGGGTGAAACCGCAATCGCCGTACAGGCGCAGGGCCGGCGCGTTGGCCGACAACACTTCGAGGTCGACCCAGTCCAGCCCCGGCTGCGCGGCGGCCCAGTCGAGCGCGGTCGCCAGCAGCGTGCGGCCCAGGCCCAGCCGGCGCTGGTCGCGGCGCACGCCCATGCCCAGCAGCGTGCGGTGGGCCGCATGGTTTTCCGGCCGCGCCCGCAGGTCGACGTGGCCCAGGATGGCGTCGGCGTCGGCATAAGGCGCGGCGCCGGCGGGAGCGCCGGCG
>NZ_JANXMI010000092.1 GCF_025354735.1 Rugamonas sp.
TGCGCCTGGCCGGCGCGCCGCTGATCGCGCGCGGCCTGGGCCGCAGCTACGGCGACAGCGCGCTGGCGCCGCTGGTGCTGGGCAGCGCGGCGCGCCATCTGCTGCTCGACTTCGACCCCGCCAGCGGCGTGCTGCGCTGCGAGGCCGGCGCCACGCTGGCCGACATCCTCGCCGTGCTGCTGCCGCGCGGCTGGTTCCTGCCGGTCACGCCGGGCACCAAATTCGTCACCGTCGGCGGCGCCATCGCCAGCGATGTGCACGGCAAGAACCACCACGTCGACGGCTGCTTCAGCGCCCACGTGCTGTCGCTGGAACTGATGCTGGCCGACGGCAGCGTGCTGCACTGCTCGCGCGACGCGCATCCCGAGCTGTTCCGCGCCACCTGCGGCGGCATGGGCCTGACCGGCATCATCCTCGGCGCCAGCGTGCGCCTGCGCGCCGTGCGCAGCGCCTATATCGACCAGACCACGCTGCGCGCCGGCTCGCTGGCCGAGGCCCTGGAACTGTTCGAGCAGCACCACGGCGCCAGCTACTCGGTGGCCTGGATCGATTGCCTGGCCGCCGGCGCCAAACTGGGACGCTCGCTGCTGATGCTCGGCGAGCACGCGGACGAGGGGGGCCTGGCGCCGCTGCCGACGCGCAGCCGCACGCTGCCGGTCGATTTGCCGCCGCAGCTGCTCAACCGCCATGCCATCGCCGCCTTCAACACCCTGTATTTCCACCAACCGCGCGCGGCGCGCCGGCGCGTCCACTACGAGCCGTATTTTTATCCGCTCGACGGCCTGCTGCACTGGAACCGGCTGTACGGCAAGGCCGGCTTCGTGCAATACCAGTTCGTCATCCCGCGCGCGGCCGGCATCGCCGCCCTGGGCGCCATTTTGGCCCGGGTCGCGGCGTCGGGACGCGGCTCGTTTTTGGCCGTGCTCAAGAGCTTCGGCCCCGCCAACGACAACTACCTGTCCTTCCCCGTCGAAGGCTACACGCTGGCGCTGGACTTCAAGCTCGAGGCCGGCCTGCTCGCGCTGCTCACCGAACTCGACGCCATGGTGCTGGCCGCCGGCGGCCGCCTCTACCTGGCCAAGGATGCGCGCATGAGCCGCGCCACGTTCGAACACAGCTATCCGAATTATCTGCAATTCCAGCGCGTGCGCCGCCAATACGGCGCGCT
Organism: Rugamonas sp.; assembly: GCF_025354735.1. Classification (GTDB taxonomy): domain Bacteria; phylum Pseudomonadota; class Gammaproteobacteria; order Burkholderiales; family Burkholderiaceae_D; genus Rugamonas. Next base: position 1,169 of record NZ_JANXMI010000092.1, read on the forward strand.
CGACGCCTTCGCCTCCTGTCAATCCCACCGTCTCGGACTGTAGCTCATGCAAAAAATCCTCATCATCGGCGCCACCTCCGCCATCGCCGAGGCGGCCGCGCGCCGCTTCGCCCAGCGCGGCGACGCCCTGATCCTGCTGGCCCGCGACGGCGAGCGCCTGGCCGCGCTGTGCGCCGACCTGGCCATCCGCGGCGCCGCCCAGTGCGGCGGCGCCCGCTTCGACGCCGGCGCCACCGAGTCGCACGCCGGCCTGATCGCCGAGGCGGTCGCCGCGCTGGGCGGCCTGGACGCGGTGCTGATCGCCCACGGCACCTTGCCCGACCAGCAGGCCTGCCAGGCCGACGCCGCGCTGGCGCTGCGCGAAATCGGCACCAACGCGCTCAGCGTCATCAATCTGCTGACCGAGCTGGCCAACCGCTTCGAAGCGCAGCGCCACGGCTGCATCGCCGTGATCGGCTCGGTGGCCGGCGACCGCGGCCGCCAGTCCAACTATGTGTACGGCAGCGCCAAGGGCATGCTGGCGATCTTCCTGCAAGGCTTGCGCAACCGCCTGCACAAGGCCGGCGTCACGGTGCTGACGATCAAGCCCGGCTTCGTCGACACGCCGATGACGGCGGCCTTCCCCAAGGGCCCGCTGTGGGCCACGCCCGACCAGGTGGCGGGCGCCATCGTTCAAGCCATGGACCAGGGCCGCAGCGTGCTCTACACGCCATTCTTCTGGCGCGCCATCATGCTGATGATTCGCTCCATACCGGAGGCCATCTTTAAAAAGCTCAGCCTGTGACCGCGCCGCGGCTGTTGCGTGTAATGAAGTTGCTGCCGGCGCTGGCGCTGGCCGTGCTGGCGGCCGCCTGCCTGGCGCTGGTCTACCTCAGGCAAGGCATCACGCCGGACCTGTTCTTCAATTCCGACGCCATCTACCTGCCGGCCGTGTACCACGACCTGTTCGAGCGGGGCGGCCATTTCGGCCAGTGGTATTTCACGCCGGCGCCGTATTTCTTCCCGGACTGGCCGCTTTACTTCGGCCTGCGCTGGCTGACCGGCAGCGTCTACTATGCGCTGGCCGCCATCATGGCGGTGCAGGCGTTGTTGCTGTGGGCGCTGTCCGCCCTGGTGCTGCGCCGTTTCACCTCGCCGCTGAACGCCACGGCGGCGGCCGCGCTGGCCACCATGGCGGCCAGCCTGGCGGCCGTCAACGGCGTTTTCCCCTACACCTATCTGATGCTGACGAGCTACCATTTCGGCACCTTCCTGGCGCTGCTGGCGACGCTGGCGCTGCTGTTGCCGGCGCTGCGGTCGGATGCGCCGCCGCTCACGCGCGGCGCGCTGGCGGGCCTGGCGCTGCTGGCGGCGCTGACGGTGTTGTCGGACCGGCTTTACCTGATGCAGTGCGCGCTGCCGGCGCTGGGGGCGCTGGCGCTGCTGCGCCGCCGCCTGGCCCCGGCCAACTGGCGGCCGCTGGCGCTGGCGCTGCTGGCCGCCTGTGTGGCCGGCGTGCTGCTGTACAAATGGAAGCTGCTGGTGCCCAACGGCGTGGGCTTGCCGTGGCGGCTGGGTTGGCGCCAGACCGGCGCCAACCTGCGCGACCTGGGCGGCATCGCGGCCGAAGTGGGGCGGCAGTCGCCGGGGCTGCTGCTGGCGTGCGGCCTGTATTACGCCACGCTGCTGACGCTGCTTCCCGGCACGCTGCTCGACAAGGGCTGGCGTTTGGCCGATCCGGTGGCCGGCTGGCTGGGCTTGTTCAGCGTGGGCAGCGCCGGCGGCGTCGTCGCGGTGATGGCCGTGTCGAGCGTGCCGCCGACGGTGCGCTACCTGATCCCAGTGTTCGTGCTGCCGCTGGTGCTGGGACCGGCGCTGCTGTATGCGCTGCGCGGCCAGCGCCGGTCGGCCGCCGCCGTCCGCCCGCCGTTGCGCCGCGTATTCCGCAGCGCCGTGGCACTGTGGCTGGGTGCGGCGCTCCTGGCGTGGCCGCTGACGCGCGTGGTGGCCCAATCGGGGCCGCTGCAACATGAATATTATCCGGCCGACCTGGCCTGCGCCGACGGCGTCTTCGCCCAATACGATTTGCACAACGGCTACGGCGGCTACTGGGACGCCGCGTGGGTGGCCATGAATACCCACCGCCAGCCCGTGGTGGCGCCATCCTATATCGACCTGCACGAGCACCAGTGGATCACCACCAGGGAAAACTTCTTGCCGCGCTATGATTTCGCGCTGGTCGCCGTCGAGGGCGTCGACCAGAACAAGCCGCCGGAGGCGCTGATCGTGGCGCAAAACGGCGCGCCGGCCGCCAGCGTCGTCTGCGGCGCGCTGAAAGTGCTGGTCTATCCCCACGGCGGCCTGGGACCGCTGCTGAAGCATTGAGGCGTTGAATTCTGCCCGCCTAGCCGCCTAGCCGCCTAGCCGGCCGCCGCCAACTCAGGCGGCGGCGCCGAAGATGGCGGCGAACAGCAGGCCGATCACCAGGCTGGTGCGGTCCTTCATGGCGAACACGACCGGGTCGTCGTGCATCAGGCCGCGATGGGTCAGCATCCAGGTGCGGGTGATCCACAGCAGCAGCAGCGGGCAGGCCAGCCAGATCAGCTGCGGCCGCCGGTACAGCGCCACGGTGGCGTGGTCTTGCGTGTACAGCGCCAGCACCAGCACCGCCAGATAGCCCGACGCCGCGCCCAGCGACGCGATCATGTCGAGGTCGCCGGGGAAGTAGCCGCGTCCGCGCGCCTGGGCCGCGTCGCCGCGGCTGCGCGCTTCGCGCAGTTCGGCGTAGCGCTTGACCAGCGCCAGGCTGAGGAACATGAACATCGAAAACGCCAGCATCCAGAACGTCAGCGGCACGTCGAAGGCGGCGGCGCCGGCGATCAGGCGCAGCGTGTACAGCGCCGCCAGGGTGATGGCGTCCAGCCCCATCACCCGTTTCAGGTGCAGGGTGTAGGCCAGCGTCAGCGCGTAATAGCCGCCCAGCACGGCGCTGAAGCGCCACGGCAGCAGCCACCCGGCCAGCCCGAAGGCGGCGATCAGCAGCAGCGGCGCCAGCGCCACGCCGGTCAGCAGCGACAGGCTGCCGGCCGCGAACGGCCGCGCGCGCTTGCTCTTGTGGTGGCGGTCGTCGGCCACGTCGAGCAGGTCGTTGAGCAGGTAGACGCTGGAGGCGCACAGGCTGAAGCACAGGAAGGCCAGCATGCCGGCCAGCAGCCGCAGCGGGTCGCCGCCCTGGTGGGCCGCCAGCAGCGGCAGGAACAGCAGCAGATTCTTGCTCCACTGGTGCACGCGCAGCGCCTTGAGCAGGGTGCGCAGGCGCGCGCGGGCCGGCGGCGGCGGCAGCACCTCGGCGACCTCGCAGCAGGCGCGGGCGCGGCGCAGCAGGCCGGCGCCGGCGCCGACCACGCAGGCGTGCCGCGCCGTGGCCCACACCGGCAAGTCGTCGGCGCTGTTGCCGGCGTAATCGTAGCCCTGGCGGCCGTAGCGGGCCAGCAGCGCGTCGCGCTTGCGGCCGGCCGACAGGTTGACGCCGCCGTCGCTGGCGAGCACCTCGTCGAACAGGCCCAGGTGGGCGGCGATGCGCTCGGCGAGCAGGCGGTCGCTGGCCGTGGCCAGCACGATGGTCCGGCCCAGCGCCCGCTCGCGCTCGATCAGCGCCAGCACGCGCGGGTCGTAGGGCAGGGTCGTCACGTCGATGTCGGTCTGCTCGGCCAGGCGCCGCTTGAGCGCGGCCTTGCCGCCGGCCAGCCACCACAGCGGCGCCAGCGCGCGCTGCGGCGCGGCCCGCACAAAGGCCAGCGCTGATTCGAGCAGCATGTCCGAGCGCAGCAGCGTGCCGTCGAGGTCGACGACCAGCGGCACCGCATCCCTCACCGCCGCCGCGCCGCTCATAGCGCTTCGTTGAGTGCGGTGACCACGCGCGCCAGGCTGTCTTCCAGTCCCACCCACAGCGGCAGGCGCAGCAGGCGGGCCGACAGCTCGTCGGTGTGGCGCATGGAACCGTGGGCGCGGCTCAGGCGCAGGCCGGCCGGCGCGCTGTGCAGCGGCACGTAGTGGAACACGGTGCTCACGCCCTGGCGCTTCATGTTGTCGATGACCTTGCCGCGCTGCTCCAGCGAATCGAGCAAGATGTAATACATGTGGGCGTTGTGGACGCAGCCGTCCGGCAGCACCGGCCGGCGCAGTTTGCCGGCCGCTTCCAGCGGCGCCAGGGCGGCGTGGTAGCGGTCCCACAGGTCGAGGCGGCGGCGCGTGATGGCGTCGGCCTCCTCCATCTGGGCCCACAGGAAGGCGGCGATCACCTCGCCCGGCAGGTAGGACGAACCGACGTCGACCCAGGTGTATTTATCGACCTGGCCGCGAAAGAACTGGCTGCGGTTGGTGCCTTTTTCACGGATGATCTCGGCGCGCTCGGCGAAGGCGGCGTCGTTCACCAGCAGCGCGCCGCCCTCGCCGGAGACGATGTTCTTGGTCTCGTGGAAGGAATAGGCGCCCATGTGGCCGATGGTGCCCAGGGCGCGGCCCTTGTAGGTCGACATGATGCCCTGGGCCGCGTCTTCGATCACGATCAGCTTGTGGCGGCTGGCGATGTCCATGATGGTGTCCATCTCGCAGGCCACGCCGGCGTAGTGCACCGGCAAAATCACCTTGGTGCGCGGCGTGATGGCGGCCTCGATCTTGCTCTCGTCGATGTTGAGCGTGTCGGGCCGGATGTCGACGAACACGGGGATGGCGCCGCGCATGACGAAGGCGTTGGCGGTCGACACGAAGGTGTAGGACGGCATGATGACTTCATCGCCGGCCTGGACCTCGGCCAGCAGCGCCGCCATTTCCAGCGCCGCCGTGCACGAGTGCGTCAGCAGGGCGCGCTTGGTGCCGGTGCGCTGTTCCAGCCAGGCGTGGCATTTCTTGGTGAACTGGCCGTCGCCCGACAGGTGGCCGTTGGTGTGGGCCTGGGCGATGTACCACAGTTCGCGGCCGGTCATGAAGGGTTTGTTGAAGGGGATGGTGGTGCTCATCATTTATCCTTGTGCGGCGATGACGGTGCCGGCGCAGATCAGCGCCATGCCCACCATCTTGGTGATCGAAATCGGTTCCTGGAACAGCCACGCGCCGAGCAGCAGCACGATGACGAAATTGAGGGCCATGAAGGGATAGGCGTGGCTGAGCGGGAATTTGGTCATCGCGCCCATCCACGAAATCGAGGCCAAAAAGGCGGCCGCGAAGGCGCTGACGATCCACGGATTGAGCAGCAGGCGCAGCAGGAACAGCAGCTTGTCGGCGCCGGCGGCCGGCAGCGCGCCGGCGGCCAGCACCTGCATCTTGATGGCGATCTGGCCGTAGACGGTGAGGGCGATGGTGAGGACGATATAGAGATAATTCATGGCACGATGCGGTGGTAGATGTCTTGCGGACGGTGGAAGGAAAAGCCGAGCGAGGCGTACAGATTGAGCACCGCCATGTTGCCGGCGGAAATGGAGCTGCCGACCGTGGCGTGGCCGGCCGCGAACAAGTCGTCGACGACCAGGCGCCACCAGTGCTTGGCCAGGCCGCGGCCGCGCTGCGACGGCGCCACCGCGTGCAGCACCAGGCTGGGGCCGTGGCAGCCGATGAAGCCGGCGGGCGCGCCGTCGGCCGCGTACAGGGCGTAGACCTCGCCGGCGTCCAACAGTTGCAGCAGCCAGTTGTCGTAGCGCCGCGCGGCGCCGGCCTGGTCCATGTTCAAGTCGCGGTGGAAGCGGCCGTGGGCGAACACGCCGTGACACATGGCCAGCAGGGCGGCGGCGTCGGCCGCGCCGATGTCGCGCGCCACGCGCAGGCCGGCCGCGACGTCGAAGGCGCGCAGCTGGGCCGGCGCGGCGCGGGTTTCGAGCAGGGTGTCGGCGTAGTAAAAGCCGTGCTCCTGCAACAAGCGCTTGTCGGCCAGCGGATCGACCTTGACGGTCTGGATGCCGGGCGCGGCGTCGGCCTGCGCCAGCGCGGCGGCGCTGTACTCGGCCAGTTCCCAGGCCGGCAGGCCGAAGGCGGCCGCGTCCCAGGGCGCCGGCCGCAGCAGCGGCGCGGCCTCAGTGCTCAAAGCCGGCTCCGGCGTTCGGCGTCATGCGGCGCACGATGTAGAGCGGGCGCTTCTTCGATTCGTCGAAGGCCTTGCCGAGGTAGACGCCGAGGATGCCGAGGATGCCGATGATGAGGCCGCCGATGAAGTAGAGCGACACGATCAGGCTGGCCCAGCCCTGGATCGGCGAGCTCTGCACCAGCGAGCGCACCAGCAGGAAGCCGCCGAAGCCGAAGGACACGGCCGCCATCGTCAGGCCCAGCCGCGCCGCCATGCGCAACGGCTTGTCGGAATAGGCGATGATGGTGTCGGCCGCCAGCTTCCACAGCTTGGACCAGGTGTAGGTCGAGGCGCCCTCGAAGCGCTCGTTGTGTTGCACCTCGATGCCGGTGGTGGGAAAGCCCATCCACTGCACCTGGCCGCCGAAGAAGCGCAGCTGCTCGCGCATGCGGCGGAAGTTGCTCACCACCTGGCGCGACATGATGCGGAAGTTGCCGCTGTCGCCGTCGAAATCGATGTCGGCCAGATAGCTGAACATGCGGTAGAACAGCCACGAGGTGAGGCGCTTGCGCAGCGGGTCCTGGCGCGCGCCGCGCAGCGCCAGCACCACGTCGTAACCCTCCAGGGCCTTGGCGTACAGGCGCGGGATTTCCTCGGGCTGGTCTTGCAGGTCGCAGTCCATGACGACGACCCAGTCGCCGCGGCACTGGTCGAGGCCGGCCGTGATGCCGTAGTGCTGGCCGAAATTGCGGCTGAACTGCAGGCCGACGACGCGCGGGTCGGCCTGGGCCAGCCGTTCGATGACGGGCCAGGAACGGTCGCCGCCGCAGTCTTCGACCAGCACGATTTCAAACCGCGGGCTGATGGGCTCGAGCGCGTCGCGCAGGCGGCGGTACAGTTCGTCGAGGATGAGCTCGGCCTTGTAGACCGGGATCACGACCGAGATCAGGGGCACGGGAGTAAGTTGTTCCATAGTACGGGTCTTTCGTGCGCCGACTAGCGGCGCATCAGGGTTCTTGAAAGTCAACGCCGCCATAGCGGCAGCGTGCGGGCCAGATTGTCGTTGAAGACGAGGATGTGCCAACCTTGATAGTCGAGCACGCGGGGCGCGCCGGTCAGCGCGGCCAGCGCATCGCGCTTCAGCGTCGCCGCTTCCGCCGTCGTCAATAGCAGGAAGGTCGGGCCTTGCCATGCCTGCGGCTGGTACCAGCGGTCCGAACCGAGGTTGCGACTCGGCAGCGGCAAACCGTCGGCGATGTCGACCGCGCGGATGCGCAGCTGCTGTGCGCTGAGCACGGTCAGCTTGCCGGCGTTCCAGTAGGTGGCGTAGCCGTAGTGCAGGCCCTGCTGTTCGAGGTAGTCGATGAGCTGCGTATCCTGCGTCACGACCAGGCCGTGGTGCATGCCGCCGCGGGCCCAGTCGACGTAGGGATACAAATAAGTGGCCGGGGCGCTGGTGGCCAGCACGGCCAGCGCGGTCAGGCCGACGACGCGCATGGCTGGCCTTAGCGTGCGGCGATCGACTATCACGCTCACCAACAGCAGCACCATCAGCAGCAGCGGCGGCACCAGATAGCGGATCGCCGATTCGGGCGCGTTCATGTCGGCCAGTCCAGTGCTCAGCGTAATCAACAGGTTGAGCAGCATCGACGTTAGCGTGAAGACGGCGATGTAGCAGGCGCCGCGCCGTTGCGGTTGCAATGTCTTCAACAGCGCCCACGGCAGCAGCGCCAGCACCACCAGCGCGGTCAGCGTGCGCAGCAGCATATAGGCGCCCATGGCCGAGACGACCGGCGTGTCGAGCCGTGGCATGCCGTCGAACATACTGATGAGGCCGTGGACAGTGCCCATCACGTTGCGCACCATGCCGTCAAAGTTGACCCAGTTCAGCTGGGTCAGGCCAGCCGTGTTATGGACCAGTTTGAGGATGTGATGGTTGAGGGCGGTGCCGCCGGCGATGGCCAGCGCGACCAGCGCCAGCTGACCGGCCTGGCGCCACGATGGCCGGCGGCCATGGCCGCGCGCATCCTGCCAGTCGATCATCTGCAGCGCGGCGGCGGCGGCGGCCAAGGGCAGGCCGTAGTAAATCAGCGCGCGTTGCGGATTGGCGCAGAAGATCAGCACCGTCAGCCCCAGCGTCGCCGCGCTCCAGCGCCAGCGCGCCGCGCCGGCCGCATGGCTCAGCGCCCAGTAGCTGTACAGCAGCAAACAGCCCATGTAATACATGGAACCGTAGGCGGCCTGGCCGAAGACGTGTTCGGCCATGAAGAGCGACATGCCACTGGAAATAATCAGCATGCTCAACATGCGCGCCGGGCGCGACTGGCCCAGCACACCCGTCACAAGCCACGTCGAACCGAGGATGAGGGCGGCGGAAACGATGTCGGAGATGGCATGGGTGGCGTAGCCGTTGGGCATGATGGCCAGCAGCGGCACGATCCAGGTGTGGACATACAACACCCACAGGTCGTTATTAATGTAATTCCACTGTCGCGGGAAGTACTGGCCGGTTTCGTAGATTTCTTGCGCCAACAGGTTCTTGACGGCCGCGTCGGAATGGAAGATCAGCTGGTAGTCGAAGCAGATGAAAAATAGCAGCAACAATAAGTTCAATATCAGCAAGCCACCCAGCAAGCGCTTGGTGTGCTTGCCGTGGGCTAGTTCGCGTAACAGCATGGAGGATTGTATGGGTGGCCGAAGAACTGCATCATAGTGCAAATTGTAGGAAAATAAACTATTGTTTCAGAATATTACACTGAGTCAACACCCGAGGGTAGCGATGGCGATGCGGTTTTTCCCGTGTTCGGTGGGGTTGTTGGGTTACGGCAGCCGCACCGTCACGCCATCAGCGTGGCGCCGCGGCGGTAGCGGCGCCGCTGCAACAGGCAATCGACGATCTGGGCGGTGCTGGCGGCCCAGTCCAGATGGGGCATGGCGGTCGATGCCGGCGCCCGCCCCTGAGCGTGCAAGTCCAGCCAGGCGGTCAGCGCCTCGGCCAGGCCGGCGTCATCGTCGGCGTTGAAATAAAACGCATGGTGGCCGCCCACTTCGCGGAACACCGGGATGTCGCGCGCCACCACCGGCAGGCCGTGCTGCGCGGCCTCGATCAGGGGCAGGCCGAAGCCCTCGGCCTGCGACGCGGCCAGCAGCGCCGAGCAAGCCTGATACAGGCGCAGCAGCATTTCATCGCTGGCATGGTCGAGCCAGAACAGGCGCCGGCCCAGCTCGGAATGCTGGCGCAGCCGTTCGACCAGGGCCTCGACCATCCAGCCGGCCCGGCCGACAATGACCAGGCTGGCGTCCACGCCACGCCGCCACAGCAGCTCGAAGGCGTCCAGCGCCTGCGACTGCGACTTGCGCGGCTCCAGCGTGCCGACCATCAGCAGCGCGGGGCGGCCGGCGATGGCGCCCAGCACCTGCCGGTCGCCGGCGTCGATGCCGGTGCTGGCCGGTGCCGTGAGCAAGTCGGCGCCCAGGTGGCAATAGCTCACTTCCAGCGGGTCGGAACGGCACACGGCGGCCTGTTCCAGCCAGGCCAGCACGTCGTCGGCGACGGCGCGCGAAATGCAGATCAGGCCGTCGGCCAGTTGCGCGATCGTGCGCAGCCACGCCGTATAGGGCACCGGCGCGCCGGCCATGAACAGTTGGGGCCGGGTGATCGGCAGCAGATCGTAAATCATGAAATACAGGCGCACGCCGTGGCGCCGCAGGTCGGCCAGCGTGGCCGCATTGGCGCACACGCCCAGCGGTGACAGGTCGAGGCCGTAGAAGATGTCGCCGCGGCGCACCGCGATCGGCGGTTCCGCGCCGGCGCCGGCCATCGCCATCCCGTCCGCGTAGGCGTAATAGCCGCCGGCGTCATAGACGGTGGCGACGCGGTAGCCCGGCGGCGGCGCCTGGCGCAGCGCGTGCAGCACGCTGCGCACCACGCGCTGGATGCCCGATTTGTCATCCTGGCGTGCCAGTACCGAAATATCGACCAGCAATTGGCGGCGCTCGGCCGCCGCGGCCGGGGGGGCTTGCTCAGCCATGTTGCTGCTCCCGGCGCAGCAGGCTGGGCACACCGTGCGCCAGGCAGGCTTGCAGGTCGGCGGCGTCGAGCGGCGCCAGGTGGAGGGCCAGGTCGGCGCCGGCCAGCGCCGAGCCGGCGGCGCCGGCATCGGCGAACAGCAGACGGTAGCGGCCGCCTGCCGCCAGCGGCGAGGCTTGCCACGCGGCCTGTAAGGCGGCCTGTCGGGCGGCGTCGGGCCAGCCCAGCGCGCACACCAGCACATCGTCCGGCGCCAGTTCCAGCGCGGTGCGGGCGGCCGCGCGCGCCGGGCCGGCCGGCGTGCCCGCCAGCGGCAGGCAGCTATCCCACGTGCCGCCCAAGGCTTCCAGCGCGCGCCGCACCGGCATGGCGGCGGCCGGCAACTTGCCCGTATGGGCGGCGGCCGGAACGACAGCCGCCGCGCCATGCGCGCCGTGCGCGGCAGGCGTTATAACAGCCTGGGCGACGGCGGCCGGCTCCTCGCCGCCGCTGGCCGCGCCGTCGAAGCGCATGGCGGCCTGGATCACGCCGCGGTTGGCCAGCGCCGCGTCGGCCGCGCCGCCGCCCCAGTGCAACAGCATGTCGCCGGGCTTGATCTCGGCCAGCGCATCGTCCAGCACCAGCTGCGGCCGGCCTATCAGTTCCAGCGTGGCGCGCCGCGCGTAGCGGTAGCCGCCGTCCACCCGCAGCACCGGCTCGATGCGGTAGCCGGCCGGCTGCGCCAGCACCAGCTCGCGCAGCAGCGTGCGTTCGGGCCCGGCCTCGGCGGCCAGCGCGGTGATGTCGACGAGCAGTTGGCGGCCCATCGTGCCGGCCTGGTTGGAGGCGATGCAGGCCGCCGTTTGCAGCCAGTCTTCGTCGCTCGGCGCGGCGGCCGTGTCGAGCGCGGCGAGCCGCCGCATCAGGTCGGCGTAGCGGGCGCCGGGGCTGTGCGCGGCGAAGTGTTCGATGGCGTCGCGGTACTGTTCGCCGATCCGGGCCGGGTGGTGCTGACGCAGCATGTAGTCGGCGCCGCGCTGCGACAGCCTGCGCGCCAGGTCCGGCTCGGCGCGCAGGCGCACCAGGGCCGCGCTCAGCTCGTCGATGGTGAACTGGTCCGGCAGCTTGATGGTGACGTCGGCCGACACTTCCGCGCCCGAGCCATGGCTGTTGATGATGGTCGGCAGGCCGAACGCCAGGCAGTCGAGGATGGTGCCCGAGGTTTCGCCGCGCGACAGCGTGCGCAGCTGCACCGCGGCGTCGGCCGCCATCAGATAGCTGCGGTACAGCGCGGGCGTGGCGAAGCCGGTGATCTTGATGCGCTTGTGGCCGCTCATGCGCTTGGCCAGGTCCTGGCCGAATTTCTCGATATTGTTTTCGCCGACAAACACCAGGTGGCAGTCGCGGTCTTCGGCGAGCGCCGAGGCCAGCCACGCTTCCAGGATGCGGTCGTTGCATTTGGTGATGGCCAGCAGGCCGAAGGAGCAGACCACGAAGTCGCGCTCGCCGAAGCCGAGCTCGCGGCGCGCGCCGGCGCGGTCGAGATCGCCCTGCAACAGGCGCAGCAGCGGGATCGAGCGCCATGCGTCGGCCCGGCCCGGTCCGTACCACCGTTCGGCCAGCGCGGCCGAGTGGGCCGAGTGGATGATGACGCCGGTGGCCTGGTCCAGCACCGCCTTGTTGTTCGGATACTGGTAGTAGGACGCGGCGCGGCCGTGCTCCTGCTCATGGGCCAGCGCCGGATAGCCGTGCGAGGCGTACAGCGACTGGCAATAAAAATTCGGTTGCAGCTTGGCGGCGTCGATGTAGTTGACGGCGCCGCTGAGGAAGAAGTCGTGCAGCTCGACCACGCCCGGATGGCGCGCCAGCAGCGGGAACATGTGGTGGTGGAACGAGGAATTGCCGAAGTGGTAGAGGATGCGGTCGAAGCGGTGGGCGTTGGCGTCGAACCAGGCCACGCTGCGCTGCGGGAAATTAGCGGTGGCCCAGGTATCCGTCATGACCGGCTGGTCCAGCACCAGGTCGATGTCGTAATAGCGCGCCAGTTCCGGCAGCAGCTCGGCGCCGGTGTCGGCGATGCCCGAGCGTTCCGGCGGCAGCGGCGAGACGAAGGCCAGGCGCGGCCGCCGTCCGTCGAGCTGGTCCGGTACGCTGACGGTGCTGCGCGCCACATGCTGGCGCTGCGCGTGGCGCGCCTCGAAGGCGTCGATCGCCTTGCGCGCGCTGGCGTCCCACGAAAACAGCTTGGCCTGGACCAGACCGTGCGCGGCCAGGCTGGCGCTGAAGTCGGCGTCGGTCAGCGCGTGGTGCATCTTGGCGCTGATGTCGGCCACGCTGTTGGGGTCGAACAGCGCGTCGCCGCGGCCGATCACCTCGGGGATGCTGCTGTTGTTGGAGCCGATCACCGGCACGCCGCACGACATCGCCTCCAGCGCCGGCAGGCCGAAGCCTTCTTGCAGCGACGGGAACACGAACAGCGACGTCAGGTTGTAGAGCGAGACCAGGTCGTCGTCGGAAACGAAGCCGGTCAGCACCAGGTCGGCCGGGGCCAGGCCGAAGCGGGCCGCCAGCGCGTTCAGGCGCACGCGGTCGCCGTCGGGGATGCTGCAGACGACGGCCAGCTGGTATTGCTGGCGCAGCGCGCCGGGCAGCTGGGCGTAGGCTTCGATCAAGCCCTCGATGTTCTTGCGGTAGTCGATGCCCCCGGTGTACATGATGTAGGGCCGCGTCAAGCCATAGCGCGCGCGCAGCGCCTCGGCGGCCGGCGGCGCCAGCGTGCGCGGCACGAAGATGGTGTCGACCGCCGACGAGATGTTGACGACGCGCTCGCCCGGCAGTTGCAGCGCCGTCATCGCCTCCTGGCGCGAGTGGCCGGAAATGGCCAGCAGCAGTTCGGCGTTCTTCAAGCTTTGCAGCTTGCGGTAATACCAGCTGGCCACGTGCGGGTCGGTCAGATAGGTTTCCTTGCGGATCAGCGGAATCAGGTCGTACAGCGTGACGGCGTTGTCGTACTGGCCGCTGTTGTGCAGCACCGAGCCGCAGGCGTTCTCGCCGAGGCCCTCGAACAGGCTCGACAGGTGGACCATGTCCGGCCGCAGGCTGGCCAGGTAATGCTCGCGCAGCTGCTCGGCGGCGCGCAGGCGCCAGCTGTTGTTGCGGTCGTGCTCGAAGATCGGCGCCGGCAGGTCGAACACCGAAATCTGCGACTGCGGCAGGGCGTCGGCGAAGGTGAGGCGCAGCTTGGCCACGCTGTCCGGGAAGTGGTTGTTGAGCACGATGCGGAATTCATGGCCGCCGCCCTGGCGCAGCATGGCCTGGGCCAGCGCCAGCGAATAACGGCCGATGCCGCGGTTGGTGCTCGAGCCCTGGCAGGCGAGCAAGTCTAGTACGATACGCATAAACGGAGTGGTCCTCGTGGATCAGGTTTGGGCTTGCTGCTGGCGTGCGCGCTGCAGGTCGTCGAAGACGCGGCGCGCGGTGGCCGGCAAATGCAGCAGTTCGGCGGCCGCCGCCGGAGCGTCGCTGGCGGCCGGCAGCGGCTGGCTCTGGGAGCGCAGCGCGACGCCGCGCAGCAGCGCCACCAGCGGCGGGAAGCGCGCCACGTTGCGGCGCACGAAGTAGGACAGCGCCGGGCGCGCGGTGATGAAGCGCATCGCGCGCAGCAGCGTGCTCTTGAGTGCGCGCCGCGACAGCGTGCGCAGGCCTCGGACGGCGCGCTTGGCGGCACCGGCCACACGGCGCAGCAGGCGCCGCGCGGCGCGCGCGCCATCCTTGGCGGCCCGCAGCGGGCGGGTGACGCGCCACGACAGGCTGCGCGTGATGCCGGCCACGACGGCTTCGGCGTGTTCGGCGCGCAGGCGCTGTTGTTCGGTGTCCTGGCGCTGTTGTTCGGTCAGCACGGCGGCGTGGTCGGCGCTCCAGCGGGCATGGATCAAGTCTTGCTCGACCTGGCGCGCGCGGTCGGTTTGCTGTTGCAGCGCGTGCGCCTGCTGGCCCAGGCTGTGCTTTTGCAGCGCCAGCGTCTCCGCTTGCGCCGCCAGCAGCAGGCGCTGGGCGTCGAGTGACGCATGCTGGGTCTGCAACGTTGCGTACTGGCTCTGCAAGGACTGGGCTTGCTCGCTCATCGTCGCGCCCTGGCGCGCCAGGGCCTCGGTCTGCACTTGCAGCGTCTGCACGTGCTCGGCCTGGGTCTGCTCGTATTGTTCGATGCGGCTGTATTTCTGCTTCCACTCTTCAGTATGGGCCAGGGCCCAGGTACGCGACTCGGCCGCTTCGGCTTCCGCCGCCGCCGTGCGCGTGCGCCATTCGGTCAGCGGGTAGGCGTAGGCGTGGTCTTCGCACAGCATGAAATCGTCGGCCGGCGACGGCGGCAGGCGCAGCGCCGCCAGCAGCGCCGCCTGTTCTTGCGCCACATAATAGCGGCTGCGGCCATCGTCCAGCGCCAGCGTGTAACCTTGGGCCAGCACGCCGGCCTGCCACAGCGGCTCGGCCGACGCCGCGGTTTCAGCGGGGTCGGCAAACGCGGCGCCGCCGCGCACCAGCAGCAGCCACGGCCGCCAGCGTCGCAGTTCGAGCCCGGCCAGAGCGGCCGTTTCGGCGCCATCGACGGCGATGTGCATGAAATGGATGTCGGACGCGACGTGCTGCGCGCACAGCGCATCGAGCGTCTGCAACGGCACTTCGCGTTGCATCACCTCGTGGCCGGCGGCGCGCCAGGCCTGCGCCCGCGCCGGTTCCAGCGTCGACGCCGCGGCATCGGTGCGGCAGTACAGCAGGGCGCTGCCGGCGGCGGCGGCCACGGCGGCGCCGACGTTGATGTCGGCCGGACGCGCCTGGCGCAGACGCAGCAGCGTGTCGGCCGCCGGCTCCACGTTCAGGCCGCGCCAGCCGCGCTGGTAAAACGCCAGCGTGACGGAGTCGCGCTGCGGATCGCCGGCGCCGGCGTCGACGTAGAAGCCGGCCTCGATATGGCGCAGCGCGCGCCACAGCAAAACGTCTTCAAAATTACGCGCGTAGGAAATCAAACTCATGGTCGTCCTCAAATGCCTTGCAGTTGTACTTGCGGGTCCAGCCAGGTGCTGCCCTCGAAATAGCCATGGCTCAGGTTCATGACCTGGAACACCAGCGCCAGGTCGCGCCACTCGTAGTTGTCGACCAGGTGGGTGTCGGCGCTGTGCAGCGCGGTCGCCACCGAATAGCTGCCCGGCCCCAGGTTGAGGCGGAACTGGAAGGTGAACGTGAGGCGCTGGCCGTCGGCCACCGGCGGCACCGGCGCTTCCTTGTGGAAGGTGTTGGTGCCGAAGATGGGCTGGCCCAGCCGGTCCTTGATGCGGTAGCCCAGCGTCAGGTTGGGGATGGCGCGGTGGACGTCGACCGTCACCCGCAGCGTCACCAGGCTGCCGACGTCGTGCACCTCGGCCGGCTCGCCCTGTTCGTTGAGCAGCGCGATCTCGCGCACGGTGGCCTCGCCGCTGCCGGAAATGGTCTGCACCTTGCCGCTGGCGTGGGTTTCCTGGCGCACGTTCTGGTTCTCGCGCTCGGCCAGCATGGCGTTGTAGTAATCCATGATTTCTTCCGGCGTGCCTTCCTTGCTGATGCGGCCGCCATCGAGCAGGATGGCGCGGTCGCACACCGACTGGATCGCGCCCTTGTCGTGCGACACGATCAGCAGGGTCGTGCCCTGTTCGCGGAAGCTGCGGATGCGCTCGAAGCTCTTGTGCTGGAAGTAGGCGTCGCCGACCGACAACGCCTCGTCGACGATGAGCACGTCCGGGCGGCGCGCCGTGGCGACGGCGAAGCCCAGCCGCATCTGCATGCCGCTGGAATAGACCCGCACCGGCTGGTCCAGATAGCTGCCGATCTCGGCGAAGGCTTCGATCTCCGGCATCAGGTCGCGCATTTCCTCGGCGCTCAGGCCGATCAACTGGCCCGACATCAGCGCGTTCTGGCGCCCCGTGAAGTCGGGATGGAAGCCCATGCCCAGTTCCAGCATGGCGGCCACGCGGCCCTCCATCTGCACCGTGCCGGTACTGGCGGCGGCGGTGCCGGTGATCAGCTTGAGCAGCGTGCTCTTGCCGGCGCCGTTGATGCCGATGATGCCCAGCGCCTGGCCGGGATGGACCTGGAAGCTGATGTCCCGCAAGACCCAGATCCGCTCATGGCGCGGCCGGGCGAACGGCGTGAGCCATTCGAGCAGGCGGGCCCGGTGGTTGGGATAGCGTTTGTAGGCCTTGCCCAGATTTGATACGCGTATGCTGCCGTTCACAGTTCGTCCACCATTTCGCCCGCGCGCGCGCGGAAAAGTTGCATGCCCAGCAGGCACAAGATAATGCCCACCACGGCCGGCATCAGCAGCGTGTCCCATTGCGGCGCCGCGTGGGCGACCAGGATGTCGTGGAAGGCGATGATGAGGGGCGCCATCGGATTGAACATCAGCCAGTCGCGCACGTCCGGCGGCAGCGCCTTGAGCGGGTAGACCACCGGCGTGAACCAGAACCAGAATTGCAGCACGATGGTGAAGAACTGGCCGACGTCGCGGAAGAAGACGTTGAGGACGCCGACGATCATGCCCAGGCCGATGGCCAGCGCGATCAGGATCGCCAGCACCGGGAACAGCGCCAGGTAGGCCCAGCCGGGGAAGTTGTCCGACGCCACGAGGAACAGCGTGAACAGGCCGAAGATGATGGCGAAGTTCAGGCAGGCGTTGAGGACGACGATGACAGGCAGACACAGGCGCGGGAAATTGATCTTTTTGATCAAGCCGGCGTTGTCGAGGAACACGGTCTGCGCCTTGCTGGTGATTTCGGCGAACAGATTCCACGTCAGCACGCCGGCGCACAGGTAGATGCTGTAGGCGAAGGTGGAATTGTTGTCCGGCAGGCGCGAGTGCATCACCTGGGCGAAGATGACGGTATAGACGAAGATCATGGCCAGCGGATTGAGCACGGTCCAGGCCGCGCCGAGGATGGAATTGCGGTATTTCGACTGGAATTCGCGCTGCACGCTGGTCTTGATGAAGCCGCGGTAATTGGCGAGGTTGCGCAGACGCGCCAGCGCCATCATGGCTGGGCTCCGGCGCGGCGGCGCGTGTGGTGGGCGGACGGTGGTACTAGCATCATGGTGTGGGCATCTACAGAGAAAAAACGGGATAGAAAAGGGCACGCGCGCCAGGCGCGGCGGCGCGCATTATACATTGGCGTTTCGATAAGCTCGCTTCAGGACGGACCCTCGACCAGTTTTTGCAGCGCCTGCGGGTCGAGGATGATGAGTCGGTGGGTATCCTTTTGCACGATGCCCTGCTGGGTCAGCGTCAGCAGCGCCCGCGTCACCGTCTCGCGGCTGGTGTTGATCATGTTGGCGATGTCCTGGTGGGTCGGCAGGTTTTCCACCACGTCGGGCTGGCCGGGCTGGGTGGTCTTGAGCTGCACCAGGAAGGTGTAGATGCGGCGCGCCGTGTTGTTGATGCTCAGCAGGCTGCGGAACTCGGAGTCGCGCTGGATCTTCTCGGCCAGGTGGCGCAACATCAGATTGGCCACCGACGGCGCGTGCGAAAACAGGTGCAGCGCGGCCGGCGCCGGCAAGAAGGCCACCAGCACGTCGCTCATCGCCACCACCGAGGCCGTGCGCGTGGAACTGTTGATGACGGCGATCTCGCCGAAGAAGTCGCCCGGTGCCAGCATGCGCAGGCCGATGGCGCGGCCGTCCTCGGTCACGTCGATCACTTGCAACTGGCCCGACAGCAGGAACAGCAGGCCGTCGCCGCTGCCGCCCTTTTGCAGCACGATGTCGCGCTTGTGGTACTGGCGGTAGCGCAGGTCGGGCTTGATGCGTTGGATGGCCTCGTCGTCCAGGCCGGCCAGCAGCGGGATCTTGCGCAGGTGCACTTGCAGCTTGGTCGTCGTCGGCGCCTCGGTGCCGGCCGTGTCCGCGACGTCGGGACCGGCCGCCCCGGCCTCGGCGACCGGCGTCGGCTCGGGGTTGGCTTTGGAACTGGGCTTCATGGGTGGCTTATCCGGGGCGGTCATTGGCTGTCGTGCCAGCGCAGACTGAACTGGATCTGGCGATTGTTGTATTGAAAAATCGAAATATTCTCGTGGTTGCGCACTTCGCGCCAGTCGAACTGGAGCGCGACGCGCGCGGTCAGCGGATACAGCAGGCTGGCGCGCAGATTGTAGGTGTCCTGGCGGCGCACGGTGTCGATCAGGCCGGGCGAATAGGCCAGGGCGCTGTTCCAGCGCTGTTCCGACAAGTCCAGTTCGCCTTCGAGCAGGCGCCACAGCCGGGTGTGCCCGTACAGTTCGGCGCTCCAGCCTTGCCGGTTGCCGCCCGGCCGGTCGCTGACGGCGTGGTCGTTGAGCCAGCCCAGGTTCAGCTGCACTTGGCGGGTCTCGTCGCGGTAGCCGAGGATGCTGCGCAGCTCGCTGGTATTGGCATCGAAATTGCTCAGCGTGCGGTAAGTCATGTGCGACACGCCGCCCAGCACACTCCAGTCCACCCCGTTCGGCAGCGCCAGCGGCGGCGTCGCCCGCAGCTGCAACTGGCTCTGGCCTTGGTACATGCGCCCGCCCAGCGAGAGCGCGCCGACCAGGCCGCTGGCGCGCATGCGCCAGTTGCCCACGCGCCAGGGATGCTCGGCGCCGGCGAACAGCGAAATGGTATTGTAGCTCGACAGGTGATCGTTCTGGCGCACGTGTAGCTGGGCGTAGCCGAGGTCGCCGTCCTGGTCGAGGTCGCGCAGATAGTCGGCCGACACCACGGAATAATGGTCCGGTTTCGGCAGATAGTCGGGCAGCAGCTGCAGCGGCTGACCGGAACCGTCGCCCAGCGCGTACAGCGGATTGCTGGCGCCCTGGTTGACATTGCGGTCGTAGCCGCGCGCCGTCGTCAGCGTCCACTCACTGTGCAGCGGCGTGCCGGCGCAGCCCTGCAGGCGCTGCTGGGCGATGATGTCGAGGATGCCCTGCGGCGGATCGAAGCGCTGCTCGATTTCCTGGAACAGGCGTTCGGCGGCGCCGTCGTTGCCGAGCGCACATTGCAGCAGCGCGAGGTCCAGCCATTCGCCGGCGTGACGCGGCCCCTGGGCGATCATGCGCGCCAGCGTCGCGCTGGCGTCGCCGCGCCGGCCTTCGGAAATGGACTGCATGGCATCCATATAAAGGTCGGGCGCCACTTCGGCCGGCGCGGCCGCCGGACTGGCGAGCTGGGCCCGGGCCGGCAGCGCCAGGGTCAGCGCCAGGGTCAGCGTCAATGCCAGCGCTGGCAGCCGCCGGCGCAGCGGCCATGGCGCGCGCGTCATGGCGCCACCGCCGCCTCGGCCAGCGCCGCCAGCGTATATAAAGTGGTGCTGTGTTCGCGTCCGCGCAACATGATCTCGCCCAGCCCGGTCAGCCGGTGGCGCCGCGCCCGCTGCGCCGTGCCGGGGCCGATGATGACGTCGTAAGGCAGGTCGCGCGCCGCCGTCTCCAGCCGCGAAGCGACGTTGACGCTGTCGCCGACGGCCGTGTAGATGCTGCGCGAGGAGGCGCCGAAGTCGCCCGCCATCGCGATCCCGCTCTCGATGCCGATGCGCACCCGCAGCGGCGCCTCGGCCCGCGCCGCGCGCACGCGGTTGAAGGCGCGCACCTCGGCGATGATGGCCAGCGCGGCGTCGAGGGCCTGGTCGGCGTGGTCGGCCACCGGCAGCGGCGCGCCCCAGAACGCGACCAGGCCGTCGCCCGTGTATTTGTCGAGCGTGCCGCGCTGGGCCAGCACCGGCCGCGTCAGGCAGTTGAGGAAGTCGCGCGTCAGCTGCGCCGCCTGCTCCACCGTCAGCGCCTCGACGTGGCTGGTGTAACCCTCCATGTCGGCGATCAGGGTGGTGACGTCGCCGCGCCGCGGCGCCAGCGGGTCGCGCAGATTGCTGCGCAGGAGCTCGTCGACCACGGCGTCGGCCACGTACTGGCGCAGCGTGCCGAGCAGCTTGCGCGACTGCCGCTGCGTCGATTGCCACGCCAGCGGCACGGCCACGGCCAGCAGGAATAAATGGGTCAGCAGCGGACCGGTGCTGTTGAATTCGGCGTCGTGCGGCACCGTCAGCCAGGCCAGGAACAGCCACAGCAGCGACGCCGCCGCCAAAATGGCCAGGTTGGCCCAGGCCGGCAGGCGCGCGACGGTGTAGGTGACGAGGGCGGTGAGCAGCACGGCGTAGGCGATGGCGATCGCGCGTCCCGGCCACGGCGCCGGGGCCAGGCCGGCGCGGGCGTCGAGCTGGGCGGTGAGGGCGGCCGCGTGCACCAGCAAGCCGCTGGTGGAGGCCGACAACGGCGTCGCCACCCGGTCCGACAGGCCCAGCGATGAGGAACCGACCAGCACCAGCTTGCCGTCGATCAGGCTGGCCGGCCAGCGCTGGGCCAGGATGTCGGCCGCCGGCACCACGGTATAGGCTTCCCAGGCGCGGCTGTAGGGGAGGCGCCGCAAGCCGTCGCCGCCGGCCATGCCGTCGGTCGGGCCGCCGTTTGCTTTGGCCGAGCCTGCGCTCGAAGATGGGATAGGGTCCGGGCCGCAGCAGGCCAGCAGCGCGCGCGACAGCGTCGGATAGTCGCGGCCGGCGAACCAGGTCAGCATCGGCAGGCGCCGTATCATGCCGTCCTTGTCGGGAATGAAGCCGATATTGCCGGTGTGGGCCGCCAGCGCCAGGCCGGCGTGGTTGGCGATGTAGCCGCTGGCGGGCACGGCGGCGCCGGCCGTGGCGGCCGCTTCGCCGCCGCTCAGGCCGCCCTTGCGCAGCGGCAGCGCGCCGTTGAAATCGAAGGCTTGCGGCATCACCAGCGGACCATGCTGGGCCAGCAGCGCCAGCCGGGTGTCGCCGTCGCGGTCGCCCGGCTCGGGAAAGACCACGTCGAGCGCCACGCCGCGCGCCTGGTACGGCCCCAGCAGCTGCTCGATCAGCGCCGCCACCCGTTCGCGCGGCCACGGCCACGGGCCGTCGGCGCTCAGGCTGGCCTCGTCGATGTCGACCACCACCAGCCGCGTTTCCGGCACCGTCGACGCCTGCATGCGCACGATGCGGTCGCGCAGCCACTCGTTGGCCACATAGGACTCGACCGAGGCCGGCAGCCACTGCGCCCACACGGCCAGCGCGACCGCCACCAGCGCGACTAGGGCGCGCGGCAGGGCCGACGACAGCGTCGGCGCACGGGAAGAAAGCGGTGACGTCATAAACAGGCGCGGCGGCGCCCAGGGCGCGGGGAAGGGATCGGGCGAACCCGCGAGTATAAATGCATCGTTTTTAATCGGTGGTTAACTGTAATCTTCGCTTACAACTTTTAGACGGCAAAGCGCACGCCATGCGCCTTGGCGGGCGTAGCGAACTGCTATAGTAACGGTAAGTATTGTACGCATGAAATGTGATGGCCGTCACAGTATTTTCGGCCACGAGGCGGACAATACCCTAAAAAAGGAGTATCTATATGCTGTCTCAAATTACGCGCGGTCCGGCGGCCGGCGGCGCGCGCCGCTTTCCCCTGTTGTGCCTGGCCCTGTGCCTGGCGCTGCTGGGCGGCCTGGCCCACGCCGGCGAAGCGGCGCGCATCGTCTTCGTGGCCGGCCAGGTGCACACCGGCGCCCGCGCGCTGGCCGTCGGCGACGCGGTCCAGGAGGGCGATGAAATCGCCACCGGCGCCCAGGGTTATATCTATCTGAAGACGGTCGACAACGGCTTGCTGATCCTGCGCCCGGGCAGCCGCGCGCGCATCGTCACCTACCACGTCGACCTCCAGAACCCGGCCAACACCCACATCAAGTTCGAGCTGCTGTCGGGCGTGGCGCGCAGCGTCTCGGGCGACGCCGTCAAGCTGGCGCGGCAGAACTTCCGCTTCAACACGCCGGTCGCCGCCATCGGCGTGCGCGGCACCGACTTCACCGTCGCCACCGACGACGAAACCTCGCGCGTGACCGTCATTTCCGGCGCCATCGTCGTCAGTGGTTTTTCCGCCACGTGCATGCCCGGCGGCAGCGGTCCGTGCGACCACACGTCCAGCCGCGAACTGGCCGCGACCCAGGTCGGCCAGATGATGCAGGTCAAGCGCGGCCAGTCCGTGCCGCAGCTGATGTCGGGCGGCGCGCTGGCGCCGGACGCGGTGGCGCCACCGCGCGGCGACGAGCCGATCGGCAAGACCGGCTCATCCGGCGCGAACGGCGGGGCCGGCGCGCCGCCGTCGGGCGACGTCAGCCTCGACCCGCAGAAGGGCGACAATCTGCTGCACCAGGCCGAAGTGGTGCAATCGGTCAAGCCGCCGGATCCGCCGCCGGTGGTGCTGGCGCCGGCAGCGCCACCGGTGACGGTCGATCCGCCGGTGGTGACCCCGCCGCCGGTCGTGGCGCCGCCCGTCGTCGTGGCGCCGCCCGTCGTGGCGCCGCCCGTTGTGGTGGCGCCGCCTGTGGTGACGCCACCGGTAGTTGTGCCTGATAGCAAAATCGTATGGGGTCGTTGGCAGCCCGTGCTGGACCTGGCTGCAAACGTCGACACGGTTAAAGTGTTGCAGTCGGGAGGGCAGGAGATTGCCCGCAGTGGTTACTATGCCGTGTTTCGCACCGCTGGTACCAACTGGCTGTCGCCAACGCAAGGCTCGGCCGGCTTCGCGCTCAAGCAGAGCGAGGCGTCCCTGGTCGATGTGACGACCAATGCGTTGACGGCGGCCACCTTGCAAAACGGGCAGTTGCAAGTCGATTTCGGCAAATCGACCTTCAATACCTCGTTTGATTTATTGTCCGGCAAAGAGAAATTTAATTTGCAGGCGCAGGGGGCGGTCTCCAGCGACGGCATAATGACCGGTAATAATCAATACGCGCGGCCGACCAATATGACGGTCATTGGTGTGCTGAGTAATGAAAACGGCGGCGCCGCCTCGTATATCTTCTCGTCGCGCATTGATGACCATCGCGTTGCCAACGGCGTCACTTACTGGCAAAAGAATTAAGCTTGGCGCAGATGCCACAGTTTGGACGCAGGCCCAGGCCTGCGTTTTTATTTCCGTCGGTATTGTTCATCTGTAATTTAGTTGCGCGGCCGGCATCGCGATAAACAGTCGGGTACGGCCGCAGTGATATGTTTAACAATGTCGATTGTTTATTTGATAATTCGGTATTGATTTCCCCCGATACATCTCCCATAATGCCCAGCGGACAGATTTTGTAGCTTTTTTTACGAAATGAGAGGGCTTTTTATTGCTTTGTGTGACGCCCGTCACACAAAGCAACAAATGTCTTCTGCCATTATGGCTGCCGTAGTACTGCAAGCATCTGAGTTTCAAACGCCCGCAGTTTGAACTTTTTGAAATGACTTCCTAGGAGTTTTAAATGACCATCAGCACTTCCGACATCCAAGCACTGTACATCGCTTACTTCAATCGTCCAGCCGATGCACTGGGCCTGACTTTCTGGACCAATGCCGCCACCCAAGCTGGCGGCGTCGCGGTTGTTGCTAACGCCTTCAGCGCATCGCCAGAATACGCCGCGTTGTATTCCGGCAAATCGGCCACCTACATCGTCGACAGCATCTACATGAACCTGTTCGGCCGCCACGCTGAGCCTGCAGGCCTGACCTTCTGGGGCAACGCTCTGGAAAGCGGCCAGTTGAATGTCGGTAACATCGCTTACCAGATCTTCCAAGGCGCACAAGACACCGTCGGTGGCTTCCAGGACAAAACCGCAGTATCGAGCAAAGTTTCGGCTGCTAACGCCTTCAACCTGGCTATGAATAATGACGCTGCCGCTATCCGTGGTTACGACGGTCCTGCTGCTGACGCTATCGTCAAGACCTGGCTGTCGGGTGTGGTTGATGCTCCGTCTTTGGCTGCTGCCGTCACCCCTAGCTCGCTGAACACCGTGTTCACCAATGCTGAAGCTGCCAACCAAGCCGCAAACGCAACCAACTTCACGCTGGGCGTTGGTGTAGATACTTTCCTGGGTGGTAACGGTTCGAACGTCTTCAATGCGACACTGGACAATACCGTGACGAGCGGCGTTGTCGGCGTTATCACTCCACTGGCCACCGCAACCTTCGGCGGTGCAGACACCATTACCGGTGCGGGTTCGAGCAACACCCTGTCGCTGACGGATTCGAGCGGTACCAGCGTGGATACCATGCCGATCGGCGCCACCATCACCAACATCCAGACCATCAAACTGGCAACCGCCGGCAATGCGGGTACTTTAGCTGTCGCTAGCGCGACTTCCCCGGGTCCTACCGTGTTCGATGTTTCCAATGTTGCAGGTTTGAAAACTTTGACGATTACGTCGAACGGTGTAACCGGCGACAACATCAAGGCTGCTGCCACGACCAACGTTAGCGAAGTGTCGAACGGCGCTGGTAACGACGTATCGGTGAGCGGTGGTCAAAAGGTTACTATCTCGGCTTCCGGTGTGATCGCTTCGGACAGCGCAGCTGGTTCGCTGACCATTACCGACTCCGGTGCTGGTAAAGCAGTCAACGTCACCAATGCTGCTGCAGACGTTACCGTTGCAGCCAAGGGTGATATCACTGCCGACGGTACGTCGCTGACCGCATCGATGACCGGTGCCGCCACTTATGCAATGCAGCAAGCGCACATCGCTGCTTCGAACGCTGCCGCCGCCGCCGCCGGTGCTGCTGATGCCGCAAGTCTTCATGCTACGGCAGTTGCCGCTGGCCTGAGCATTACTTTGCACGGTGCGATCGTTGCGGCTTCGACGGTGGAAGCCGTTAATGCGGCCACATTGACCGCCGAAACCTCTGGTTATATTACCCAAGCACAACGTGCGGCTATCGATGCGGCCTTCTCGACCGCATTGACCGCTACCGGTGGTACCGTAGCTTCGGCTCGCATCGCAGCGCTGGCTGTTGAAGCTCCAATCCAGACTACTGCTACCACTGCGGCTACTCAGGCCGGCAATGCAGCAACCGTTGCGGATGCCGCTGCAGTCACCGCCGCTGGTGTTGTTACCGCCGACGGCGTTGCCGCTATCGCCGGCCACGCGATCAGTGATATCCTCAGCACGGTACTGACCAGCGTCAGCGCCACAGGTAACTACCTTGGTATCGTTGCTGTTACCGATGCTTCGACCCTGAACAATACGTTGACGACCGTTACGCTGAACAACGCAGGCACGGCTGCGTTGTCGGGAAATGCCTTGACCCAGTTGAATCTGTCGAACCAAGTCAATGCAGTAGTGATCACCAACCAGACCGTTGGCCATACCGATACCCTGACTCTGAACACCGTCAATGCAGTCGTCTCCGACAGTGCAGCTGTCACGGTTAACATCGTCAGCAATGGTACGGCTGGCAATGCCGTTCAGCTGGCCGATATTGCTGCAACTGCGGTGAACCTGACCGGTACCGCTGGTGTTGATCTGACGGGTTCGGGTCTGGCTGCTACCGCTGTTATCACCGGTAATGGTAGCGACACGGTTATCCTGTCGGGCGCCACGCAATCGTTCATGGGCGGTACTTCGGGTAGCAACACCATCACCACCGGCGCTGTTGTGCAGACCGTGACCGTTGATGGCGGTACGGGCGGCAACAATACCCTGGTTCTGGCTAACAACTTGGCGTTTAGCACCACGGCTAGTGCAGCTAAATTCATCGACTTCTCGAACATCGAAGTTCTGAACGGCGTAACTGCTGACGTTACCAAGTTCACCGGCAGCACTGTGACCGGTGTAACCTTCAATGGCGGCACTTCGACCCTGACCGGTCTGAGCGCAGCTCAGGCGGATAATATTACTGTTGTTGCTGACGGTATTTATACTGTTGGTGTTACCGGTGCTTTGACCGTTGGCCAGTTGGACACCGTCCACCTGACCGTCGACGCAGGCGGATCCCCGGTTGCCTTGACCTCGCTGTCGCTGGCTGGCGTTGAAACCCTGCATTTGACCGCAGTTGACACCGTGACGATTGATAGTCTGTTGACCGCTGCTGCACTGACCAACGTGAATATCGATGGTGCTGGTGATGTCTCCATCACAACTGGTCTTCTGGCTTTGAACGTCAACACCGTGTTTGATGCCCACACCGCAACTGGCGCTGTGTTCATCGATGCAAGCAGTTCCAGCGCTAACGGTCTGAAAATCATCGGTAGCACGACCGGTGCCAATACGCTGTTGGGCAACGCCCTGGCGAGCGTTCTGGTCGGCGGTAATGGCGGCGACACGATCACTGGCGGCGCTGGTAACGACTCGATCACCTCCGGCAATGGTCATAACACCATCGTTGGTGGTGGCGGTAACGACACGATCACCGTGGGCAATGGCATCAACAGCATCTCGGCTGTCAGCGGCACTATCGTCGCAGGTAATGGCGACAATTCGATCGTTTTGACTGGCCTCGTGGCGGGCGCAAGCTCGATTACCGTTGGTACCGGTGCTAACTTGATCGACGTACATGGCGCGGATGTCGCTGGTCACTCGACCGCGATCACCCTCGGTGCGCATACCGCCGCTACTGGCGTGGATACGATCCTGGTTGGTAGTTTCGCAGCTGTTGCTGGCGCAGCGCCGCTGGTCGTGATCACCGGTGCTGTTGCTGGCGATCTGATCACCTTCGCAGACACCCCAACCAGCGTGGTTCAGGTCACTGGTACCCAGCAAACGTCGATCTCTGCAGCTGCTTCGCTGGCAGCGGCAATCGCGATTGTTGATGCAGCTGCGATCACCGTCGCGGGTCACCAGGCTACCGTGTTCCAATATGGCACTAACACCTACGTGTTGGAGTCGGTTGCTACTGGTACGGGAACCTTGGCCATCGGTGATTCGATCGTTGAGCTGGTTGGTACCCACACGCTGTCGAGCCACATCGCTACCCACGTCGTTGTGGGTTCCTAATATTAGGAAAAACCTACAAAATTCTGTAGGTTGAGCGTAATACCCCCGTTGCTGAAAAGCGACGGGGGTATTTTTTTTCGAGCAGTTTTTTCGTGGTAGAAGTTCTTGCGCGCACCCTGCACTACAGTCCGCGGGTGCAGGGACAAGACATGAGGAGTCTTGGTGAAGTGGTTTCCACCATAAAAGACTTTTTGCGTTCCAGGTCGCGATAAATGTGATGTGCATCACATTTCCTCGTCATTTTAAGCGATAATGTCGCATGTCATCTTTTTCTCGATATTTCTGACGCTGACGTTGAATGCACACAGACATCCCTGACATTTCCCAGTTACTTCGCTGTTCCATGCGGTTAAACATTGCACTGAGCACTACCCAAAATGAAAAATTTCCTCAAGCCTAAAAACGAAATCGAGCAGGCACTCCTCGCCTTCAAGAATACGTTCATGACGGTAGGTGCGTTCAGCGCCGTCAGTAATCTGCTGATGCTGGTCCCTTCCTTGTACATGCTGCAGGTCTATGACCGCGTGCTGGCCAGCCGCAACGAACTGACGCTGCTGATGCTGACCTTAATGATGCTTGGCGGCTACCTTTTCATGGGTGGTTTGGAATTGATGCGCAGCTTCGTGCTGGTACGCGTCGGCGCCCGCTTCGACCTGGAGCTCAACAAGCGTATCTACACGGCCGCGTTCGAGCAAAACCTGAAAAAAAGCGGCGCCAACGCCGGCCAGGCGCTGGCCGATCTGACCAATGTGCGCCAGTTCTTGACCGGTAATGCCTTGTTCGCGTTTTTCGATGCGCCATGGTTTCCGGTGTATTTGATCGTCATCTTCTGCTTCGAGCCGTCGCTGGGTATCTTCTCGCTCTGTGGCACGGCCGTGCTGGTGGTGCTGGCCTATGTCAACGAGCGCGTCACGCACAAGCCGCTGGCAGAGGCCAACAGCATGGCCATCGCCGCGAACACGCTGGCCACCAACAATCTGCGCAACGCGGAAGTCATCGAATCGATGGGCATGCTGCCCAACCTGATGGGCCGCTGGTACAAATTGCACGGGCGCTTCCTACGTTTGCAGGGAGAGGCCAGCGAAAAAGCAGGCACCGTCGGCGCCATCACCAAGTTCGTCCAGGTGTCGCTGCAATCGCTGGTGCTAGGTTTCGGCGCGCTGCTGGCGGTCGAAGGCAAGATTACTCCCGGTATGATGATCGCCGCGTCGATCCTGGTCGGCCGTGCGCTGGCGCCGGTGCAGCAAGTGATCGGCGTTTGGAAGACGTATAGCAATACCCGTAGCGCCTACGAGCGCTTGGTGAAGTTATTGGAAGAAAATCCGGTGCGCAGCGCTGGCATGCAACTGCCTAAGCCACTTGGGGCTTTGTCGGTCGAAGCCGTGACGGCCTCGCCGCCCGGTGGCAGATTGCCGGTGCTGAAAGCGGTAACGTTTGCGATCGCCGCTGGCGACGTGTTGGGCGTGGTCGGCCCTAGTGGTTCGGGCAAGTCAACACTGGCGCGGCTGCTCGTCGGCGTATGGCCGGCGATGATGGGCCAAGTCCGTCTCGACGGCGCCGACATTTTCCAGTGGAACAAGGCCGAACTCGGTCCGCATATCGGCTATCTGCCGCAGGATATCGAATTGTTCGGTGGTAGCGTGAGCGAAAATATTGCCCGTTTCGGCGATATCGATCCGGAAAAAGTGGTGTTGGCGGCTAAACGTGCCGGCGTTCACGACATGATTTTGCATCTGCCGAAGGGCTACGACACGCTGCTCGGTGACGGTGGTGCCGGCCTGTCCGGTGGCCAGCGCCAGCGTCTTGGCTTGGCGCGAGCGATGTATGGCGACCCGTCGGTGCTGGTGCTCGACGAGCCGAACTCGAATCTGGACGATGTTGGCGAGGCGGCCTTGGTGCAGGCGATCGCCGATCTGCGCCAGCGCGGCAAAACCATCGTGCTCGTCACGCACCGCACCAGCATCATCGGTGTGACCAATAAATTGCTGGTGCTGCGCGATGGCATGATGTCGATGTTCGGTCCAACCAAAGACGTGCTGGCCGCGATCCAGGATAGCAATCAGAAGTTGCTGGCTCAGGCGCAAGCGCAGCAACAAGCTCAGGCCCAAGCCCAGCAGCAAGCCCAGCAGCAAGCCCAGGCGCAGGCGCAACAGGCACAGCTGCGCAACATGGAACAGCAACTGGCGGCTGCACAGCAGCAAGCCCAGGCGGAAGCCGCTGCGGCGGTCCAAGCCTCGACGGAACAGGAGTAACGATGCGTACTGATATCATCAACAAGAAGGACGTCGCCGACGTCATCACGCACGACGTCACCCCGCTGACCGTCGATACCGACGCACGCCGCTACAGCCGCATTGGCTGGCTGATCATTCTGCTCGGTGTGGGCGGATTTTTAATATGGGCGATTTTCGCGCCGCTGGACAAAGGCGTGCCAATGTCCGGCACGGTGACGACAGAAGGCAACCGCAAGGCTGTGCAGCACCAGGTCGGCGGCACGGTGCAGGATATCCTCGTCAAGGACGGCGATGTGGTTAAGAAGGGCCAGCTGCTGGTGCGCATGAATAATACCCAGGCCAGTTCGCAGGCTGAGACGTCGCGCTCCCAATACTTCACCGCGCGTGCGGCGGAGAGCCGTTTGATCGCGGAGCGCGACGGTCTGAAAGCGCCGGTGTTTCCGGTCGCGTTGACGGCGGTCAAGAATGATCCGCGCGTCGCTGAGGCGGTGGCGCTGCAAGACCAGCTGTTCATGTCGCGCCGGCTGTCGCTCGACAGCGAACTTGGCGCCTACGATGAAAATATCGCCGGCCTGAAATTCCAAATCGCGGGTTTGCAAGAAACGCGCGACAGCATGAAGGTCCAGCTGGGCATCTTGAAAGAGCAGATCGACAGCATGCGCGACCTGGCCAAGGACGGCTATGTCGCTCGCAACCGCCTGCTCGACGTTGAACGCACCTACGCGCAGGTTAATGGCAGTCTGTCGGAAACGACGGCCGGCATCGGCCGCGCCCAGCGCCAAGTGCTGGAAGCATCGCTGCGCCGCACCCAGCGCAGTGCCGACTTCCAGAAGGAAGTCCGCTCTTCGCTGGCCGATACCCAGCGTGAGGCGGATGCCCTCGGCAGCCGACTTTCCGGTCTCGACTACGAACTGGTCAATGCCGACGTCAAGGCTCCAGTCGATGGAACTGTCGTAGCCAGCAATGTCTTTACGCGCGGCGGCGTGGTCGGTCCCGGCGCCCACATGATGGACATCGTGCCGAGCGGCGACGCGCTGGTGGTCGAGGGCCAGCTGGCCGTCAACTTGATCGACAAAGTTCACGTCGGCTTGCCGGTTGAGCTGAATTTCTCCGCCTTCAACAGCAACCAGACGCCGCACATCCCAGGTGTCGTGATCCAGGTGTCGGCCGACCGTTCGGTCGACGAGCGCACCGGCCAGCCGTACTACAAGGTGCGCGCCCGGGTCGCGCCGGCCGGCGTCAAACTGATCGCGCAGAAGAAGCTCGACATCCAGCCGGGTATGCCGGTCGAAATGTTTGTCAAGACTGGCGAGCGTACCCTGATGAGCTACCTGTTCAAGCCGGTATTCGATCGCGCCAAATCGTCGATGACGGAGGAGTAAGTGGGCCAGATGACACCTATGAAAATGCGGCGCCTGGCGCAGTGCGTGGCGTCGGCCTGCGCGGCCGGCTTGCTGCTGCACGGCGGCGCGGCGTCGGCGATCGGATTGCAGCAAGCCTACCAGGCGGCGCTGCAAAACGATCCGATGTTCCAGGCCGCCATACACGAATACGAGGGCGGTCAGCAAAACCGCATCATCGGCCGAGCCGGGCTGCTGCCTAACCTGTCTGCCGATTATTCAAACAGCCACAACCGCGCCGACGTGAACGCCGCCGATGCGCTGGGCAATACCCAGTTGACGCATCCGGTCTACAACAGCCACGTGGCGCAGGTGTCACTGCGGCAGACCATCATCGGTCTCGATGCGTGGGCCAAATATAAACAGGGCGTGGCGCAAACCGATTACAGTTCGTCGCAATTCGCCTTGCATCAGCAGGATCTGGTCGTGCGCGTAGCGACGACCTATATGGACGCCTTGCTCGCCAATGAGCAGCTGCGTCTGGCCCAGGCCGCTCGCGACATGTATGCCGAACAGAAAAAGGTCAACGACCATCTGTTCGAAAAAGGCGAGGGCACCAAGACCGATATGCTGGAAACGCAATCGCGCCTGGACTTGGCCGAAGCGCAAGTGCTGGAAGGGGAAGACAATGTGCGCGTGACGCGCGCCGCATTGGCGGCCATCGTTGGCGATGAGGTGACCTCGCTCGACGACCTGGCGCCCGGCTTTCGCCCGCCGCCACCGCCTCCCGGCGGCTTCGACGCCTTAAAAGCGAGCGCGCTGGCCGATAATCCGGAAATCACCTCGGCCCGCTATGCGATCGAAGCGGCGCACCAGGAAGTGAACAAGGCACGCGCCGGCCACGCACCGCATCTGGATTTTGTCGCCAGCTATGCCAAGAACACGGCGCAGACCATCGATACCTACAACCAGGAATCGACGGTGCGCAGCATCGGCATCCAGTTGAACGTGCCGCTGTATTCCGGCGGCTCCGTGGTGGCGGCATCCCGGCAGGCAGTTGCCGGCCAAGAAAAAGCCCGGTCTGACATGCAGGTCGCAACGGACAAGGTATTGATCGAATTGCGCAAGCAATACGCGACGGTGCTAAGCAGCGTGGCACGCATCGCTGCGCTGGACAAGGCAGTGGCGTCGAGCGAGTTGCTGATTAAGGCGACGCAGCAGAGTATTAAGGGCGGCGTGCGCATCAATCTGGATTTGCTCAACGCTCAGCAGCAGCTCTACACCAGCAAGCGCGATCTGGCGCAGGCCCGATATAGTTACTTGGCGGCCGTGCTCAAGGTGCGCGCCGCAGCCGGCACCATCAGCGCCGACGACTTGCGCGAAGTGGCGGCTTACTTCCACTGATGCACCGCACACGCGGTCAATCCTGCCCATGCAGGGCTGGTCGTTATCGACAGCACCCATGCTTTTCGGGTGCTGTTTTTTTTCGCCGGCGTTTTAACTAGCGCAGTTCGCCCGCCGTCATGGCCGATGCCGCTTGCGGCGCCGCCGTCCGCCGTTACAGCGCGCCGGCCAGGCGCTTGCCCCAGGCCGTCGCGCTCAGTTCCACGCCGACGTGGATCAGATACGCCAGTCCCACCACCAGCGGCAGCACGATGGCCACCGCCAGCGGGAACGGCGCGCCGCGGTCCATGACGATCTTCAGCAGCGTGAAGCCGGTCAGGCTGTGCACCGCATACAGCGGATAGCTGATGTCGGCTAAGAAGTCGAGCACGCGCACGGGTCGGAAATGGCGGCGCGCCGCATAGCACAGCGCGAACGCGGCCAAGGCATAGGCGTAGTAAATGAAGATCACGGCAAAGCTGTCGTGCTGCGGCCCCAGCTTCCACGCCAGCGCGAACGCAGCCAGCAGCAGCAGGGCGCCGACGACCAGCCGCGCGGTCGACAGCGCGCCTCGCAAATGCTGGTAAAACAGCACGCCGATCAGCATGAAGGCGATGTAATTGGCATCCATCGCCAGCGCCGACAGCGCCGTGTTCCACGGTTGAAGCGCCGGCGTGGCCGCGATCAGCGGCAGCAGCGCGTCGAAGCCGACGATGGCGGCGGCCGCCGCCAGCACGAAGCGCAGGCGGCCGCGCAGGAAGGCGCCGGCGCACAGCGCGGCCAGCAGATAGAACTTGATTTCGATGGCCAGCGTCCAGTTGACCGTGTCGAGCGAGCCGTAGCCGAACAGATTATGCAGCAACAGCGCGTTGGCCAGCAGCATGCGGCGCGACTGCTCGAACGGCAGGCCCCAGTAGTGCGCGCCGCCGTAGACGATCAGCATGCCGATGGCCAGGCAGCACAGATAGGTCGGATAAATGCGCAACAGGCGCGCCAGCAAAAAGCCCGGCGACGAAAACTGCTGCAGGCTGAAGGGAATCACGAAGCCGCTGATGAGGAAGAACACGGCGACCCCGAACGGGCCTTTGAAATACGGGAAGTCGAGATACTGGACCCAGCCGGCCGCCACCAGGTGCAGGTCGGGCGAGTGGGTGACGCCGGCGACCACCGCCTGCATGCCGTAATAGACGCCGAAATAGTGGGTGATGACGATGAGCAAAGCGGCGATGCCGCGCAGCTGGTTGGCGAAAACGATTTTGCTCATGTGGTCCTGTTCGATCTTCGGTGACGTGGGCGGTGAGCCGGTCGATTCCGGTCTCAGTCTCGGCCCTAGTCTATCCCAGCGGCCACCCGTCTGTCACCCGGCGGCTGCGCCGCGCCGCCGACCTGTTACCGGCCGTGGCAATGCGGGCACGACACCTCGTACACATACTCCGGCGCCAGCTGCTGGCGCGGCGTGACGACGGCGCGGCAGACGAAGCACTGCACGGTCTCGGTCGGCTGCAATTGCGGATTGAGCGCGGTGCGGTAGTCGAACACGAAGCAGTCGCCCGTGTAATGGTCGCCGCCCACTTCCTCGAAATATTTCAGGATGCCGCCGTCGAGCTGGTAGACGCTGTCGTAGCCGATGTTCTGCATGTGGATCGCCGCCTTTTCGCAGCGGATGCCGCCGGTGCAGAAGGTGACCACGGTCTTGCCGGCCAGTTCCTCCTTGTGCGCCGCCGCCACCTCGGGGAATTCGGTGAACTTGTCGATGCGGTAGTCGAGCGTGTTGTTGAAGGTGCCGACGTCGACCTCGAAGGCGTTACGGGTCTCCATCATGACGACCGGCTTGCCGTGGTCGTCGTGGCCCTGGTCGAGCCAGCGCTTGAGCGTCTTCGGCCCGACCGACGGCGCGCGGCCTTCCTCGGGCTTAATCAGCGGCATGCGCATGGTGATGATTTCTTTTTTGATCTTCACCAGCATGCGCTTGTGCGACTGCTCGGTCGACAGGCTTTCCTTCACCTCCAGGTCGGCGAAGCGGACGTCGCCGCGCACCCACCGCAAGAACTGGTCGATATGGCCGCGCGGGCCGGAGACGAACATATTGATGCCCTCGGGCGTCAGCAAAATGGTGCCCTTCAGGCCCAGTTCCGCGCAGATGGCCTGGTACTGCGGCCGCAACTCCTCGGTGTTGTCGAAGGTGATGAATTTATAGGCGGCGATGTTGACGTGTACGGCGGCGGCGGCGATGGCGTCGGCGCTGGCCGAAGCGCTGGAGGTGTGAGCGAGCATGGTGCGTGGGATCTAAAAGCGGAACAGCCGACATTATAAGCGCTATCGCGTCCGCCGGCGCCGGCGCTGCCGTAAAAACAGGCAGATGGCTGCGCCAGAGCCGGCGCGGAGACCGCCGGGCAGGGGCAACCGCCCGCCGGGCTCTACTTCGGGCTTGAGGTGTCTCATCATGCGCGCTGCGCGGTTGGATCAAACTCGTCCTTCGAACCAAATCATCGGCGACGGGGTCTAAAAATGCATGATGGAGAAGATAGGACTACCGCATTCAGTTCCCGGCAGTTACGGCACGCGTTCAAGCATGCTGCGGATTTTGGAATAGCTGGCAACGTCAATAGTGCTAAATTATTGGTATTCAGGGTGGTACTGGAGGCGCATATTAATGCGGGCTCCACTGAAATGCACATAGGGACTTATCGTCTAGCCGCCGTCACGCATTTTATTGATCGTGATACGCGGCTCAACGTCATGCGCGACGCGCACGGTGACTTCCTGTCGGGCTGGGCGTTGAGCGAAGCGCAACTGGCGCATTTATTAGACACAGGTCGATTGGGAGGCGGCTCATGAATGACGTTCACGACACCTACGCGGCGTTGATAGGCCGTTTTCTGGCGCGAGAGCTGACGGCGGGCCGATTTCAGCGCACGTTCCTGCGGCAGTTTAAGCTTGAGGCGCGCATTGTGGATCCGCCATTGTTTCTGCTGCTCGATGAATTGTTTGGCGATGTCGATTCCTACACGAAGGATGCCGCGCTGCTGGCCGATGCACCGGATTTCTATCTGGACGAGGCCGGGCTGCGGCTCAAGGCCGAAGAAGTTTTGCGCCGCATGACGGCGCAGGCCCTGCGCGACCCGGCGCGGCCGCCGGCGCAAACCCATGCCTCCGTTCTGAAATGAGATGCTCGCCGGATCCGGGCGGCGCGGTAAAATAGCCGCTTGTTGAAACATCGTGGTGAGCAGCGCATGAGCATGGTAGCAATCGAACAAGACAGCCCCGCCGCAGCGGCCGCCCCCGCCCACGTGGCGGCCGGCCCGGCCTTCGTCCACCTGCGGGTCCACTCCGAATATTCCATCGTCGACGGCCTGGTGCGCATCGACGACCTGATTTCGGCGGCGGCCAAGGACCGGCAGGCCGCGCTGGCCATGGCCGACCTGTCCAATATGTTCGGCATGGTCAAGTTCTACAAGGCCGCGCGCGGCAAGGGCATCAAGCCGGTGATCGGCGTCGACGTCTGGATCACCAACGACGACAACCGCGACAAGCCGTCGCGCCTGATGCTGTTCGCGAAAAACCGCATGGGTTATCTGCAGCTGTGCGAGCTGCTGTCGACCGCCTCGCTCACCAACCAGTACAAGGGCCGCGCCGAAATCCGCACCGAGTGGCTGCAGGCGCTGACCAGCAACAGCTACGCGCTGCTGCCCGACGACAGCCCGGCCAACGGCTTGATCGCCCTGTCCGGCGCGCACTTCGGCGACGTCGGCGTGGCCTTCGAAAACGGCAACGCGGCGCTGGCCGAGCGCAACGCGCAAAAGTGGGCCGACATCTTCCCCGGCCACTTCTACATCGAAATCCAGCGCGGCGGCCAGGCCAACCAGGAAATGCAGGTGCGCCAGTCGGTCGCGCTGGCGTCCAAACTGGGCCTGCCGGTGGTGGCCACGCACCCGGTGCAGTTCATTTCGCCGGACGAATTCATCGCCCACGAAGCGCGCACCTGCATCGCCGAGGGCGAGATGCTGGCCAACGCCAAGCGCGTCAAGCGCTTCAACGCCAGCCAGCGCTTCATGACCCAGGCCGAGATGCGCACGCTGTTCGCCGACCTGCCGGCGGCGCTGCAAAACTCGGTCGAAATCGCCAAGCGCTGCAACCTCACGCTCACGCTGGGCAAGCCGCAGCTGCCGAACTTCCCGACCCCGCCCGGCATGACCATCGACGATTTCCTGGTCGCCGAATCGAAGGCCGGCCTGGAAAGGCGTCTCATCGAGTTGTACGATAATCCCGAGCGCCGCGAGAAGGAAAGGCCGCGCTACGAGGCGCGCCTGAAGTTCGAGACCGACACCATCTGCAACATGAAATTCCCCGGCTACTTCCTGATCGTGGCGGAGTTCATCCAGTGGGCCAAGGAGAACGGCGTGCCGGTCGGACCGGGCCGGGGTTCGGGCGCGGGCTCGCTGGTGGCGTACGCGCTGAAGATCACCGACCTCGATCCGCTGAAGTACAACCTGCTGTTCGAACGTTTCCTCAATCCCGAACGCGTTTCGATGCCCGACTTCGACATCGACTTCTGCCAGGAAAAGCGCGACCTCGTGATCCAGCACGTCAAGGACCTGTACGGCCGCGACGCGGTGTCGCAGATCGCCACCTTCGGCACCATGGCGGCCAAGGGCGCGATCCGCGACGTCGGCCGCGTGATGGACTTCGGCTACAACTTCTGCGACGGCGTCTCGAAGCTGATCCCGTTCAAGCCGGGCAAGCCGGTGTCGATCGCCGAGGCGATCGAGGAAGAGCCGATGCTCAAGGAGCGCCAGCAAAACGAGGAGGAGGTGGCGCAGCTGCTCGACCTCGCGCAGCAGGTCGAGGGCATCACCCGCAACATCGGCATGCACGCCGGCGGGGTGCTGATCGCGCCGGGCAAGCTGACCGATTTCTGCCCGCTCTACACGCAGGGCGGCGACGGCGGCGTGGTCTCGCAATACGACAAGGACGACGTCGAAGCCGTCGGCCTCGTGAAGTTCGACTTTTTGGGTCTGACCACGCTGACCATTCTTGATAGGGCGGTCCGCTACATCAAGATGCTCGACCCGGTGCAGGCCGACTTCGACCTGGCGCGCCTGCCGCTGAACGACCGGCCGTCTTACGAGCTGCTGACGAAAGCGAAAACCGTGGCCGTGTTCCAGCTCGAGTCGCGCGGCATGCAGGGCATGCTGAAAGACGCGCGGCCCGACCGCTTCGAGGACATCATCGCGCTGGTGGCGCTGTATCGTCCGGGCCCGATGGACCTGATCCCCGACTTCTGCAAGCGCAAGCACGGCGAAAAATTCGACTATCCCGATCCGCGCACCGAATCGATCCTGTCCGAGACCTACGGCATCATGGTCTACCAGGAGCAGGTGATGCAGATGGCGCAGATCGTCGGCGGCTACTCGCTGGGCGGCGCCGACATGCTGCGCCGCGCGATGGGCAAGAAGAAGGCCGAGGAGATGGCCGAGCACCGCGAGATCTTCCGCGCCGGCGCCGCCAAGGATGGCTTGAGCGCGCAAAAGGCCGACGAGATTTTCGACTTGATGGAAAAGTTCGCCGGCTACGGTTTCAACAAATCGCACGCCGCCGCCTACGCGCTGCTGTCCTACCACACCGCGTATCTGAAGGCCCACCATCCGGCCGCGTTCATGGCGGCCAATATGTCGCTGGCGATGGACGACACCGACAAGGTCAAGATCCTGGTCGAAGACGCCATCGACATCTGCGGCCTGACCCTGCTGCCGCCCGATATCAACCAGTCCGACTACCGCTTCATGCCGGACGGTCCGGCGCCGTCGGTCACCGGTAAAAAAGTCACGCAGATCCGCTACGGCCTGGGAGCCGTCAAGGGTTCGGGCCAGAGCGCGATCGAGGCCATCATCGCCGCCCGCACCGCCGGCGGACCGTTCGTGAGCCTGTTCGATTTCTGCAAGCGGGTCGACAAGAAGCAGATCAACCGCCGCACCATCGAGTCGCTGATCCGCAGTGGCGCCTTCGACTGCCTGAAGATAGACCGCGCGATTTTGCTGGCGTCGGTCAGCTTCGCGATGGAGTGCGCCGACCAGGAAGCCAAGGCCGCCAACCAGGTCAGCCTGTTCGGCGGCGACGACAGCGACCTGGTGGCGCCGCCCGAATACGTCAAGTGCGCGCCGTTCACCGACAAGCAGAAACTGGCCGAGGAAAAAATCGCGCTCGGCTTTTATTTGTCGGGCCATATGTTCGATTCCTATGCGCCGGAAGCGCGCCGTTTCGCGCGCACCAAGCTGGCGGACCTGGAGCCGTCGCGCGAGCCGCGCATGCTGTGCGGCGTTATCACCGGCATCCGGCCGCAGATGACGCAGCGCGGCAAGATCCTCATCGTCACGCTCGACGACAACAGCGCCGTCGTCGAAGTGACGGTGTACAGCGAGGTGTTCGAAGAGAACAAGAAGATGTTCAAGGAAGACGAGTTCCTGGCCGTCGTCGGCAAGGTGTCGGAAGACCGTTTTTCGGGCGGGCTGCGGATCTCGGCCGAGAAGGTGATGGACATCGTCACCGCGCGCGTGCAGTACGGCCGCCAGCTCGGACTGGCGCTGCCGGCCACCTTGAGCAGCGCGAAGATCGCCGCCGTGCTGACGCCCTACCGCAGCGACAACGGCTTGATCATTTCGGCCCGCGTGGCGCCGCAGGGCGTGTCGTGCGTGTTGCAGTTCGGCGAACAGTGGCGCGTCGCGCCGTCCGACGAATTGCAGCTGGCCTTGCAGGGTCTGGGCGCGACCGAAGTGGCGATCGAATACTGAGGCGAATTGCGTTGGCGTGCCCCATTTCCATGTCGCCGGCTTGATGACTTATCCGGCCAGCGCGCGCGTGGCGCGCATGCGGCGCCACAGTTTGATTTTGCGGTTGATGGTCTGGCTCCAGTGGAAAACCAGGCTGCCGTTGATGGCGGCGCGTATCTGTCTGGCGTGCGCGCGGTCGGACGCGGCGTCGTTCGTCAGCAGCGTGCCGTCTTCCATCGCGCGCAGCACGTCGCGGTAATCGTTGAACAGCCCTTCGAGCAAACGCGCCCTGATCGCGGCGCGCACGCGCCGGCCCACCGCGGCCGGCAGCTGGTAAGAATTCTTCACCACCGCCACATAAAAATAGCAGACCGCCACGTCGAAGTGCAGCCGCACCGACGCGCTCACCGCGTGGCGCTGGAACTGCTGTTTGACCGGCAGCAGCGCGGCGGCGAAGTCCATGCACCAGCGTTCCGAAATGGCGCGCGTGATGCTGACCGGGTGCTGGCGGTAATCGAGTAGCGGCAGCGGCAGGTAGACCAGGCTGGCGCACAGGTTCAGCAACTGCGGCACGACGGC
Organism: Rugamonas sp.; assembly: GCF_025354735.1. Lineage (GTDB taxonomy): Bacteria > Pseudomonadota > Gammaproteobacteria > Burkholderiales > Burkholderiaceae_D > Rugamonas. The sequence continues at coordinate 40,354 of NZ_JANXMI010000092.1, forward strand.
CACGTCCTCGAACACGCGGCCCGGCGGGAACAGCGGCATGGCCAGCTGGCCGTAGATGGCACGCTTGATGATCTTGGCCCACACGTACATGTCGCGGTCGGCGAAGAACACCTTCAATATCGTGTCGCGGTCCGTAATCAGCGTATCGGCCTGGTAGCCGCAGCGCACGGTGCGGTTCTTGGCCGGCTGGTCCGGATGCCACATGCGGAAGTCGACGGCGATGGCGTCCGGCTGCCACTGCGCGATCGCGCCGTCGATAGCGGCCAGCGCGCCGGGCAGCAGCAGGTCGTCGCTGTCGATGAAGACCAGGTAGTCGCCGCGCGCGGCTTGCACGGCGGCGTTGCGGGCGCAGGAGATGCCTTGGTTGGATTGTTCGATCAGCGTGAAATTGTCGCCGCCGTGGTCCGCCCGCAGCTGCCGCAGCAGCGCGGCCGTGCCGTCGGTGGAGCCGTCGTCGATGACGATCAGTTCATGCTGCGCTTGCAGCTGGCCCAGGATGGCGGCGAGGCAGTCGCCGACGTAGTGGCGCACATTGTAGGCGGGGACGAGGATGCTGAGCGACGGCGTGCGGTTCATCGGTGCGGGCGGTGGGGAAGATGGCGCGATTGTAGCAGTCGCGGAGGACGGCGGAGGGGAGCATCGCCGGCGCCTCCATCGGCACCAGCGCCGGCGCGTCCATCGTGGTCTGACCCCGGTTTCGTCGCCGCATCCGCCCCGGCTTGGCGGCCGGCGCCACCGGCGGCGTTTAAATATCCTTCAGCGCCGTGATCGCGTAGCCCTTGCTGCCAATTTGGTCGATGCCGTGCTCGATGTGATAGGCGGGCAGCGTGCCGGCCTGCTCGTCCATTTCGACCCGCTGGGCTTCGGGCTGCCAGTCGGTGTTGGTGACTTCTTCGGGTATGGGCTTGCCTTCCGGGACGGCGAGGAAGAAAAAAGCTCCGTGGGCTTCGGCTCTGCGGTAAATATCGACGCGCATCTGTATCTCTCCTTGAAGTGGCGATCAGCACCGCTCCGGCAGGAGCGGCAACAGCCATAGACTACAGCAAAAGAGCCGGCGCGCCGCGCACGCCGCGCCGGCC
>NZ_JANXMI010000114.1 GCF_025354735.1 Rugamonas sp.
CTGATGCCGACGCTGCAGGTGACGAACAATTCGTGGCCGGCGACCATGAAGGGCTGCTCGAACATGGCCACCAGTTTTTCGGCCACCAGGCTGGCGCCGTACTGGCCGTCGACGTTTTCCAGCAGGACGATGAATTCGTCGCCGCCCAGACGGGCCAGCGTGTCGCCCTCGCGCAGCTTGTCCGACAGCGCCGCCGCGACCTGCTTGAGCAGCTCGTCGCCGATGTGGTGGCCCAGCGTGTCGTTGACGTTCTTGAAGCGGTCCAAATCGATGAACAGCAGCGCCAGTTGTTCGTTGTCGCGCATGGCGCGCGGCAGCGCGTGCTGGAGGCGGTCGTGGAACAGCAGGCGGTTCGGCAGCGCCGTCAGCGGATCGTGGTGGGCCATGTGGTCGAGCTTTTCCTGCGATTCCTTGACCACCGTGATGTCGCTGAAGACGCCGACGTAGTGGGTGACGACGCCCTTGGTGTCGCGCACCGCGCTCAGGGTCAGCCACTCCAGATACAGCTCGCCGGTCTTGCGCAGGCTCCAGATTTCGCCGCGCCAGAAGCCGGTGCGCACCAGTTCCTGCCACAAGTCGGCGTAAAAGTTTTCGTCGTGGCGGCCGGAGCGCGCCAGCGTGCGGTCCTGGCCCAGCGCCTCCGCCTCGCTGTAGCCGGTGATTTGCGTGAAGGCCGGGTTGACGGCGACGATCTTGCCGTCGGCGTCGACCACCATCACGCCGTCGGCGATGTGTTGCAGCACGGCGGCCGACAGGCGCAGTTTTTCTTCCGCCTCCTTGCGCTCGGTGATGTCGGCGTAGACCCAGATGCTGCCCTCGTTGGAGCGGTTCTGGTCGAGCGCGTAGCCGCTCACCATGCACCAGAACAGCGTGCCGTCCTGGCGCCGGTAGTGGCGCTCCTCGCTGAAGTATTCGCCCGAGGCCAGCGAGGGATACTGGCGCGCGCCGGCCGCGTCGAAGTCGAAGGAGGTCGGAAACACGATGGACGTCGAGGCGCCCGTCATCTCGCCCGGCGCGTAGCCGAACAGTTCTTCGCAGCGGCGGTTGACCGACACCACGTGGCGGTTGCGGACGAACATCACGCCGAACATCACGTTGTCGAGGATCGCGCTCTGCTCGGCCAGCAGCGCCTCGATACGCATTTCATTGTGCTTGCGCTGGCGGATGTCGGAGATGATGCCGTCCACCCACGGCGCGGCGCCGCCTTCGTGGGCCTGCGGCTGGCCGTTTTCGGCGACCCAGCGCTCGGTGCCGGAGGCGTCGACGATGCGGTATTCGATGTCGTAGGGCTGGCCAGTGTAGAGCGCCTGCGTCACGTGGCGGCGGTGCATCTTGCGGTCTTCCGGACAAATCAGGTTGACCCACGAGTGCGTGGAGCCGCGCATGAATTGCGCGGCCGAATAGCCGGAGATGTCTTCGATGGCGTCGGAGACGAAGTCGATGGGGCCGTCGGGACGGAAGCGGAACACGGCGCCCGGCACCTGCGTGACGATGGTGCGGAAGCGCTCCTCGCGCTGGCCGATGTCCTCGAACAGGTGCTTGATGGCGACCCGCATCTGTTCGAGCTGGCCGGCCAGGCGGCCCAGTTCATCGCGGCCGGCCAGGTCGAGCCGGGTCTCGAAGTCGCCGTGCGAGAGGCGGTCGGAAAAGCGCATCAGCTTGCGCAGGGGTTTCAGCAGGCGCTTGTTCAGGAACATCACGATCAGCATCAGCGACACCGTCAGCTGGCCGGCCAGCACGAACACATAGGACAGCTGCTTCTCGCGCAAGTCCTGCTGGCTGCGGGCGTCGTCCATCTCGACCAGGATGCGGCCGATGCGCTCGCCGCGCACGAGGATTTCGCGCTCGGCGCGGTAGACGTTGCCGGTCGGGCGCAGCGGCGAATGGACGTTCATGAACTGGGCGTCGGCCTGGCCGATCACCTGCACCTGGAGCACGGAGCGGTCGCGCATCACCGACTCGACCAGCGAATGGGCCGACTCGGCGTTCATATTCCACAGCGATTCCTGCATGCCCAGGGCCAGGATGTCGGCGTTGCGCTGCAACGATTCGTTGAGCGCCATCTTGGCCGACTGCTGTTCGTGCACGCCGATCAGCAAATAACTGCCGATGATGGCCGGGATCACCAGGCCGCCAAAGACCACCAGCAACAGGGCGCCATAGATAGACAAACCATACAGCGCGCTCAGCCTGGAACGCAGGCTCTGATAAACATGGCTACTAGTCATGCAGGAACGGCGCGCGGGCGGCCGGTTCGTTGAATATGCATCATCGGGCTTATGAATTAATTGACAACGACAGTGGATTCATCATGAAGTGCGACGCTGGTGACGCTGACCTCAGTGCTTATATTTTTGCTATATGGGAATTATGCACGGAAAGGACGGAAAAAGAACAGTGATATGAACAGTGTATATGGGGCCGCAAGCAAAAACCACGCAAGCTTGCTATCATCGCGGCTCTTCACCTAAAGGAACCCGCCATGACCGTCTCCATGTACTCCGCCTCCGTCCCCGTGTTCAAGCAAATCCTGAACAGCCTGCTGGTCATCCTGGACAAGGCCGAAGCCCACGCCATCGACAAAAAAATCGACCCGGCCGCCCTGACGCAATTCCGCCTGTTCCCGGACATGCTGGCTTTCAACCGCCAAATCCAGATCGCCGCCGACTTCGCCAAAGGCTGCAGCGCCCGCCTGGCCGGCGCCGACGTGCCCTCGTATGAAGACACCGAGCAGACCTTCGAGGAACTGAAGGCCCGCATCAACAAGACGCTGACCTTCATCGACAGCGTCTCGAAGGCCGAGATCGAAGCGAGCGCCGAGCGCGCCATCACCACCGGCAGCGGCGAAAAGACCCGCCACTTCACCGGCCAGGAATACCTGCTGCACTACGCGCTGCCGCACTTCTTCTTCCACGTCACCACCGCCTACGACATCCTGCGCCACAACGGCGTGGAAATCGGCAAGAAGAATTTCGTCGGTTCGTATTGATTCAGGGCCCGAGGTCGCGGCGACACCGGTTGCCGCGACCTCGGGCGCAAGCAGGCGGCGCAACTTCAGGGGCAGACCCCGCTAAAGTTGAGTGGCCGCAGCTGGCGCCGTCAAAGCGGGGCCGGCCCCAGATTCAGCGCCCCAGTCATCAACTATTCCGGCGCGGATAACCTTGCGCCAATATGCGCTGCCACACCATCTCCTTGGCCTCGGCCGTCATCGATACCCAGTGCGCCACCTCGACCACGCTGCGTCCGCAGCCGCGGCAAATCTCATCGAACGTCGTTGAACAGACGGCCACGCACGGCGTATCGGCCCGTTGCGGTCCATCACTCATCGCGCCCACCTCACTTCACCAGCATCAGCTGGTCCCAGCCGTCATGGCCGAGCTTGCGCAGCGTCTCGATATTCTTCTCGAAAATATCGGCCGCCTCCGGGAAGGCTTCGACGGCGCGCTCGACGCTGTCTTCGCGCAGCAAGTGCAAGGTCGGATACGGCGAGCGGTTGGTGTAGTTGTCGATATCGTTGGCATGCGTGTCGGCGAACTGGTACTGCGGGTGGAAACTGGCCACCTGCAACTCGCCGATCAAATCCATGTCTTCCAGCGCGGCGTCGGCGACGTCGAGGAACTCGTTGTAATCCTCGAAATCCTGCAACACATCGGGATGGATGATGAGCGTGGTGTCGATCGCTTCCGGGTCGGTGTCGGACAGCAATTGCAGCTCATCCATCAGGGTCACCAGCAGGGCTTCCGGCGTGGTCGCGTCGCTGACCACGTAGCGGATCTGCTTCTTGACGTGCACGGCTTTGGCGAACGGGCACAGATTGAGCCCGATGACAGCCTTCTCCAGCCAGGTTTCGGTGGCGGCGATCACGGCGTCATGGTCGGGGGTGGCGGTGGTCATCATGCATTCCTGATATTAAATAACAAACTGCAAATAAGCGGCGCGGCAAAACGACGCACCCAAAACGCGAATTGTACGCATTCTTTGCGCCATCTCATACTTTCTATGCGCGCGCCTCGTCCAATCCGAGGGCGTGAACCAAAATGATGCATCCGCCCTCCCCAGCGCCCGCCCCTGAACCGGCCCGGAAACCCGCAACTTCCGGCATTTTCTTCGTATTCGCATGCAATTATTGTCAAAAAGAATTAAGCCGAAAGCCGTCATCGAACCGACATATTTCTTGACGCGCTATTTGCAGCTACGTACACTCCACTTTTGTTTATTCATGGTCCGCTCGATGTTTCCCAGTCGACAACAATGGAAATCTATGCAAGCAAGCAATAATCAATCGCCAACCGCGCTACTCCTGGCCACCCTGCTGCTGGCGTTGGCGCCGGCCCTCGGCCAGGCCGCCGACACCACGTACGCGGCGCCGTCCGCCACGCAGATTTCCTCCCCCGCCGCCAGGCTGCCCGACCTGGCCGCCGCCGCCGCCAAAGCCGGCAGCGACGAAGCCTACAAGGAAACCGACGTCTGGGGCCGCATCCGCACCGGCTTCGCGATTCCCGACCTGAGCAACGAACTGGTCACCAAGCACGTCAACTGGTACACCAGCCGGCCCGACTACATCGCCCGCACCACGGCGCGCGCCTCGCTCTACCTGTTCCACGTCGTCTCCGAGCTGGAAAAGCGCGGCATGCCGACCGAGCTGGCGCTGCTGCCCTTCATCGAATCGGCCTTCAACCCGAACGCCCTGTCGAGCGCCAACGCGGCCGGCATGTGGCAATTCGTGCCGGGCACCGGGCGCGACTTCAACCTCAAGCAGACCGCCTTCAAGGACGACCGCCGCGGCATCGTCGCCTCGACCGACGCCGCCCTGACCTATCTGCAACGCCTGTACGACATGTTCGGCGACTGGCAACTGGCGCTGGCCGCCTACAACTGGGGCGAAGGCTCGGTGCAGAAGGCCATCGCCCGCAACCAGGCCGCCGGCAAGCCGACCGACTTCGAGAGCCTGGCCGAGCAGATGCCGGCCGAAACCCGCAACTACGTGCCCAAGCTCCAGGCGGTCAAGAACATCATCGCCAATCCGGCCCAGTTCGGCGTCACGCTGCCGCTGATCGACAACACGCCCTACTTCACCACCGTCGACAAGACCAGCGACATCGACCTGACCATCGCGGCCCAGCTGGCCGAATTGTCGGTCGACGAATTCAAGGCGCTCAATCCGCAGTTCAAGCGCCCCGTCATCACCGGCGGCGAGCATACCAAGATTTTGCTGCCGACGGAAAACGCGGCCAAGTTCCACCTGAATCTGGCGCAGTGGGGCCAGGCGCTGTCGACCTGGACCACCACCAAGATCACCGGCGCGCGCGAGCGCATCGAAACGCTGGCCTCGCGCTTCCACACGACGCCGGAAGTGATACGCCAGGCCAACAACATTCCGCAAAAAACCGTGCTGGTGGCCGGCTCGACGATCCTGGTGCCGAAAATCTCGACCTCCGTCAACACCGACATCTCCAACGACGTGGCCGACAACGCCACCGTCTCCTTCGTGGCCGACCGCGGCACCCGGCGCGGCGCGTCGAACTACAAGCAGGCCAAGGGCCACCACGGCGACGACGACGACGCCCCGGTCAAGCTGGTCAAGGCCCACGTGCCGCGCAACGCCGCCAAGCACAAAAAGCACAACGACGACGATTAAGACGGCCCTGGCACGCCGTGGCCGCGACGAAAAGTTGCAGTCGCGGCGGACACGTCCTACAATCTCGTTCTTGAGGCCGCAGCGGCCGGCGCCTGATGCGATGGCATCAGCAAGGCCCACGGCCCGCGCCGGGCACCAGCACCACACCCAACACAACCCTTACTGGCGTGGCCCGCTCGGGCCTGCGCGGCAGTAGCATTCGGAGTCCATATGGCGTTCTTGCAAGGCAAAAAAATCCTCATCACCGGCCTGTTGTCGAACCGGTCCATCGCCTACGGCATCGCCAAGGCTTGCCATCGCGAAGGCGCCGAACTGGCCTTCACCTACGTCGGCGAGCGCTTCAAGGACCGCATCACCGAGTTCGCCAAGGAATTCGACAGCGCGCTGGTGTTCGACTGCGACGTCGGCAGCGACGAGCAGATCGCCGCCCTGTTCACCGACCTGGGCCAGAGCTGGACCCGGCTCGACGGCCTGGTCCACGCCATCGGCTTCGCCCCGCGCGAAGCGATCGCCGGCGACTTCCTCGACGGCCTGACGCGTGAAAACTTCCGCATCGCCCACGACATCTCGGCCTACAGCTTCCCGGCCATGGCCAAGGCCGCGCTGCCGCTGCTCAAGGAAGGCTCGTCGCTGCTGACGCTGTCCTACCTGGGCGCCGTGCGCGCCATCCCCTACTACAACACCATGGGCCTGGCCAAGGCCTCGCTGGAAGCGTCGGTGCGCTACCTGGCGGAAAACCTCGGCAAGCTCGGCATCCGCGCCAACGGCATCTCGGCCGGCCCGATCAAGACCCTGGCCGCGTCCGGCATCAAGGACTTTGGCAAGCTGCTCGGCTTCGCCTCGTCGCACGCGCCGCTGCGCCGCAACGTCACCATCGACGAAGTGGGCAACACGGCCGCCTTCATGCTGTCGGACCTGGCCTCCGGCATCACCGGCGAAATCACCTATGTCGACGGCGGCTTCTCGCACGTCATGGGCCTGAACGCCGAAGACTACGCGTAAGGCGCGCGCCTGAGCAACAGGGAGCCGCCTGCAAAGGCGGCTTTTTTTCGCCCCGACAAAAACCGGCCGCCGGCGCCCTCGACCGCCCCGCCAGCAATACTTCCAAATTGACACAATTTGGCGTTACGCCCCGGCGCCCCGTTAAAACGCCGAGATTCCCCTCGCTGCGACAGCGAAAATACGGTATAGTGTCGCTTGTGCGCTGCAACAGCTTGCAGACGCAAAGAATAACTAGCAGCTTCGCAAGCCTTAGCGCATCCCACGGATGCCGCTTAATAAAGCCCTCCCGCCTTGTGTGTCGCACCTGACACCGTCCCGGCGCAAAGCTTTTGTGCCGAAATTTCTTTCGATTTTGATTGAGTCATTTCGTTTTGGTTGGCGTTGCTATGTTGCGTTCGGCTTTTGCACGAACGCTGATTTTTACGAAAGAACAGAATGACATTTGAATTACTTGGCCTCAACACGTCCCTTATCCAAGCCCTGACCGACGCCGGCTACACCAAGCCGACCCCCGTCCAGGAGCAAGCGATTCCCGCCGCCATCGAAGGCAAGGACTTGTTGGTCTCGTCGCAAACCGGCTCCGGCAAAACCGCCGCGTTCATGCTGCCGTCGCTGCACCGCTTGGCGGCCATCGATCCGGCCGCCGCCAGCAAGACGCCGAACCAGGAAATGCAAGCTGCCCGCGCCCGTGGCGAGCGCCCGCGCTTCAAGGCCGCCCAGCCAAAAATGCTGGTGCTGACCCCGACCCGCGAACTGGCCCTGCAAGTGACCGCGAACACCGACAAGTACGCCGTCAACCTGCGCCGCCTGAAGGCCGTGTCCATCCTGGGCGGCATGCCTTACCCAAAACAGATGCAACTGCTGGCCAAGAATCCTGAAATCCTGGTCGCCACCCCCGGCCGTCTGATCGACCACATGGAATCGGGCAAGATCGACTTCTCGCAACTGGAAATCCTGGTGCTGGACGAAGCCGACCGCATGCTCGACATGGGCTTCATCGACGACATCGAAAAAATCGTCGAAGCGACGCCATCGACCCGCCAGACCATGCTGTTCTCGGCCACGCTCGACGGCGTCGTCGGCAACATGGCGCGCCGCATCACCAAGAATCCGCAAGTGATCCAGGTCGTCAGCGCCGCCAACAAGCACGAAAACATTTCGCAGCGCGTCCACTTCGTCGACGACCTGTCGCACAAGAACCGCCTGCTGGACCATTTGCTGCGCGACGAAACGCTGGACCAGGCCGTGGTCTTCACCGCCACCAAGCGTGACGCCGACACCATCGCCGACCGTCTGAACATCGCCGGTTTCTCGGCCGCCGCGCTGCATGGCGACATGCACCAGGGCGCCCGTAACCGCACGCTCGACAGCCTGCGCCGCGGCCAGGTCAAGATCCTGATCGCCACCGACGTCGCCGCGCGCGGTATCGACGTGCCGACCATCACCCACGTGTTCAACTACGACCTGCCGAAGTTCCCTGAAGACTACGTGCACCGCATCGGCCGTACCGGCCGTGCCGGCCGCAACGGCTTGGCGATCTCGCTGGTGAACCACGCCGAAGGCATGAACGTCAAGCGCATCGAACGCTTCACCAAGCAGCTGATTCCGGTCAACGTCATCGAGGGCTACGAGCCTAAGAAGACGGCGTCGGCATCGCGCTCGTCCCCGCGTCCAGGCGGCTGGAAACCAGGC
>NZ_JANXMI010000119.1 GCF_025354735.1 Rugamonas sp.
CTTCGTCCACCGCAACATCGCCAACGTGGTGGTGCACTCGGACTTGAATTGCCTGTCGGTGCTGCAATTCGCCGTCGACGTGCTCAAGGTCAAGCACGTCATCATCGTCGGCCACTACGGCTGCAAGGGCGTGCACGCGGCCATGACGGGCACCCGCATCGGCCTGGCCGACAACTGGCTGCGCCATGTGCAGGATGTGCACCAGAAGCACGAGCGCTATCTGGGCGACGTCCTGACCAGCAACAAGCGCGCCGAGCGCTTGTGCGAGCTCAACGTGGTCGAGCAGGTCGGCAACGTCTGCCAGACCACGATCTTGCAGGATGCGTGGGACCGCGGCCAGAACGTCACCGTGCACGGCTGGGTCTACGGCCTGAAGGACGGCCGCCTGCACGACCTCGGCATGACCGTCGGCGCCGCCCACGAGCTGGCGCCGCGCACGGCCGCGCGCCTGGGTCAGTACGCCGACGAGCAGGGCTGACCGTCGGCGGCGCCGGCGGCGTCCATCGGCTGGGCTTGCTGGATGGATGCCGCGGCGCTCACACCGGCGTGGCCCCGGCGGCAAGAAAGTCGCCCGGCGGGTCTTCCCGCAAGCTGATGTGTTCAAGCCGCCATTGGTCGACCCGGCGTAAATCGGACAAGGTAAATTGTGTGTCCGCGACGGCCGTGCAGCGGTCCAGCGCGATCTGCGTGGCGACGTCCGGCGCGCCATAGGCCGCGTGAAATAAACGACTCAAATCCGTCGCGGTCCGTTCAGCCGCGCCACGCGCCACCGGGCCGCCATCGATAGCATCGTACACCACCGATATCGACAGAAAGTAAGGCGCGTCGTCGGGCAGTTCCATGCCGCGCTCCTTACCCAGATCGAAGAAGAGTCCGACCAGCTTGTCGCTGCTGGTCTTGACGATGGTTTCGATATGCCCGATCACATCGCGCTTGCCGTGCTTGATGCGTAGCCGCTGCTCCAGCGCATTGGGAAACGCCGGCCGTCCGTAACGCGCGGCCAGCCACTGTTTGAGCACGCGCTTTTCATCTTCGGAAATGACGTGGTTCATATCCGGTTGTTGCAGATTGTCGAAACGGAGTCGCGGTACCGCCATGCGTTCGGAGTGGCGCAGTTCGATGCAGCTCTGATTGGTCAGCGTCAGATGCAGGCGGCGTGGATGGCGCGCCTTGGCGAACATGGGATCGGCCCGCGCGACGATGTCGGCGGCGATCAGCTCAAGCTGTTCCTCGTCTTGATGTGCGAGGTCGCAATCATGGGAGATGACGATCAGTTTTTTGTGCGCTCCGGTGACAGCGTAAAGGCCGAGGGCAAGCGCGTCCTCGTCTGTCAGGATGTTACCTTGGCGCCAGCCGGAGTCGCGCAGCGGCATGCCTTATTCCTCAACGGAGCCGGGAATCGAAACCGAGGACTGCCAGTCGCCGCTTGGTGTTGCGGACGATAGCGCCAGCCCGGAATCGCGGTAGGCCTGCTCCATCGTCGTCGCTTCCGCAATCAGTTGCGCGACCGCCGCGCTGCTGTCGGTATTCGATTTGAGCAGGTCGAACAGCGATTTTCCATGTAGCGCCCGCATCTTCAGCAGTGCGCCGGCGCGCGCTATGCCGGCGTGGCGGAAGGCGTCGGCGATCCGGCTCAGTTCGGTGAGCCGCGGCATTTTGTCGGCATCCGGCCTGGTGTCGGCGGCCAGCCATTTATAGATGGCCTGACGTGACACATCAAACAGTTCCGCCAGATCGGCAATCGCAGGCTGGAGAACCGCGCGAATGTTAGCCAGGTGTTCCGCAGGCGTGCGCACATCGGCCCGCGCTTGGACCGGCATCGCATGCGTGACGGTAAATTCAACCCGTCCTTGCAGATATGGCATCCATACGTCGGCGCGCCGCACATCGTAGCTGCTGCCAGTGCTATATATCAGGCGTTTCATGACCGGGTGGGGTTGGCGCTCGGCCGGACTGGAAAGATGATGCATTTAAACTCCCACGGTGGTCCGCATCCACATCGACCTGGCATGTTCGCTCGTCGTGGCATCGAACACCTGTCTCACGCCGTCGTGCAAGGATTGCAGCTGGTTTTTGATGAGCTCGAAATCAAGCGGTATTTGGCCTTCAACAAAATGATCGGTATCGATCACCGCGTGCTGGACGGCGTGGCCGGTTTGAAAGCGCGGCTTGATGGCCAGGCCGTTCGGCACCATGTCCGGTGGATAGCCCAGCAAGCCGTGCATGCGATGGACCCGCGCCACCAGCGTGCCGGACCTTAGCGGTGGCGCGCCCGGCGTATCGTAGACGGTCTCATTGAGCGCGTAACGCTGCTGCACCGGCAGTGTCACGCCGCGCAGGCCCTCGGCCAGATATTCCTCGATGGTTTCTTGTGGCAGCGGCAATACGGCATCCAGATAGCGCACACCCACCCTGCTGAGATACTCCAGTTGTACCACGTCGTGCACCACCCGCAAGCCCTGCAATAGTTCGGGAAGGAATTCGGCGCTGGTCTGATAATGCGTGGTATGAAACGTCAGTCCCGAGGTTCCCAGGATAAAGCCGGCGCTACGGTCGGCGCGGGTCAAAAGCCAGCTTGTCGACTGCGCCAGCTCAGGCCGGGCTGCGCTCTGTCCGGCAGCGTTGACAAATTGCAGCTGTGTGATTTGCAGCGGTTCGAACAGCGTATAGCCGCGGCGCCGCAAAATGTCCTGAATGTCATCGGCATATTTCGCCATCAGCGCGACCGGATTGAACTGACATTGAGCCAATGCATAATAGACCGGCGCATTGGGCATGAGCTTTCCCACGATGATCCTCTCTTCGGTTGACATTTCAGTTGACAGCTTACGCGCATATTAACAATAGCGCCAACGCGCTGTCGCATGCGGCGGCGGACCGTGGATTGCTTGGTTTGATTCTTGCTTATACTAGGATATGAAATACCTCGATCAGCCATGACGGCCCCGTCCCACTCCGCCCTGCGCGCGCTGCGCATCATCGTCGTCCGCACCGTCATCGGCGCCGCCGACGAGGACGACGCCGCGCTGCGCGCGCAGGCCGGACGCGCCCACGCGCTGCATCTGGGCCTGGTCGAAGCGGGCTACGACATCGTCGCCTCGCTGCCGGCCGACATGCACTTGCCGGCGCAGATCGCGCTGCTGCAGCCGGACATGATTATCATCGACGCCGAGTCGGACGCCCGCGACGTGCTCGAACACATCGTCATCGCCACCCGCGACGAGCGCCGCCCCATCGTCATGTTCACCGAGAGCGAGGACACCGGCCGCATGGAGGCGGCGATGGCGGCCGGCGTGTCGGCCTATATCGTGGCCGGCCTGCACGCCGACCGCATCAAGCCGGTGCTCAACGTGGCGCTGGCGCGCTTCAGGCAGGAGCAGAAGCTGCGCAGCGAGCTGTCCGACACCAAACTCAAACTGGCCGAGCGCAAGGTGGTCGAACGCGCCAAGGGCGTGCTGATGGCGCGCCATCACATGACGGAGGAGGTGGCGTATCAAAAGCTGCGCAGCATGGCCATGAACAAGAATATGAAGTTGTCCGACATCGCCCAGCGCCTGCTGGACGTGGAAGACCTGTTGGGCTGAAAAGCTCCCCCGGAATAGTGCGAGGCACAGACATGGTGCATGATTTTACAATTCCCGCGACGCCGCAAGCGCCGCGCCGCCCACGCCAGGTGCCGGCGTGAGCGCGACCGTGGCCACCGGCGCGCGGCCGGAAAAGGACAGCGTCCGCATCGGCTTCAATCCGCTCACCGATTGCGCCTCGGTGGTGCTGGCGTCGCTGCTCGGCTTCGACGAGCGGCACGGCATCAAGATCGTGCTGCGGCGCGAGGCGTCGTGGGCCGGCGTGCGCGACAAGCTCGTCAGCGGCGAACTCGATGCGGCCCACGCGCTGTATGGCTTGATCTACGGCGCCCAGCTGGGCGTGGGCGGCCAGCAAAAGGACATGGCGGTGCTGATGGGCCTGAACCAGAACGGCCAGGCGATCACGCTGTCGACCCAGCTGGCGGGGCGCGGCGCCACCGACGGCGCCACGCTGGCCGCGCTGATGCGGGCCGAGCCGCGCGGCTACACCTTCGCCCAGACCTTCCCCACCGGCACCCACGCCATGTGGTTGTACTACTGGCTGGCCGCGCACGGCGTCGATCCGCTGCGCGACGTCAGCGTCATCACGGTGCCGCCGTCGCAGATGGTGGCCAGCATGAGCGCCGGCCAGATGGATGGTTTCTGCGTCGGCGAGCCGTGGGGCCACCGCGCCGTGGCCGACGGCGTCGGCGTCACCGCCGCCACCACCCAGCAGATCTGGCCCGACCATCCGGAAAAAGTGCTGGGCGCCTCGGCCGATTTCGTGCGCCACCATCCGAACACCTGCCGCGCGCTGGTCGCCGCCGTGCTCGACGCCAGCCGCTGGATCGCCGCCTCGACCGCCAATAAACTGGCCACGGCCGAAATCATCGCCGCGCCGCCCTACCTCAACACCGGCAAGGAAGTGATCGCGCCGCGCACGCTGCGCCACTACCAGGACGGCCTGGGCCGGGAGTGGGACGACGCCCACTGCCTGAAATTCTACGACGGCGGCGCCGTCAACTTCCCCTATCTGTCGGACGCGATGTGGTTCATGACGCAGCAGCGCCGCTGGGGCCTGCTCAAGCACGATCCCGATTACCTGGCCGTGGCCAGCAAGGTCAATCAGGTCGGCCTGTACCGGCAGGCGGCCGAGATGAGCGGCACCGACGTCCCGGCCGGCATGCTGCGCACGTCGACGCTGATGGACGGCGTGGTCTGGGACGGCCGCGACCCGCAAGCCTACGCGGCCGCGTTCCCGATCCGCCACCGTCCTTAGGCCGGGCGGGCGGGATGGCATCGCGGTGCACGGTGCGACGCACCGTCAGCGTGCAAGCGTGCACCGCAACATCGCACGCGCCGCTTCGGCCCCGTCCACCGGAAGGCGCCGGGCGCGGGCTGGCCCTCTGCGACGCGCCGGCGATGGCACTGGCACAAGTCTTGCAATAGAAACAGCAAGGGATCAATGGCGATCCCCCCACAATGTGCGGGTCCAACGACGGACCGGCACAGGACAACGGCGTCCGCCCAGCGAGGTTTTCGAACCGCGCTGCGCGGACGCTTTTTCGTTTCTGAATGGGGAAAAACATGGCCAGCAAAGCTGACAGCATCAAGCTCTTTTCGATATCGACGCCGCAGATGCGCGCCTTCCACCTGACCTGGATGGCCTTCTTCGTCTGCTTCTTCGCCTGGTTCGCGTGCGCGCCGCTGATGCCGGTCATCAAAGGCGAATTCCATCTGAGCGTGGGGCAGATCGCCAACATCAACATCGCCGCCGTCGCCATCACGATCCTGGTGCGGCTGCTGGTCGGCCCGCTGTGCGACACCTTCGGCCCGCGCAAGACCTACACCGGCCTGCTGCTGGTGGGCGCCATCCCCGTCATCGGCGTCGCCTTCGCGCACAGCTACGAAAGCTTTTTGTTCTTCCGCCTCGGGATAGGCGCGGCCGGCGCCAGCTTCGTCATCACGCAGTACCACACGTCGGTGAGGTTCGCGCCCAAGGTGGTCGGCACCGCCAACGCGGCCGCCGCCGGCTGGGGCAACGCCGGCGGCGGCGCCGCGCAGGCACTGATGCCGCTGCTGATGGCCGCCATGGTCATGCTCGGCGTCGACAACGCCCTCGGCTGGCGCGCCGCGCTGCTGGTGCCCGGCGTGCTGATGATCGCGATGGCCGCGCTGTACTGGCGCTACACGCAGGACTGCCCGCAGGGGAATTTCAGCGAACTGCGCGCCGCCGGCATCGTCATCGAGGGCGGCAAGAAAGGGGGCTGGGACAGTTTCAAGCTGGCCGCCGCCAACTACCGCGTCTGGCTGCTGTTCGTCACCTACGGCGCCTGCTTCGGCATCGAGATCTTCATCCACAACATCGCCGCGATCTACTACGTCGAACACTTCGGCTTCTCGCTGCAATCGGCCGGCATGGCGGCCGGCAGCTTCGGCTTGCTGGCGCTGTTCGCCCGCGCCCTCGGCGGCTGGCTGTCCGACAAGGCGGCCGCGCGCGGCAACCTCAATAGCCGCGTCACGCTGCTGTTCGTGCTGATGATAGGCGAGGGCGTCGGCCTGCTGCTGTTCTCGCACGTCGACGCCGCCATCTTCGCCGTCGTCGCCATGCTGGGCTTCGGCCTGTTCACCCACATGGCTTGCGGCGCCACCTACGCGCTGGTGCCCTTCATCGACAACCGCGCCCTCGGCGGCGTGGCCGGCATCATCGGCGCCGGCGGCAACGCGGGCGCGGTGGCCGCCGGCTTCCTGATGAAAGGACTGGGCAACACGCAGCAGACCTTGAGCGTATTGGGCTTGATGGTCGCGGCATCGGCATTGTGCGCGATCGCCGTGCGCTTCAGCAGCAGCACCGTGAACGAGACGGCGCTGGCCGCCGCATAAAAAGAGGACGTCATCATGAACATCATCGTCATCGGCCACGGCATGGTCGGCCAAAAATTCCTGGAAAGCCTGGGCGAGCGCGGCGACCTGCGCGTGACCGTGCTGTGCGAAGAAGCGCGGCCGGCCTACGACCGCGTGCACCTGTCCGGATTTTTTTCCGGGACCACGGCCGAACAGCTGTCGCTGGTGCCGGCCGGTTTCTTCGAACAGGGCAACCGCGTGCTCAAGCTGAACACGCGCGCCATCGCCATCGACCGCGCCTTAAAAACGGTGACGGTGGTCAGCGGTGAAGTGTTCAGCTACGATAAATTAGTGATGGCGACCGGTTCCTATCCCTTCGTGCCGCAGCTGCCGGGCAAGGACCGCAAGGACTGTTTCGTCTACCGCACCATCGACGACCTCGAACGCATGCTCGAATGCGGCCGGCGCTCCAGGACCGGCGTGGTGATAGGCGGCGGCCTGCTCGGCCTCGAATGCGCCAAGGCGCTGCGCGACATGCAGCTCGACACCCACGTCGTCGAATTTTCGCCGCGCCTGATGGCGGTGCAGGTCGACGACGCCGGCGCCCGCGTGCTGCGCCGGAAAATCGAAGACCTCGGCGTCACCGTCCACACGGCGCAGAACACGCTCGCCATCGTCGACGCGCCCGACGGCGCCGAGGGCCGCCAGCGCATGCAGTTCGCCGACGGCACGCATCTCGACACCGACATGATCGTCTTCTCGGCCGGCATCCGCCCGCGCGATTACCTGGCGCGCGAATGCGGCCTGGAAGTGGGCCCGCGCGGCGGCATCGCCATCAACAGTCAGTGCCAGAGCTCCGACCCCGACGTCTACGCCATCGGCGAATGCGCGCTGTGGCAAGGCCAGATCTTCGGCCTCGTCGCGCCGGGCTACGACATGGCGCGCGTCGCCGCCAGACACCTGCTGGGCGAGCAGGCCGAATTCGCCGGTGCCGACATGAGCACCAAATTAAAATTGATGGGCGTCGACGTCGCCAGCATCGGCGACCCGCACGGCACCGTCGCCGGCAGCCGCAGCTACCAGTTCACCGACGAGCGCAAACAGATCTACAAAAAAATCGTCGTCTCCGACTGCGGCAAATATCTGCTCGGCGGCGTGATGGTGGGCGACGCCAGCGAATACGGCACGCTGCTGCAAATGATGTTGAACCGGATCGAGCTGCCCGAGGCGCCCGAGTTCCTGATCCTGCCGCAGTCCGACGGCCAGGCGCGGCCCGCGCTCGGCGTCGACGCGCTGCCGCCCGGCGCGCAAATCTGCTCCTGCAACGACGTCTCGAAGGGCGCGTTGTGCGAGGCGGTGGCCGCCGGCGCGACTTCCATCGGCGCGCTGAAAAGCTGCACCAAGGCCGGCACCGCGTGCGGCGGCTGCGTGCCGCTGGTCACGCAGATCATGAAGTCGGAAATGAAAAAGCTGGGCATGGACGTCAACAACCACGTCTGCGAACACTTCGCCCACACGCGCCAGGAGCTGTACCACCTGGTCCGCGTCGGCAAAATCGCAAGCTTCGGCGCGCTGCTGGCGCAGCACGGCACGGGTCTCGGCTGCGAAGTCTGCAAGCCGGTCGCCGCCAATATCCTGGCCTCGTGCTGGAACGACTTCGTGCTGAAAAAAGAACACGCCAGCCTGCAAGACACCAACGACTACTTCCTCGGCAATATACAAAAGGACGGCACGTATTCGGTGGTGCCGCGCATGGCCGGCGGCGAAGTGACGGCCGATGGCTTGATCGCGGTCGGCACCGTCGCCAAGAAGTACGGCCTGTACACCAAGATCACCGGCGGCCAGCGCGTCGACCTGTTCGGCGCGCGCGTCGAGCAGCTGCCGCTGATCTGGGAAGAACTGATCGCCGCCGGTTTCGAGTCCGGCCACGCCTACGGCAAATCGCTGCGCACAGTGAAGTCCTGCGTCGGCTCGACCTGGTGCCGCTTCGGCGTCGCCGACAGCATGGGCCTGGCGATCGAAATGGAGAACCGCTACAAGGGTCTGCGTACGCCGCACAAGATCAAGTTCGGCGTTTCCGGCTGCACCCGCGAATGCGCCGAGGCGCAGAGCAAGGACGTCGGCATCATCGCCACCGAAAAGGGCTGGAACCTCTACGTCTGCGGCAACGGCGGCATGAAGCCACGCCACGCCGAGCTGCTGGCGTCGGACCTCGACAAGGAAACGCTGGTGCGCTACATCGACCGCTTCCTGATGTTCTACACCCGCACCGCCGACCGCTTGCAGCGCACCAGCGTCTGGCGCGACAACCTCGAAGGCGGCCTCGCCTACCTCAAGCAGGTGGTGGTCGACGACAAGCTGGGCATCGGCGCCGAACTGGAAGCGGAAATGCGGCACGTGGTCGACACCTACGTCTGCGAATGGAAGGCCGCCGTCGAGAATCCCGAGACGCGCAAGCGCTTCAGCCACTTCGTCAACAGCGACCAGGGCGACAGCAACGTAGTGTTCATGGAGGAGCGCGGCCAGATCCGGCCGGCCACCTTCGATGAACGCCGGCGCGTCATCCCCATCGCCGTCGCCACCGTCGTCGTCTAGAACATCAACAGGAGCCGCGCATGCACCGCGAAATACAAAACGCCCACTGGAACGCCGTCTGCGCGCTCGACGACATCGTGCCCGACACCGGCGTCTGCGCGCTGCTCGACGGTCGCCAGGTCGCCGTGTTCCGCATCGGCGATGATGCGCCGCGCGTGTTCGCCATCGATAACTACGATCCCAATTCGCAGGCGTCGGTGCTGTCGCGCGGCCTGGTCGGCAGCCTCGGCGAGCGCATCGTCGTCGCCTCGCCGATCTACAAGCAGCACTTCGATTTGCAGACCGGCGAATGCCTGGAGGCGCCCGAGCATTCCGTCGTCGCCTACCCGGCGCGCATCGACGGCGACAAGGTCTGGGTCGCGCTATGACGGCGGCGCGGCAGGCGCTGGTAGTCGTCGGCAACGGCATGGCCGGCATGCGCACGGTGGAAGAACTGCTCAAGCTCGCGCCGGAGCTGTACGACATCACCGTGTTCGGCGCCGAACCGCACGGCAATTACAACCGCATCCTGCTGTCGCCCGTGCTGGCGGGCGACAAGACCATCGCCGACATCATGCTGCACCCGCGCGAGTGGTACGCGCAGAACGGCATCGCGCTGCACGCGGGCGACCCGGTCGCGCACATCGACCGCCGCCGCCGCATCGTGCGTTCGCGCGCGGGAGTGGAAGTCCATTACGACCGGCTGCTGATCGCCACCGGCTCCACACCCTTCATCATTCCGGTGCCCGGCCACCAGCTGCCCGGCGTGATCGCCTTCCGCGACATCCACGACGTCGAGCGGATGCTTGAGTCCTCACGCAATCACCGCCACGCCGTGGTGATAGGCGGCGGCCTGCTTGGGCTGGAAGCGGCCAACGGCCTGCTGCGGCAGGGGATGGACGTCACCGTCGTGCATGCGTCGGCCACGCTGATGAACCAGCAGCTCGACCGGCCGGCGGCCATGCTGTTGCAAAAGGCGCTGGAGTTGAAGGGTTTGAAATTCCTGCTCGACGCGCAGACGGCGGAAATCGCCGGCGCCGACCGCGTGACGGCGGTGCGCTTCAAGGACGGCGGCGAGATTCCGGCCGACCTGGTGGTGATGACGGCCGGCGTGCGGCCCAACATCGCGCTGGCGCGAAGCGCCGGCCTGCACTGCGAACGCGCCATCGTCGTCGACGACACGCTGCAAACCTACGATCCGCGCATCTACGCCGTCGGCGAATGCGTGCAGCACCGCCGCGCCACGTTCGGCCTGGTGGCGCCGATCTGGGAGCAGGCGCGCGTCTGCGGCGCGCATCTGGCCGGCGCCGGCCACCGGCGCTACGTGCAGCAGGCCGCGCCGACGCGGCTCAAGGTCACCGGCGTCGACCTGTACTCGGTCGGCGATTTCATCGGCGGCGAGGGCAGCGAAGAGCTGGTGCTGCGCGACGCCCGGCGCGGCGTCTACAAGCGGCTGGTGATACAGGACAACCGCCTCGCCGGTGCCGTCCTGTACGGCGATGTGAGCGACGGCCCGTGGTATTTCGACCTGCTGCAAAACCGCACTGACATCGGCGCGATCCGCCATCATCTTTTATTCGGCCAGGCGCTGTGCGCGCAAGCGGCCTGACCGGGACACCATCGTGAATCTGTCGCAATCCCACCTGTCCGTGCGCACCACCTGTCCCTATTGCGGCGTCGGTTGCGGCGTCAAGGCCACGCCCAAGGACGACGGCGCGATCGATATCGCCGGCGACGCCGACCATCCCGCCAATCAGGGGCGCCTGTGCGTGAAAGGCCACGCGCTGGGCGAGACGGTGGCGCTGGACGGCCGCCTGCTGTATCCGCAACTGCGCACGGAGCGGGGCATGGAGCGCGTATCGTGGGACGCGGCGCTCGACAAGATCGCCGACCGCTGGCGCGCCATCATCGCCGAACACGGGCCGGACGCGGTGGCGCTGTACGTCTCGGGCCAGCTGCTGACCGAGGACTACTACATCGCCAACAAGCTGATGAAGGGCAACGTCGGCAGCGCCAACATCGACACAAACTCGCGCCTGTGCATGTCGTCCGCCGTGGCGGGCCACAAGCGCGCCTTCGGCGAAGACCTGGTGCCGCTTTGCTACGACGACCTCGAACTGGCCGACATGCTGGTGCTGGTCGGCTCCAACATGGCGTGGTGCCACCCCATCCTGTTCCAGCGCATCATGCGCGCCAAGGAAGCGCGGCCCGCGCTGAAGCTGGTCGTCATCGACCCGCGCCGCACCGCCACCTGCGAACAGGCCGACCTGCACCTGCCGATCAAGCCGGGCACCGACGTCTGGCTGTTCAATGGCTTGCTCAGTTATCTGGCGCGTATCGGCGCGGTCGATCCGGACTTCATCGGCCGCCACACCAACGGGCTGGCAGCGGCGCTGGACGTGGCGCACGCCGACTGCGCCGACCCGGCGGCGGTGGCTGCGATCTGCCGCATCGAAGTGGCGGCGCTGATGGAGTTTTACGAAGCCTACGCGGCCAACGCCAAGGTCGTCACGGCCTTTTCGCAGGGCGTGAACCAGTCCTCGGCCGGCACCGATAAAGTCAACAGCATCATCAACTGCCATTTGATCGGCGGGCGTATCGGCAAGCCGGGCATGGGGCCGTTCTCGATCACCGGCCAGCCCAATGCGATGGGCGGGCGCGAAGCCGGCGGCCTGGCCAACATGCTGGCCGCGCACATGGAGCTCGAGCGCGCCGACCATCGCGAACTGGTGCAAACGTTCTGGGACGCGCCGCGCATGGCGGACCAGCCGGGCCTGAAGGCGGTCGACCTGTTCCACGCGATCGAGGCGGGCACCGTCAAGGCGGTGTGGATCATCGCCACCAATCCGGTGGTCAGCCTGCCGGACGCCGACCAGGTCCGGCGCGCGCTGCAACAATGCGAACTGGTGGTCAGCACCGACATCGTGCGACACACCGACACCAACGACTACGCCCACGTGCTGCTGCCGGCGCTGGGCTGGGGCGAGAAGGACGGCACCGTCACCAATTCGGAACGCCGCGTGTCGCGCCAGCGGGCCTTCCTGCCCGCGCCCGGCGAGGCGCTGCCGGACTGGCGGATACTGTGCCGCTTCGCGCAGCGCATGGGGTACGGCGGTTTCGATTTCGACGGCGCCGATCAGGTCTTCGACGAGCACGCGCGCCTGAGCGGCCACCGCAACACCGCCTTGGACACGCCGCGCGGCTTCGACATGAGCGGCCTGTCCGGCTTGAGCCGCGCCGCATACGACGATTTGCAACCGGTCCAGTGGCCGGTGACCCGCGCGGCCGACGGCCGCCTGAACATCAGCGAGCGGCTGTTCGCCGACGGCCGTTACGCGCACGCCGACGGCAGGGCGCGTTTCGTGCCGACGCCGCCGCGCGCGCCGGCCAACGCCGTCAGCGCCGACTATCCCTTGGCGCTCAACACCGGCCGCGTGCGCGACCAGTGGCACACGATGACGCGCACCGGCCGCTCGCCCAGGCTGGCCGACCACGCCGCCGAAGCCTTCATCGACATGCACCCGCAGGACGCGCTGCTGCACGGCGTGCGCGCGGGCCAGCTGGCGCGCATCAGCACGCGTTGGGGCGCGATGGTGGCGCGGGTGCAGCACGGCGGCGGCATCGCGCGCGGCGACGTGTTCGTGCCCATCCACTGGAGCGGGCGGACGGCCTCCGATGCGCGTGTCGGCGCGCTGGTCAATCCGGTGGTGGACCCGGTGTCCGGCGAGCCGGAATTCAAGCACACGCCGGTGCGCATCGAGCAGTTCCACGTGGCGTGGCATGGCTTCATTCTGAGCCGCGCCGAACTGGCGCTGGACGGCGTCGCGCACTGGACCCGCATCCAGGGCGGCGGGTTCGCCCGCTACGAACTGGCCGGCCGCGATGCCATCGCCGATTTCGGAGCGTGGGCGCGGCGGCGGCTGGGCGTCGCCGGTGTTGATGTCGACGCCGACGCGGACTGGCTGGAGTACGAGGACCGCAGCGCCGGCGTGTATCGCGCCGTGCATCTGGTCGACGACCGCATCGAGCAATGCCTGTTCCTGTCGCCGCGCCAGGACCTGCCGTCGCGCGCGTGGCTGGCCGGCCTGTTCGCGCAGCCGCGCATCGGCGACGGCGACCGCGCCGGCCTGCTGCTCGGGCGGCCGGTGGAGAAGAGCGCCGACGCCGGGCCCACCGTCTGTTCCTGCTTCGGCGTCGGCCGCGATACCATCCGCGCCGCGATCCGCAGCCAGCATCTGAGCACCGTGCCGCAGGTGACGGCCTGCCTGAAGGCCGGCGGCAATTGCGGCTCCTGCGTGCCCGAGATCAAACAGCTGCTGGCCGCGGCCCGCGCCGGGGAAGACGCCACACCGGGTTTAGCCTGACGTGCGTGGCGTCAAGTGCGGGTGCAGCACGGCCGACGGCGCGGGCTTGTCCACGTCCGGCACCGCCGCGATGCCGCCGCTGAGCGACACCGCCGCCGTGACCACGCCGTCGAAGCCGCGGTCGATCGCCAGCACGCGCGGCTGGTCCAGCGCCTGCAACAGCGTGATGGCGCCCGCCTTCAGCTGATCGAGTTGCTGCGGGCTGACAGGCACCGCGATCAGGCGCGCCGCTTGCCGCTGCCGGTCCACATAGGATACGTAGACCAGCATGGTTTCCGCGCCCATCATGGCGGTGTATATCGCGGGCTGGTCCTGGCCGGACAGCACGTCGAGCGGCGTCAGTGCGCCGATACTGCGCGGGTTGAGCGGCGCGCCGGTCAGCGGCCAGGTCATTTCGGTATTGCCTGCGTTGTCAGACATGATGAACTCCTCCATTGGGCGCACGCGGTTCGTGCCGAGCCACCACTCTGCGCCGCCGGTCGAAGACCATCTTAGCGCGCCTCATGCTTCGTTCAAGCAGGGCCATGACGAAATGTGATAAATTGTTTTATCGATCACAGAGCGCCATCAGCTGCGAGCGACAAGCCGCGGCGGCCGGCGCCAGATCATGACTAGCGAGAGCGTCTCATGGCCATACGTGAACATTTTTCCTACACCGATATGGAGTTGTGGCTCAACGAAAAGCGGGTCACCGAAATCGAGTGCCTGGTGCCCGACCTGACCGGCGTGGCGCGCGGGAAGATCCTCCCGCGCGGGAAGTTCACGCAGGAGCGCGGCATGCGCCTGCCGGAAGCGGTGCTGGGCATGACCGTCACCGGCAATTACCCGACCGACGACGCGGCCTACGACCGCGCCATCTCCTCCATCGACCGCGACATGATATTGCGCGCCGATCCGAGCACGATCACGATGGTGCCGTGGGCCTGCGACCCGACCGCGCAAGTGATACACGACTGCTATTTTTCCGACGGCGCGCTGGTCGACTTCGCGCCGCGCACGGTGCTGCGGCGCGTGCTCAAGCTGTATGCCGACAAGGGCTGGAAGCCGGTGGTGGCGCCGGAGCTGGAGTTTTACCTGACCGACAAGAACATCGATCCCGACCTGCCGCTGAAGGCGCCCATCGGCCGCAGCGGCCGCGCCGAAACCAGCCGCCAGGTCTACAGCATCGACGCCGTCAACAAATTCGATCCGCTGTTCGAGGACATTTACGACTACTGCGAATTGATGAACCTCGACGTCGACACCCTGATCCACGAAATCGGCGCCGGGCAAATGGAAATCAACTTCCTGCACGGCGATCCGCTCGGCCTGGCCGACAAGGTGTTCTTCTTCAAGCGCACCTTGCGCGAGGCGGCGCTCAAGCACGATATGTACGCCACCTTCATGGCCAAGCCGATGGCGGGCGA
>NZ_JANXMI010000124.1 GCF_025354735.1 Rugamonas sp.
TCAGGTAACGATCACCATGGTTGAAATCGAAATAGACGGCAAAAAAGTCGAAGTCCCTGCTGGTAGCATGGTGATGGACGCCGCCAATAAATTGGGAACCTACATCCCGCACTTCTGCTATCACAAGAAATTGTCGATCGCAGCGAACTGCCGCATGTGCCTGGTCGAAGTGGAAAAGGCCCCCAAGCCTTTGCCCGCTTGCGCGACCCCGGTATCGGCCGGCATGATCGTGCGCTCGGCCAGCGACAAGGCCGTGCAAGCCCAGAAGGGCGTGATGGAATTCCTGCTGATTAATCACCCGCTCGACTGCCCGATCTGCGATCAGGGCGGCGAATGCCAGTTGCAGGATCTGGCCGTCGGCTACGGCAACAGCGCGTCCCGCTACGAGGAAGACAAGCGCGTCGTCACGCCCAAGGAAGCCGGTCCGCTGGTGTCCATGCAGGAAATGGCGCGCTGCATCCAGTGCACCCGCTGCGTACGCTTCGGCCAGGAAGTCGGCGGCGTCATGGAGCTGGGCATGATAGGCCGTGGCGAACATTCGGAAATCATTTCCTTCGTCGGCCAGACGGTCAACTCCGAAATGTCGGGCAATATGATCGATCTGTGCCCGGTCGGCGCGCTGACCTCCAAGCCGTTCCGCTACAGCGCCCGCACCTGGGAACTGTCGCGCCGCAAATCGGTCAGCCCGCACGACGGCCTGGGCGCCAACCTCATCGTTCAGGTGAAGGGGGGCGAAGTCAAGCGCGTGCTGCCGCTGGAAAACGACGACGTCAACGAATGCTGGATCTCGGACAAGGACCGCTTCGCCTACGAAGGCTTGAACAGCGCCGAGCGCCTGACCCAGCCGATGTTGAAGCAGGGCGGCCAGTGGAAAGAAGTCGACTGGCAGACCGCGCTCGAATACGTGGCGCACGGCCTGAAGAACATCAAGCACGAACACGGCGCCAACGCCATCGCGTCCATCGCCACCGCCCACTCGACCGTCGAAGAACTCCACCTGCTGCAAAAGCTGACCCGCGCCCTCGGTTCGGACAGCGTCGACACCCGTTTGCGCCAGAGCGATTTCTCGCTGGCCGGCGTGTCGCCGTGGCTGGGCATGTCGATCAACGAATTCGCGGAACTCAATCGCGCCTTCGTCATCGGCTCCTTCCTGCGTAAAGACCACCCGCTGCTGGCCACGCGCCTGCGCCTGGCGGTGAAGGGCGGCGCCAAGCTGTCCATCCTGCACGCCGCCGACGACAATCTGCTGATCGACGTCGCCAACAAGATGATCGTCGCGCCAAGCGACTGGCTGGCCGCGCTGTCGGAAGTCGTCGTCGCCGTCGCCACAGCGAAAGAGATCGCCGCACCGGCCGGCTTCGAAGCCATCACCGCCTCGGACGTCGCGACCAAAATCGCCGCCAGCCTGCTGTCGGGCGAGAACAAGGCTGTCCTGCTCGGTAACGCCGTGACGCAACACGCGCAAGCGGCCGCGCTGCACGCCGCCGCCCAGTGGATCGCCGAGAACACCGGCGCCAAGTTCGGCTACCTGACCGAGGCCGCCAACACCGTCGGCGCCAACCTGGTCAACGCCAACAGCGGCACCGCGCCCGTCTTCACGACGCCTAAGCAAGCGTACGTGCTGCTGAACGCCGAGCCTGAACTGGACGCCGCCAATCCGCGCGCCGCTGTCGCCGCCCTGCAAAAAGCGGAAATGGTGGTCGTCATGTCGCCGTTCAAGCACGGCATGGACTACGCCGACGTGCTGCTGCCGGTGTCGCCGTTCAGCGAAACCTCGGGCACCTTCGTCAACTGCGAAGGCCGCGCGCAAAGCTTCAACGGCACCGTCAAGCCGCTGCTGGAAACCCGCCCGGCCTGGAAAGTGCTGCGCGTGCTCGGCAACATCCTCGGCCTGTCCGGTTTCGACTACGACACCTCCGAAGCGATCCGCGACGAAGTGCTCGGCGCCGGTGTGACCGACCTGTCGGCCCGCCTGAGCAACATGGCCGCTCTGGCTCCGATGGCTACCGGCCACACGGCCAGCGGTTGGCTGCAGGTCTCCGGTCTGCAACGCGTCGCCGACGTGCCGATCTACTTCGCCGACGCCCTGGTGCGCCGCGCCGCTTCGCTGCAACTGACCAACGACGCGGCCGCCCCGACGGCGCGCCTGTCGCCGCAACTGGCGCAGCAGCTGGGCGTGTCGGCCGGCGACAAGGTCAAAGTGTCGCAGGGTTCCGGCCACGCGATCCTGGTCGCCGAAGTCGACGCTGGCTTGCCAGCCAACGTGGTCCGCGTCGCCGCCGCCCACGCCAGCACCGCCGCGCTCGATGGCATGTTCGCTTCGATCACCGTTGAAAAAGCAGGAGAGGGTAAATAATGGCTCTGCCTGAATTCGTCACCGTCATCAACAACACCGGCGCGTCGCTGATGCCCGCGCCGCTGTGGATGTTCGTCTGGACCATCATCAAGATCCTCTGCGTCACCTTGCCGCTGATGGGTCTGGTCGCCTACGCCACGCTGTGGGAGCGCAAGCTGATCGGCTGGATCCAGATCCGTATCGGTCCCAACCGCGTCGGCCCGATGGGCTTGCTGCAGCCGATCGCCGATGCGCTCAAGCTGCTGTTCAAGGAAATCATCACGCCGGCCAAGGCCAGCGCGGGCTTGTTCGTGCTCGGTCCCATCATAACCATCGCCCCGGCGCTGGCCGCCTGGTCGGTGATTCCCTTCGGCCCTGAAGCGGTGCTGGCCAATGTCAACGCCGGCCTGCTGCTGCTGCTGGCGATCACGTCGCTGGAAGTCTACGGCATCATCATCGCCGGCTGGTCGTCGAACTCGAAGTACTCCTTCATGGGGGCGATGCGCGCCTCGGCCCAGATGATTTCCTACGAAATCCCGATGGGCTTCGTGCTGGTGGTGATCCTGATGGTGTCCGGTTCGCTGAACTTCATCGACATCGTCAGCGGCCAGGAAAAGGGCTACTTCGTCGAGCACGGCCTGAACTTCCTGTCGTGGAACTGGCTGCCGCTGCTGCCGCTGTTCGTCGTCTACCTGACGTCCGGGCTGGCCGAAGCGAACCGCCACCCCTTCGACGTCGTCGAGGGCGAGTCCGAAATCGTCGCCGGCCACATGGTCGAATACTCGGGCATGGCCTACGCCATGTTCATGCTGGCCGAATACGCCAACATGATTTTGATCGGCACCCTGGGCGCCATCATGTTCATGGGCGGCTGGGCCGCACCGTTCAAGTTCCTCGAATTCTGGGGCGGTTTCGGTGGCTTCTTCTGGCTGTTCGCGAAAGCGTTCTTCATCGTGTCGCTGTTCGTATGGGTCCGCGGTACCTTCCCGCGCTACCGCTATGACCAGATCATGCGTTTGGGTTGGAAAGTGTTCATCCCGCTGACGCTGGTTTACCTCGTCGTCGTCGCCGGCGTCATGCAAACCTCCTGGAATATCTGGAAGTAAGGAAGAAAAATGGAACGTATCAAAGACTTCTTCGGCAGCTTCATGCTGACCGAATTGATCAAAGGGATGGCGCTGACGGGCAAGTATATGTTCTCGCGCAAAATCACCGTGCAGTACCCGGAAGAGAAGACGCCGATGTCGCCGCGCTTCCGCGGCCTGCACGCGCTGCGCCGCTATCCGAACGGCGAAGAACGCTGCATCGCCTGCAAGCTGTGCGAAGCGGTGTGCCCGGCCATGGCCATCACCATCGAGTCGGAACAGCGGGAAGACGGTTCGCGCCGCACCACGCGCTACGACATCGACCTGACCAAGTGCATCTTCTGCGGCTTCTGCGAGGAATCCTGCCCGGTCGACTCGATCGTCGAGACGCACGTGCTGGAATACCACGGCGAGAAACGCGGCGATCTGTACTACACGAAAGAGATGCTGCTGGCCGTCGGCGACCGTTATGAAGACGAGATCGCCGCCGCCCGCGCGGCCGATGCTCCTTACCGCTGATCGCCAGTCAGGCGCGCCCCGACCCTCGCTGTGGAGGAGGGCGGGGCGCGACGATCGTTAAACCGTAGGTCTCTTGGGTTAGTTTATGGAATTTACAACTGTCTTGTTTTACGTGTTCGCGGCCATCATGGTTCTCGCCGCCACGCGCGTCATCACGGCCCGCAATCCGGTGCAAGCGGCGCTGTTCCTGGTGCTCGCATTCTTCTCGGCCGCCGGCATCTGGATGCTGTTGCAGGCCGAGTTCCTCGCCATCGTGCTGGTGCTGGTCTACGTCGGCGCCGTCATGGTGCTGTTCCTGTTCGTGGTCATGATGATCGACATCGACATGGACAAGATGCGCGAAGGCTTCTGGGGTTATCTGCCGGTGGCCAGCGCCGTCGGCGTCGTCATCGTGCTGGAAATGGCGGCCGTGCTGTGGCGCTCCTTCCTCACCTTCGACGGCCAGGTGCCGAACGCCGGCAACATCGGCGGCACCAAGGAACTGGGCCTGCTGATCTACACCAAATATATATACGGCTTCGAAATCGCCGCCGCCATCCTGCTGGTGGCGATCATCGCCGCCGTCGCGCTGACGCTGCGCAAGCGCAAGGACACCAAGCACTTCGCCCCTGGCGACGCCGTGCGCGTGAAACGTAACGACCGCCTGCGCATCGTCAAGATGGATGCGGTCAGCACCCGCGGCGCTGCCGCCGCGGTGGAAACCAAGGAGGCGCCATGACCTTATCGCTCGCTCACTACCTCGTACTCGGCGCGATCCTGTTCGCGATCTCCATCGTCGGTATTTTCCTGAACCGCAAGAACGTCATCGTGCTGCTGATGGCCATCGAACTGATGCTGCTGGCCGTGAACATGAACTTCATCGCGTTCTCGCATTATCTGGGCGACGCCGCGGGGCAGATCTTCGTGTTCTTCATCCTGACCGTGGCCGCCGCCGAATCGGCGATCGGCCTGGCGATTCTGGTGGTGATGTTCCGTAACCTGGACACCATCAATGTGGAAGACCTGGATAGCCTCAAGGGTTAAACCCGTACGGTGCAGTGTCAGTTCGTTTCAATCTCGAATAATAACGATTAAGGTTCATCATGGCGGGTCTCAACCCTAACCTCCTTCTTGCCGTACCTCTGGCGCCGCTGGCCGGCGCTGCGATTGCGGGCTTGTTCGGAACCAGTTTCTTCGGCAACGTGGTCGGACGCAAGACGTCGCATACGGCTACTATCTTAGGTGTCTTCATCGCGCTCGTGATCTCGGTCATGACGCTGATGGACGTGCTCAACGGCGCCACCTTCAACGGCACCATCTACAACTGGATGACCGTGGCCGGCATGAAGATGGAAGTCGGCTTCCAGATCGACTCGCTGTCGGCGATGATGATGTGTGTCGTCACCTTCGTGTCGCTGATGGTGCACATCTACACCATCGGCTACATGAAGGACGACGCCGGCTACAACCGCTTCTTCGCCTACATCTCGCTGTTCACGTTCTCGATGCTGATGCTGGTCATGGCCAACAACTTCCTGCAGCTGTTCTTCGGCTGGGAAGCGGTGGGCCTGGTGTCCTACCTGCTGATCGGCTTCT
Organism: Rugamonas sp.; assembly: GCF_025354735.1. Classification (GTDB taxonomy): domain Bacteria; phylum Pseudomonadota; class Gammaproteobacteria; order Burkholderiales; family Burkholderiaceae_D; genus Rugamonas. Next base: position 5,515 of record NZ_JANXMI010000124.1, read on the forward strand.
GGTACACGCGGCCGACGGCCATCGTCGCCAACATGAAGGCCTTCCTCGTCAACCGGGTCGGCGACTTCGGCTTCATCCTCGGCATCGGCCTGCTGCTGGCCTACACCGGCACCATGAATTACCAGGAAGTGTTCGCCAAGCGCGAAGCGCTGGCGCTGCTGACCCTGCCGGGCACGGACTGGATGCTGCTGACGGTGGCCTGCATCTGCCTGTTCATCGGCGCGATGGGCAAGTCGGCCCAGTTCCCGCTGCACGTGTGGCTGCCTGACTCGATGGAAGGCCCGACCCCGATCTCCGCGCTGATCCACGCCGCGACCATGGTCACGGCCGGCATCTTCATGGTGTCGCGCATGTCGCCGCTGTTCGAACTGTCGGACACGGCGCTGTCCTTCATCCTCATCATCGGCTCGATCACCGCGCTGTTCATGGGCTTCCTGGGCATCATCCAGAACGACATCAAGCGCGTCGTCGCCTACTCGACCCTGTCGCAGCTGGGCTACATGACCGTCGCGCTCGGTTCGTCGGCCTACTCGGTCGCCGTGTTCCACCTGATGACGCACGCCTTCTTCAAGGCCCTGCTGTTCCTCGGCGCCGGCTCGGTCATCATCGGCATGCACCACGACCAGGACATCCGCAACATGGGCGGCCTGCGTAAATACATGCCGATCACGTGGATCACGTCGCTGATCGGTTCGCTGGCCCTGATCGGCACGCCGTTCTTCGCCGGTTTCTACTCGAAGGACAGCATCATCGACGCCGTCGCCGAAACCCATATCTTCGGTTCCGGCTTCGCCAACTTCGCCGTGCTGGCCGGCGTGTTCGTCACCGCCTTCTACTCCTTCCGCATGTACTTCCTCGTGTTCCACGGCGAGGAGCGCTTCGGCAAGGCCCATGCGCATGACGAGCACCACCATCCGGTGGCCGCCCACGCCGCCCACATCGCCCACGCCGATCACTCGGACCACGCCGATCCGGCCGCCCACGGCCACGATACGGACGCCCACGACGAAGACGACGACTACGCCCACCACGGCCTGGAGCCCGGCCAGAAGCCGCATGAATCGCCATTCGTGGTCTGGTTCCCGCTGGTGATGCTGGCCATCCCGTCGGTCATCATCGGCTACCTGACCATCGGTCCGATGATCTTCGGCGACTTCTTCAAGGGCGTCATCTTCATCGGCGAAAACCACCACGGCATCGAGAAGCTGGCCGAGGAATTCCACGGCCCGCTGGCCATGGCCTTGCACTCGGTGACCTCGCTGACCCTGTGGCTGGCGATCGCCGGCGTGGCGTCGGCCTACTACTGCTACATGATTAACCCGCGCGTGCCGGCCTGGTTCTTCGCCAAGTTCCACGCCATCCACACGCTGCTCGACAACAAGTACTACATGGACAAGTTCAACGAAGTGGTGTTCGCTGGTGGCGCGCGCCTGCTCGGCAACGGCCTGTGGAATGTGGGCGACAAGTTCCTGATCGACGGCCTGGTGGTCAACGGCAGCGCCAAAGTAGTGGGCTGGTTCGCGGCGCTGACGCGCCTGGGCCAGACCGGTTACATCTACCACTACGCCTTCGTCATGATCCTCGGCATTCTGGGGTTCCTGGTCTACTTCCTGCCGTTTTGGCACGCTTAATTAGCCGACACGCTAGCTGACACGCAAAGAGATAACGATAACCATGATGCAGTCAATTTCTACTCTTCCTCCCTACCTGAGCCTGGCGATCTGGCTTCCGGTCCTGTTCGGGGTACTGGTGCTGGCCCTGGGCCGCGACAGCAACGCCGGCGCCGTGCGCGTCGGCGCGCTGATCGGCGCGCTCATCAGCTTCGCCGCCACCATCCCGCTCGTCACGCACTTCGACAACGCCGCCCACGGCATGCAGTTCGTCGAACTGTCGCCGTGGATAGACCGCTTCCACATCATGTACTCGCTCGGCATCGACGGCCTGTCGCTGTGGTTCGTGCCGCTGACGGCCTTCATCACCGTGATCGTCGTGATCTCGGCCTGGCAGGTCATCACCAAGCGCGTGGCGCAGTACATGGGCGCCTTCCTGATTCTGTCGGGACTGATGATCGGCGTGTTCGCCGCCATGGACGGCCTGCTGTTCTACTTCTTCTTTGAAGCGACCCTGATCCCGATGTTCATCATCATCGGCATCTGGGGCGGCGAGAACCGCGTCTACGCCTCGTTCAAGTTCTTTCTGTACACCTTCTTCGGCTCGCTGCTGACGCTGGTCGCCATCATCTACCTGTACAACGTTTCCGGCGGCAGCTTCGACATCCTGATGTGGCAGCGCATTTCGCTGACCATGCGCGAACAGATCTTCATCTTCCTGGCCTTCCTGATGGCCTTCGCCGTCAAGGTGCCGATGTTCCCGGTCCACACCTGGCTGCCGGACGTCCACGTCGAAGCGCCGACCGGCGGCTCGGCCGTGCTGGCCGCCATCATGCTGAAGCTGGGCGCGTACGGCTTCCTGCGGTTCTCGCTGCCGATCGCGCCGGACGCCTCGCACTACCTGTCCGGCTTCATCATCACGCTGTC
>NZ_JANXMI010000144.1 GCF_025354735.1 Rugamonas sp.
GACCCCCTGGTCCCAAACCAGGTGCGCTACCGGACTGCGCCACACTCCGAAGAAGCAAGATAATACAAGCTGTGTCAGTATCCGTCAAGGGTCATGCATCAACTCAGTATGGACCAAACCAAAATTTTTTCAATGTGAGAATATAAGGCCAACAACAAGACTGACATTTCGGACATCCCTATCATGAACTCTGCGTCGCCCTACGCTGTCGAGATTACCGCCGATGCCGCCGGCCAGCGCCGCCGCTGGAGCGTGGTGGCGGGCGTCGCCCTGTCGCTGGCGCTGCACGCGGTGCTGATTTTCGGCTATCGCGTCGGCGTGCCCAGGCCGGCCGCCGTGAAGGCCGGGGCTGCGGAGCCGCTGACGGTGTGGATACGGCCATTGCCGATACCGCTGCCGGCCGTCGCGGCGATACAGGAACCGAAGAAGCCACCAGCCGACAGCGCGCGCGTACGCAAACATGAGCGCGAACGGGAGACCGCGCGCGCGCCGGTCGACGCCAGTATCGCCGCCGGCCGGCGCACGCCGGCACAGACGCCGGCGCAAGCCATCACGCTGCCGGCCCGCGACCAGCCCGCCGACTTGCCGCAGCCGGCCGCGCCGAAGTTCGATATGGAGGCGGCGCGTCGGACCGCCCGCGCGGTGGCCAGCGATCCCGATCCGAAGCGCGCGCCCGGCACGCTGGCGGCCCAACTCGATCAGCACCCGCTGTATGAGAAATCGGAGGAAACGCAGCTGGCGCGCGACATCGGCTCGGCCAAGCGGCGCGATTGCAAGGATGGCGTGCCCGGCGGCCTGCTGGCGCCGCTGTTGCTGTTGATGGATAAAAAAGATAGCGGCTGCAAGTGGTAGCCGCGCCGGCGGTGGCGCAGCGCCGACCGGTGCCGCAGCCGAAATTTCTTGTGGCAGAACTAGACGTCATAGACGTCATCGGGATCGGCCGGCTTAATGGCCACGAGCTGGGTTCTTAGTCCTTCGCCAAGCGGCGCGCCGCGTCTGTAATTGCTATCCCCAGCGGACCAATTTGAACCCGACCGTGCTGATCGCCCCTGCCACAACAATGCCCAGCGCCACCAAAAAGAATGCGCTATCCAGGCTCGCCCAGCCCCGACACACCAACACCATCGCGGCCAGCGCGCAAACAAACCGGGTGACGCCCGCAGCCATCGGCCAGGCTATCCGTCGCGCGCCCTGGCCGGCGAAATAGAATCCCGAGATGATGGCGATCACGCCATAAAACGGGGCGACGATATGCAGATAGCTGGCGCCAACCACCAGCACGTCCGGGTTGACCGTGAACAAGCCCAGCCACAGCCTTGGAAAAAAGGCCGCGGTCAGACCGACTATTTCCGCCAGCGCCGCCACAAAGAGCGCGTTCGTCCATGCAATGCGCCGGGCGCGCGGCACGTTCCCCGCGCCCAGGCTGGTTCCGACCAGGGTGATCGCGGCCGTACCGAAACCGAACATGACGGGCACCAACAACATGTCGAGGCGGGAGGCGATGCCATAGCCGGCGATCGCGGCGACATTGCCCACCCCGGCGGCGGCGGTTAAGGCGGTGATGGACATGGCCGACATCGCCGCATTGACGGTCGATAAGAGCCCGACGCCAAGAATCGCTTTGAAATGCTCGCGCCGCAGCGGATGGCGCCGCAACCGTAAATTCGAGCCGGCGGAACGCATATACATCACCACCACCACCAGCGCGGCGATATTGCAGAACACCTGGGCGAGGCCGGCGCCGGCGACACCCAAGCTCGGCGCCCCCAGCCACCCCGAGATCAGTACCGGCGACAGCACCAGGCCCCCAACCACGCCGTACAACATGATCAGGGCCGGCACCTTCACATTGCCCGCGCCGCGCAGCGCGGCTTGCAGCAACATCAACATCCAAAAGGGGATGGCGCCGCAAAACAAAATATCCGAATACAGGATCGCCTGCTCAAGCGACCGGCCGCTGCCACCGAGGCTGCGGTATAGCGCAGGACCGCCGAACAGGGCCGCCAACGTGAATAGTCCCCCGGCGACGATGGCAATGACCATGGTGTGCCAGACAAGGCTTTCGGCATCTTCGTGCCGACCGGCACCCACCGCTCTGGCGATCGCCGAGGAAACCCCACCGCCGATGCCGCCGTTCGACACCATGGTCATCAACATCATGACGGGCAGACCAGCGACGCCGCGGCGATCGCGTCCATGCCTAGCGCGCTCACGAAATAAGTCTCGGCGACGCTAAGTAGCGTCGTCATGAACAGCACGACGACCGTCGGCAGCGCAAGACGGATCAGCGTGCTCAACAGTGGCCCATGAAGCAGAGGGTTGAGCGGGGACGGCGGGGACGGCAGGCAGATGCTCCCTGCCAGGTTATCTATAGAGCTCGGCATTGTTTATGAACCTGAAATGAAGTGGAGGAACTTGGCAGCGACCAGTCGCCCGGCGTGCGGCCAGGATGAGCGGTGCGCTATTGCTGGAGCGCGCCCAGAATCGCCAAGCTCATCGCTTCCACCGCGCGCCGGATCGTCGGCTCCGGCAACGGTGCAAAGTAGGGGGAGTGATTGCTGGGGATGGGCTTGCCAGATTTCGCGTCGACAAACACGGTCAAGTCCAATGCCCCGATGCCGAAGAACAGCGACGGGACACCGGCGGCGATAAAGGCGGAATAGTCCTCGCTGGCCGAGGTCGGCTTAGTGGCGGGCACGACATCCTTGCCGAAGGCCGACTGGAACAATTGGCCGGTGCGCGCCGAGATGGCGCCATCGTTGACGACCGCCTTGGCGGCCTCGCGTCCTATGACCACTTCCGGGCGCGCGGCGCCAGCCATGTCCGCGACGGCATTGGCGGTCCGTTTCACGCCGGCGAGCATTTTCTCCCGCACGGCCAGGTCGTAACTGCGGATAGTCCCCCGCAACTCGGCCTGATCGGGAATGATGTTGCCGACGCTTCCAGCCTGCAGCGCGCCTATCGTGACAACGCCAAACGCGGCCGGGTCCTTCTCGCGACTGACGACGCTTTGGACGTCGACGATGAAACGACCCGCCTCGAGAACCGGGTCGATGGCGGCGTCCGGAGCGGCCCCGTGCCCGCCACGCCCCCTGAAGATAATCTCCAGACTGTCCATATTCGATGTCGCCATGCCGGCGCCATAGATCACCACGCCGGCGGGAGCCGGAACGACGTGCAGGGCGCAACCGATATCGGGCTTGCCGAAACGGGTGAACAGCCCGTCGTCGATCATCGCTTGGGCACCCAATCCCGTTTCTTCTGCGGGCTGGGCAATGAACATCAAGGTGCCACGCCATTGCGCCTTCATCGCCGCCATCACCTGCGCCGTGCCTATCCAGGCGGCCATATGGACGTCGTGGCGGCACGTGTGCGCCACCGGCACGTCCCTGCCATTCCACATGGCGTGCACATGACTGGCATAGGGCAAGCCTGTTTTCTCTTCCATGGGCAAGGCATCGAGTTCGGTACGGACCATCACGGTGGGGCCATCGCCGTGACGAAGCACAGCAACCAAGCCCGTCTTGCCTACCCGCTCCGTCACCTCGAATCCCAGCGCCCGCATTTCCTTGGCGAGCTTGGCAGCCGTCGCCGTTTCCTGGAATGCTAATTCGGGATGCTGGTGTATCTCCTTGTAAAGCGCATCGAGATGCGCGTAGTGCTGCTCAAGCTGAGCATCAACCTGCGCCATCATGTCGGCGGTGTCGAGCGCCATCGCAGGCCCGCTCATCGACAGGGTACAGACAAACATAGTCCTAAAAGCAATTTTCTTCCACCCGGGCGTCAAGTTTGACCGGTATGCTGACATGATATCGTTATCCTGAAATGGTTATGTTGTGAGCAATATTGCACCATCCTGCTGAACACTTAAACCAAGTTACGGGTTTATGATATCATAATTCGTCACTAAATCACCACGCCACCTATCATGCCCAAGACCAATCATCAAATGCCGAATTCATCCGAATCTCCCGTCACACGGGGGCCTGCGGAACATGAGCGGCGCACCCAGATCATCGAAGCGGCGGTGCGCAGTTTCGCCATACATGGTTATCAAAAAACCACAATCGCCGATCTCGCCAAGGCCATCGGCATGTCGACGGCCTACATCTACAAATTCTTTGAATCAAAGCAAGCGATTGGCGAGGTGGTCTGCGCCAGAACGATGGGGGTGACCTCGGCGGCATTGCTGGCCGTTGCCGATGACTCCAGCGCATCCGCTTGCGAACGCCTGAGCACCGTCTTTGAAACGCTGGTTGAACGCGGCTACGACTTGCTCGATATTCAGCCCAAATTACACGAGATCGCGATGGCTGCAGTGGACGAAGGCTGGGCCTCGGTGCGGACATACCGCGCCGAACTCGGTGAAGTGGTGCGTCGCATCGTGGTGGCGGGCCGAGACTCGCATGAGTTCGAATCAAGCGCGGCACCTGCGGAGGTTTGCCAGGGCTTGCTGGCAACGCTGATCCCCTTCAGCCATCCGGTATTTTTACGACAAACATCACGTCAAGACATGCTCCAGGCGGCGGCGGCCGTTTCCGCTTTGGTCTTGCGTGGATTAATCTTGCGTGGATTAAAGATCTAGCCACTTCACGCAGCAGGATTACGCCATGGAAGCATTGAAAGAACAGAGCGCCTTGAATCGCCAGGCTCGGCCGAAGTTGGCCATCGCAAGCTTGGTAACACCGCAATTCCAGGCCATGCGGCTCCGCTACGAGGCACGCAAGGGTACCTCTAGAAACCTATCCTGCCGTTCGCAGGTTCGGTAAAATTCTGGCATCAGCCCGCGACCAATGAATACCACAATGATGAAGCCCCGGATCAGCCTGTTTGCCGAACATGAACGCGAAGACCGTCGTACCAA
>NZ_JANXMI010000179.1 GCF_025354735.1 Rugamonas sp.
GGCGTGGCCTGGGCAGTCAACGTGAGCGTAGTGACGCGCTGCGGTTTCGTACTCGACGTGGGCGGTGTTGATGGTGATGCCGCGCGCTTTTTCTTCCGGTGCCGCATCGATCTGGTCGTATGCTTTGGCTTCGCCGCCGAATTTCTTCGACAGCACCGTTGCGATCGCAGCGGTCAGCGTGGTTTTACCGTGGTCGACGTGGCCGATGGTGCCGACGTTGACGTGCGGCTTGGTCCGTTCGAATTTACCTTTTGCCATTTTATTCTTCCTTAGAACAATGATTTAAATATGCGGACCGGAACTGTTCCCGGTCCGCAAAAGAATTACTTGGATTTCGCGGTGATGATCGCGTCGGTGACGTGTTTAGGCGCTTCCGTGTAGTGCTTGAATTCCATCGTGTAGGTGGCGCGGCCTTGCGTTGCGGAACGCAGCGAGGTCGAGTAACCGAACATTTCGGACAGCGGCACTTCAGCTTTGATGATCTTGCCACCGCCGCCTGGGATTTCGTCCATGCCCTGCACCATGCCGCGGCGGGACGACAGATCGCCCATCACGGAACCGGCGTAGTCTTCCGGCGTTTCCACTTCCACCGCCATCATCGGCTCCAGAATGACAGGCGACGCTTTGCGGCAACCGTCTTTGAAGGCCATCGAAGCGGCCATCTGGAACGCGTTTTCGTTCGAGTCCACATCGTGGTACGAACCGAAGAACAGCGTGACCTTGACGTCGACCACTGGGTAGCCGGCCAATACGCCCGAGTTCAACGTACCGCGCACACCCTTTTCAACCGCAGGGATGTACTCGCGTGGCACGGTGCCGCCCTTGATGGCGTCAACGAACTCGAAGCCCTTGCCCGGTTCTTGCGGCTCGATCTTCAGGACCACGTGACCGTACTGACCACGACCGCCCGACTGCTTGACGAACTTGCCTTCGGATTCTTCGCAGACCTTGCGGATCGTTTCGCGGTAAGCCACTTGTGGCTTGCCGACGGTCGCTTCGACGCCGAATTCGCGCTTCATGCGGTCAACGATAATTTCCAGGTGCAACTCGCCCATACCACCGATGATGGTCTGGCCCGATTCTTCATCGGTCTTGACGCGGAACGAAGGATCTTCCTGTGCCAGGCGGTTCAGCGCCAGACCCATTTTTTCCTGGTCGACCTTGGTCTTCGGTTCCACGGCCTGTTGAATCACCGGCTCAGGGAAGATCATTTTTTCCAGCGTGATGAACGACGATGGATCGCACAGGGTTTCGCCCGTGGTCGCGTCTTTCAGGCCGACCGCGGCGGCGATGTCGCCGGCGTGGACTTCCTTGATTTCTTCGCGCTGGTTGGCGTGCATCTGCAGAATACGACCGAGACGTTCCTTCTTGTTCTTGATCGGATTGTAGACCGTGTCGCCCGACTTGATGGAGCCCGAGTAGACGCGGAAGAAGATCAGCTGGCCGACGAACGGGTCGGTCATGATCTTGAACGCCAGCGCCGAGAACTTCTCGTTGTCGTCAGCTTTGCGGCTGGTCGGCTGGTCGTCTTCATCCATGCCCTGAACCGGCTTGATGTCGACTGGCGACGGCAGGTATTCGATGACGCCGTCGAGCATGGCTTGCACGCCCTTGTTCTTGAAGGCGGTGCCGCACATCATAGGAACGATTTCCGACGCCAGCGTACGCATGCGCAGGGCGGCCTTGATCTCGGCTTCGGTCAGGTCGCCTTCTTCCAGGTACTTGTTCATCAGCTCTTCGGACGCTTCGGCGGCCGCTTCGACCATCTTCTCGCGCCACTCGGCGGCTTGTTCAGCCAGCTCAGCGGGGATTTCGCGGTAGTCGAACTTCATGCCCTGCGACGCGTCGTCCCAGTAGATGGCTTTCATCTTGACCAGGTCGACCACGCCGAGGAAGTTCTCTTCGGCGCCGATCGGGATCTGCAGCGGGATCGGGTTGGCCTTCAGGCGGGCGCGCATCTGGTCGTAAACTTTGAAGAAGTTCGCGCCGGTACGGTCCATCTTGTTGACGAAGGCCAGACGTGGCACTTTGTACTTGTTGGCCTGACGCCATACGGTTTCCGACTGTGGCTGCACGCCGCCGACTGCGCAGTAAACCATGCAGGCGCCGTCGAGCACGCGCATCGAACGTTCGACTTCAATCGTGAAGTCGACGTGGCCCGGCGTGTCGATGATGTTGATGTGGTGCTCAGGGAAATTGTTAGCCATCCCTTTCCAGAAGCAGGTCGTCGCGGCGGACGTGATCGTGATGCCGCGCTCTTGTTCCTGCTCCATCCAGTCCATGGTGGCGGCGCCATCGTGAACTTCACCGATCTTGTGGTTCACGCCCGTGTAGAACAGGACGCGTTCGGTGGTGGTGGTCTTACCTGCATCGATGTGAGCCGAAATACCGATATTGCGGTAGCGCTCAATGGGGGTCTTGCGGGCCATAATTAATCCTAAATCTTTTAATGGACAAAACCGAGCAGCATTTTCTGTGACAAAAATGAGCCCGGCCTCGAACAACAGATAACAACCGGATCACGAATGAGCCGGCCGATTTTATTAGAAGCGGAAGTGCGAGAACGCCTTGTTCGCTTCAGCCATGCGGTGCACTTCATCGCGCTTTTTCATCGCACCGCCGCGGCCGTCGGCCGCTTCCATCAGCTCACCGCCGAGGCGTTGTGGCATGGATTTTTCGCTGCGCTTGTTAGCGGCTTCGCGCAACCAACGCATGGACAGGGCCATACGACGCACTGGGCGAACTTCAACCGGCACCTGGTAGTTTGCACCACCGACGCGACGCGATTTGACTTCGACGAGCGGCTTGGCGTTGGCGATCGCGGTAGCGAACACTTCCAGCGGATCCTTGCCCGATTTGGTGGCGATGTGCTCGAAAGCACCGTAGATGATGTTTTCAGCGACCGATTTTTTACCGGACAGCATCAGCACGTTAACAAATTTCGCAACATCCGTATTACCGAATTTTGGATCTGGCAAAATTTCGCGCTTGGGTACTTCACGACGACGTGGCATATCAATTCCTTTCAATCTTCAGTTGAGGTGCGTTTCATCGCACACTCGCGGACGACCATCATGGTCTTCCACTTACTCGACCAGATGCGGTCGACTACATTCACTTAGCTTAATGCCACTGAGCGAAACTTATTTAATGCAGATTACTTCTTGCCCGGCTTGGCGCGTTTGGTACCGTACTTCGAACGCGACTGCTTACGGTCTTTGACGCCCTGGGTATCCAGTGCACCGCGAACCATGTGGTAACGCACACCCGGCAAATCTTTGACACGGCCGCCGCGCAGCAGAACGACGCTGTGCTCTTGCAAGTTGTGGCCTTCGCCGCCGATGTACGAAATGACTTCGAAACCGTTGGTCAGACGCACTTTGGCGACTTTACGCAAAGCCGAGTTAGGCTTCTTAGGAGTGGTGGTGTACACACGGGTGCACACGCCACGTTTTTGCGGGCTGTTTTCCAGCGCCGGCGATTTGCTTTTCACGGTCAGAGCGACACGTGGATTGCGAATCAGTTGATTGATGGTTGGCATCGTTATAAATCCAACAAAATTACAACATGAATAACCCGAATCGACGATCCGGGGACTAAAAATGAGTCCGACTCTCAAACAAACACAGCGGAGGCGCAAACAGCCACTCGCGGGGAGCGGCCACCAAGCACGTAAACGTTGTGCAGATTAAATTGAGAACTCGCGAGTATAGACGGGGTTGCGGCGGCGGTCAACCACTTTCGGCGCCGCGGCGACCCCGGGCGCGGACAATAAATGACGGCGGATCAAGAGCTTAGCACGCAAAAGCTGGCCCGCGACGCGGGAACGACTGATAATAGCGAACATTTTTCACACCACGGTTTCTATGCGATCCCTGCTGCGCCCCGCCCCGCTGTTTTTGCTCCTGACGTATCTGCTCCTGTCGGCCGTGCCCTTCGTGCCGGCGCTGCTGGGTAAACCCATCGCCCATCCGTGGCAGGTGGTGCTGGTCGAGGCCCTGTCCTGGGCGCTGGCCTGGTCCCTGTTCCAGCGTCCGGCCTGGTTCCACTGGCTGCTGATCCCCGCCTTTTTGGCGCTGCCGACGGAAGTCTATCTGTTCACCTTCTACGGCCAGGGCATCTCCACCCACCACCTCGGCATCATCGCCGAGACCAGCCCGCGCGAAGCGATGGAATTCCTCGGCGGGAAAGTATGGCTGATGGCCGGCGTGATGCTGGCCGTGATCGCGTGGTGGAGCGTCGCCCTGCTGGCCGCGCGCCGCAGTCCGACGCTGGCCTGGCGCGGCCGCAGCCGTCCGATCGCGCTGGCGGCCCTGCTGCTGCTGACCGCCGTCTGGGGCTACGGCTATGAATTCGGCATCCGCGCCAAGCCGGCCGCCACCGCGCACAGCGCCGGCGCCCGCCAGGCCGCCGCCGCCCATCCGATGGCCTCGGCCAGCGGCTCGGGCAGCGCGGTCGCGAAAAAGCCCGCCGCCTCGCCACCGGCGGCGGCGCCCTCTATTAGTATGAGCAAGGCCGGCGTGGCCGCCTCCGGCTTCGGCGACGGCGCCTCCGACGACGACGAGGAAGACGCCGCCGACGAGGACAGCAGCCCCGAACACGCCGCCATCGCGGCGGCCGGCGACTTGCCGTGGCCGGCGCCGCCGCTGGCCTACTGGGCCCGCTCGCCGGTCGACTTCGACACCTTCGCCAGCACCTGGCCCTTCGGCCTGATGGCGCGCGGCATCGACTTCTACAAGGAACGCAAGCACCTGTCCGAACTCGGCGAGCGCAACCGCAACTTCAGCTTCGGCGCCCGCCAGGCCGAGCACAACGTCGCGCCCGAAATCGTCATCATGGTGATCGGCGAATCGGCCCGCTACGACCGCTGGAGCATCAACGGCTACGAACGCGACACCAACCCGCTGCTGTCGAAGCAAAGCAATCTGGTGACGCTGCCCGACGTCATCACGTCCGTGTCGGCGACCCGGCTGTCGGTGCCGGTGATCGTCTCGCGCAAGCCGGCCACGCAGGCGCTGAAGGACGGCTTCGCCGAAAAATCCTTCCTCACCGCCTACAAGGAGGCCGGCTTCAAGACCTACTGGCTGTCGAACCAGATCTCCTTCGGCCAGTTCGACACGCCGGTGTCGGTGTTCGCCAAGGAGGCCGACGTGGTGCAGTTCCTGAACCTGGGCGGCTTCACCAACAACTCCAATTTCGACCAGATATTACTCGACCCGCTGAAACGCGCCATCGCCGACCCGGCGCCGAAAAAGCTGATCGTGCTGCACACGCTGGGCAGCCACTGGAACTACAGCCAGCGCTACCCGCAATCGTTCGACCGCTGGCAGCCGTCGCTGTTCGGGGTCGACAAGCCGGTCTACACCGACCGGGAAATCAAGCCGCGGCTCAACAACAGCTACGACAGCTCCATCCTCTACACCGACTGGTTTCTGTCGCACGTGATCGACACGCTGCGCGACACCGGGCAGCTGACGTCGATGATGTACGTGGCCGACCACGGCCAGACGCTGTACGACGGCACCTGCAACCTCGCCTTCCACGGCCACAACACGCAATTCGAATTCCACGTGCCGGCCCTGGTCTGGTACTCGGACCAGTACCGCGAGCGCTACCCGGACAAGGTCAAGCAGCTGCTGCGCCACCGCAAGGCGCGGCTGGCGACGGAAAACGTCTTCCACACCCTGCTCGACCTGGGCGACATCCACTACCCCGGCGAGCGGCCCGAATGGAGCTTCGTCAATCCCAAGTTCAAGCAGCACAAGCGCTACGTCGACAGCTACGGCTGGACCAACTACGACAACGCCACCATCAAGGGCGACTGCCGCGAAGTGATCGACAAGAGCAAGCCGCTGAAGCAGGAAAAATAGCGCCGACGTGGCCCGCCCATGCGCGGCGACTTCGGCCACCGCATCTAAGCTGGGGCCGCCCCCGACTCACGGTCCCAGACTTTATCGCAGTCGCCGGGATGCGCCATGTAGTCGCTGAGCCAGTCGTGCACGCGGCGCGCCTGGTCCGCGATATCGGCGCCGAAGCCGCGCGCGGCCAGCAGCGCGATGCCGTTGGTCTCGGCCAGCACGCCGGGCGCGATGTGCAAACGCGATTGATCGCCGCCGGGCGCGCTCACGCACAGCGGCGTCAGGCTCCCGGCCAGCAGCGGCGCCAGCACCAGATTGTGCGACGAGACGATCACGCGTCCCGATTGCGCCAGCTTGTGCAGCACCGCCGCCGCCGCCGATATCGATTCCAGATGATTGGTGCCCCTGAAAATTTCATCGATGATGAACAGCGCCGGCCGGCCGCCGGCGGCCCGTGCCAGCAACTCGCGCGCGCGCCGCAGCTCGGCGATGTACAGGCTCTCGCCGCTGACCAGCGAGTCCTCGGTCTGCATGCTCGAATACACCGGCATCAAGGCCATGCGCGCCGCGTCGGCATAACAGAAACCGAAGGCGCGCGCGACCACCATGTTCAGGCCCACGCCGCGCAGCAAGGTGCTCTTGCCGATGCCGTTCTGCCCGGAGATAAAGGCGCCCTTCCCCGCCAGCGCGAACGACAGCGGCGCCGCCCCGGCCAGCAGCGGATGGACCATGGCCTCCAGCGCGAGGCCGCCATCGATGTCGTCATCAACGTCGGCCCAGCAGTGGCGCGGCGTCTGCGCCAGATGCCGCGCCAGCGCGAGGTCGGCCTCCAGTTCCGCCAGCAGCCGATAGCTGTCGCGCAAAAAGTCGCGGTGCAGCAGCACCACGTCGCGGCTGGCGAAATAGTGGCGCACGTTTTGCAGCCATAGCCAGTCGGCATATTCGCGCGCGGCCGGCACCACCTTTTCCAGCGACGAGCGCGCGAGGGCGCGATTGATTTTGCCGGCGCGGGCGCGCCCGGCGCGGAAGGCCTGCGCATACGGATCGTCGAGCGCCGCCAGCAGGCTATGGGCGCGCAGCATCTGCTGCAAGGCTTGCAGCGAGCTTTCCCACTGCTGCACGCTGTCGTACCAGCGCATCTGCACCAGCATCAGCGCCACCCACAGCGCCACCACGACCAGCCACAGCGGCCCCCACCCCAGCGCCAGAACGGCGACGGGACTGAGAAGAAAGGCCAGCGGCAGCCAGCGCAGATGCGCGGCCCAGCGCGGCGCGGCATCGTGCGCGGCGCCGAACAGCAGCGCGCTCACTTCCGACGTCGCGTGGCGCAGGCTTTCGCAGCCGCGCGTGAGCAGCGCCAGGCGCGGCGCATCGTGCGCCAGGGCGCCTACCCGCTCCACGCTGGCATCGCCGGCGCGGCCGGTGCGCAGGCGCCGATGCAGCATCTGCTGGCCGAAGATGCTGGTCTGCCGCGCCAGCCGGTCGCTGTACTGGTCGAGCAGCAGGTCGCTCCAGGTGGCGTCGTCCACCGCCGTGTCATCGGCGGCGGCGGCGGCGGCGGCGGCGCCAGTGTCGATGACGGCGCCGGCCAGCGTGCGATGGTATAGCGCGACATCGCTGGCCGCGAACGGGAAATCTGCAGGCGCCGCCGACGCAGGCCTCAGCCAGGCCAACATGAGCGACCAGCCGCGCACCATCGGCCGCGGCCATTGTAAAGACAGATTCATATCACCTTGGTGGACGTTGCGATGATGCCAGATAGTCATGATGTCGAAAATATCAAGCCCATGCCGCTTGTCCGCGCCCCGGCGTCCCGCCCGCCCGGACGCCCGGGTGGACAACGGACGGACAAACGGACACCGTCGCGGATAAAAGCATCATATGAATCAATAACTTAATGATTGGCACAATTCGTGCATTAAACGCACATCCACCATCCAACGCCACGACCGCCCCTACCGCCATGATACGAGACACCTCCTCTCAAGACGCCGTCCTCACCGCCCCCGCCGGCCAGCGCGGCAAACGCCGCCTGCTGTGGGCCGGCGCCGCCATCGTGCTGGCGACCGTGGCCGCGCTGCTGGTGCACGGCTGGCGCAACAGCGAACACTCGGTCAGCGCGGCGCGCCTGCGCATCGCCACCGTCGGCCGCGGCACGCTGGTGCGCGACGCCGCCGTCAACGGCCGCATCGTCGCCGCCATCAGCCCGACGCTGTACGCGGCCTCGCCGGCCACCGTCACGCTCAAGGCGCAGGCCGGCGACACCGTCAAGAAAGGCGACGTGCTGGCCGTGCTGGAGTCGCCCGACCTGGCCGACGCGCTGAAAAAAGAGCAATCCATCTACGAGCAGCTGGAGGCGGAAGTGGCGCGCCAGCGCATCCTCGCGCGCAAGCAGCAGTTGCTGGCGCAGCGCGACGCCGACACCGCCGAAATCGACCGCCTGTCGGCGCAGCGCACGCTGGAACGCTACCAGGCCGTGGCCAACGACGGCGTGATCGCCAAGATCGACTACCAGAAAGCCAAGGACGCATTGAGCTCCGCCGAGATCCGCGCCAAACACGCCGGCCTGGCCTCGACGCTGGAAGGCGACAACGTCGCCCTCGAACTGAAAACCAAAATCCAGCAGCTGACCAGCCAGCGCCTGACGCTGGCCAACGCCCAGCGCCGCGTCGACGAGCTGACCGTGCGCGCGCCGGTCGACGGTTTCATCGGCACCCTGTCGGTGGCCAACCGCAGCGTGGTGCCGGCCAACACGGCGCTCATGACCCTGGTCGACCTGTCGAAGCTGGAAGTGGAGCTCGAAGTACCCGAAACCTATGTCGCCGACATCGGCTTGGGCATGCGCGCCGAGATCAACACCGGCGACGTCCACGCCACCGGCAAGCTGTCGGCGCTGTCGCCGGAAGTGGTGAAGAACCAGGTGCTGGCGCGAGTGCGTTTCGACGGCGCCCAGCCGGCCGGCCTGCGCCAGAACCAGCGCGTCACGGCGCGTTTGCTGATCGACGAAAAAGCCAATGTGCTGCTGGTGCAGCGCGGCCCCTTCGTCGAATCGGAGGGCGGCCGTTACGCCTACGTGGTGCGCGACGGGATCGCCGTGCGCACTCCGGTCACGCTGGGCGCGAGCAGCGTGTCGTCGGTCGAAATCGCCGCCGGCCTGAAGGTCGGCGACCAGATCGTCATCGCCGGCACCGAAACGTTCGAGAACGCGGCCCGCGTCGCCATCAACCAATAATCCGCCATTCCACCGCACATCCACGCACACCCATCGAAGAGGCCCGCCATGCTGCGCATGCATAACCTGAGCAAAGTCTATCGCACCCACATGATCGAAACCCACGCGCTGCGCGGCTTCGAGATCAACGTCGAACAGGGCGAATTCGTCACCGTCACCGGGCCGTCCGGCTCCGGCAAGACCAGCTTCCTCAACATCGCCGGCCTGCTCGAGGAATTCAGCGGCGGCCAATACATCCTCGACGGCGTCAACGTGCAGGGCATGAACGACAACGCCCGCTCGCGCCTGCGCAATGAAAAACTCGGCTTCATCTTCCAGGGTTTCAACCTGATCCCCGACCTGTCGCTGTTCGACAACGTCGACGTGCCGCTGCGCTATCGCGGCTTCAACCGCGCCGAGCGCAAGGAGCGCATCGAGGACGCGCTGGCCAAGGTCGGCCTGGCCTCGCGCATGAAGCACTATCCGGCCGAGCTGTCCGGCGGCCAGCAGCAGCGCGTGGCGATCGCGCGCGCGCTGGCCGGCTCGCCCAAGCTGCTGCTGGCCGATGAACCGACCGGCAACCTCGATACGCAGATGGCGCGCGGCGTCATGGAACTGCTCGAGGAAATCAACGCCCAGGGCACGACGATATTGATGGTGACCCACGATCCCGAACTGGCCGTGCGCGCGCAGCGCAACGTCCACATCATCGACGGCCAGGTGTCGGACCTGGTGCGCAAGGCGCCGACGCTGTTTGACGCCGGCGACCATGCCCACGTCAACGCCCGTACGGCATAAGGAGCGCCGCATGTTCCACTATTATTTTCTGCTTGGCCTGCGCAGCCTGCGGCGCAACCCGGCGCTGACGGTGCTGATGGTGCTGACGCTGGCCGTCGGCGTCGCCGCCAGCGTGTCGACGTTGACCATCCTGCACGTCATCTCCGGCAATCCCATGCCCGACAAGAGCGAGCGCCTGTTCTCCATCCTGGTCGACAACGGCCCGCTCGAAGGCTACAAGGTGGGCGACAAGCCGAACGACCGCCAGCTCAGCTACCGCGACGCCGTCAATTTCCTCAACAGCAAAGTGGGCCAGCGGCGCGTGGCGCTGTACGGCGTGGGCGGCCCGGTCCAGCCGGACAAAAAGGAAATCGGCGTCTTCACCGCCCACGGCCTGGCGCCCAGCGGCGACTTCTTCGCCATGTTCGACACGCCCTTCCTGTACGGCCAGGGCTGGAACGCGGACGCCGACCGCAGCGGCGCCGACATGGTCGTGCTGAGCCGCGCGCTGGCCGAAAAACTGTACGGCGGCGCCAATCCGGTGGGCCGCCGCATGTCGCTGTTCGGCTTCCAGTACCAGATCACCGGCGTGCTCGATACCTGGCGGGTGGTGCCGCGCGTGCACCACGTGCTCAGTTCCGGCGGCCCCTTCGGCGCGGAAGATGAATTCTATATTCCCTTCGCCAGCGCGATCCGCCACCAGACCAGCCATGACGGCGGCATGAGCTGCGTGACGTCGGTGGCGCCGGGCTACCAGGCCATCCTCGATTCCGAATGCACGTGGGTGCAGTCGTGGATAGAGATGCGTTCGGACGCCGACCGCGGCGAGCTGCAAAACTACGTCGACAATTACGCCGACGACCAGCGCAAGCTGGGGCGCTTGAAACGCCACGCCGCCAACCACCTGTACACGGTGACGCAGTGGCTGGACTTTCTGAAAGTGGTGGGCAACGACAGCCGCCTGCAGGCGTGGCTGGCGTTCGGCTTCCTGCTGCTTTGCCTGGTCAACACGGTCGGCCTGCTGCTGGCCAAATTCTCGGTGCGCGCCGCCGAAGTGGGCATACGCCGCGCGCTGGGCGCGTCGCGCCGCGAAATCTTCCGCCAGTTCCTGATCGAGACCACCGTCGTCGGCCTGGCCGGCGGCCTGTTCGGCCTGGTGATGGCCTACGGCGCGCTGGCCCTGATCGGCATGCAGTCGGCGACGCTGCACGTGGTCGCCCACATGGACCTGAGCATGCTGGCGCTGACGTTCGCGCTGTCGGTGCTGGCGGCGGTGCTGGCCGGCCTGCTGCCGACGTGGCGCGCCTGCCAGGTGACGCCGGCGCTGCAGCTGAAATCGCAATGACCCCGCCCTCCTCCTCACACTGGAACCATCATGGAAATCCGTCCCATCCTGTCCGCGCTGCTGCGCAATAAAACCGGCGCCATCCTGATCGTGGTGCAGGTGGCGCTCAGCATGGCCATCCTCAGCAACGCGCTCCACATCGTCCAGGGCCGCCAGGCCATGGCGGCCCGCGCCAGCGGCGTCGCCGACGAGCCCGACGTGTTCTACGTGAACGTCAAGCGGCTGCGCCTGGGCGACGCCGGCGAACAGCAAGCGACCCAGAAGCGCCAGAGCGCCACGCTGCGCGGCGTGGCCGGGGTGGTCTCGGTGGCCAACGTCAACCAGACGCCGCTGTCGCGCTCCGGCAGCACCACCGGGGTGGCCGCCACGCGCGACTCGACCGCCTCCGACATCTACGCCGCCATGTACGTGGCGCCGGAATCGATCGTCAAGACCTGGGGCCTGCGCCTGGTCGAGGGCCGCGACTTCAATGCCGACGACATCCTCGACATCGACCTCGACACCAGCGAAGCCTATCCGGCCACCGTGATCGTGACGCGCACGCTGGCGGCCAAGCTGTGGCCGGGCAGCGCCAGCGCGCTCGGCAAAATCCTCTACACCGGCAGCGCCGAACGGGTCAAGCAGGCGCGCGTGGTCGGCGTGGTCGACGCGCTGCAAACGCCGGGCGCGCAGATCGACGCCTACGGCGGCTATTCGATGATCGTGCCGGCACGCCTGACCGGCAGCGACCCGGACGCGCTCTACGCGGTGCGGGCCGAAGCGGGCCAGCGCGACCGCGTGATGAAGGAGGCCGAGGCGGCGCTGCGGGCGGCGTCGGCCGAGCCGCTGGTGATCGGCGCCGTCAGCATGGACGACGACCGCGCCAAGCGCTACCGCGCCGACCACGCGCTGGCGTGGATGCTGATCGCCGTCAGCGTGCTGCTGCTGCTCATCACCGCCAGCGGCATCGTCGGTATGGCGAGCCTGTGGGTCACGCAGCGGCGCAAGCAGATCGGCGTGCGGCGGGCGCTGGGCGCGCGGCGCATCGACATCCTGCGCTACTTCATCACCGAGAACATCATGATTACCAGTATCGGCGTGGCGGCCGGCGTGCTGCTGTCGCTGGCGCTGAACCAGCTGCTGGTGAGCAGCCTGGAAATGGCGCGCCTGCCGCTGGCCTACCTGGGCGGCGGCGCCATCGTGTTCTGGCTGCTCGGCGTGGCCGCCGTGTACGGCCCGGCGTGGCGCGCCGCCAGCACCTCGCCGGCGCTGGCCACGCGCAGCACCTGAGCCAGCGCGCACGCCGGAGGCAAGAGCGGGGGTCAGACCCCGCTCAAGGTCGGTGGCCGCAGTCCGCGCCTCGGCGGCGGGGTCTGACCCCGATGGCACGTGCCCGCGCCAGCCGATGCCCACCGCCGCGCCCACCAAGCAAGCCGACAATGTTATGCTAAGCCCATGCCTACAGTACTCATCATCGACGACAATTCCGCCATCGCCATCGCGCTCGACGTGCTGTTCTCGCTGCACGACATCGTCGCGCTGCGCGCCGCTACGCCGCAGCAGGGCCTGGCCGTGCTGGAGCAGCGCGCCGGCCAGATCGACCTGGTGATCCAGGACATGAACTTCAGCGCCGACACCACGCCCGGCGAGGAAGGCACGGCGCTGTTCCGCGCGATCCGCGCGCGCCATCCCGAGCTGCCGGTGATTTTGCTGACGGCGTGGACCCACCTCGACGCGGCCGTCGAACTGGTGCGTTCCGGCGCCGCCGACTATCTGGCCAAGCCCTGGGACGACAACCGCCTGATGGCGACGGTGCACAACCTGATCGAGCTGGGACGGGCGCGCCGCGCCCTGCAGCAGCACGCGCTGCTGGAACTGCAGCAGCGCCGCGAGCTCGAACGCGGCTACGACTTGCGCGGCATGGTGTGGCGCGACCCGGCCACCGAACGCGTCATCCACCTCGCCTGCCAGGTGGCGAGGGCCGACGTACCGGTGCTCATTTCCGGTCCCAACGGCAGCGGCAAGGAAGGCATCGCCGCCATCATCCAGGCCAATTCGGCGGTGCGCGACGGCCCCTTCGTCGTGCTCAATTGCGGCGCGCTGCCGGCCGAACTGATAGAGGCCGAACTGTTCGGCGCCGACGCCGGCGCCTACACCGGCGCGTCCAAGGCGCGCGAGGGCAAGTTCGAGGCGGCCGACGGCGGCACCCTGTTCCTCGACGAAATCGGCAACCTGCCGCTGGCTGGGCAAATGAAGCTGCTGCGGGTGCTGGAAACGGGCCGCTTCGAGCGCCTGGGCTCGAACCGCGAGCGGCAGGTCAAGGTGCGCGTGATCTCGGCCACCAACGCCGACCTGCCGGCGATGATCAAGGCCGGCAGCTTCCGCGAAGACTTGTACTACCGGCTCAACGTGATCGAGCTGCGCCTGCCGCCGCTGGCCGCGCGCCCGGCCGACATCCTGCCGCTGGCGCGCCACTTCCTCGGCCTGACCGGCAGCAAGACGCTGCACGCCCAGGCCCAGGCGACGCTGCTGGCGCACCCGTGGCCGGGCAATGTGCGCGAGCTGAAAAACGTGATGGCGCGGGCCTGCCTGCTGGCCGCCGGCGCCATCATCCAGGCCGCCGACCTCGACCTGCCCGTGCCGCTGACGGCGGCCGCCGTCGCCACCGCGGCCGAGCCCGAGCGCGAGCCGGACCGCGACGCCATCGCCCAGGCCCTGAGCCGCGCCCACGGCGTCGTCGCGCAGGCCGCCGCCGAGCTGGGCCTGTCGCGCCAGGCGCTGTACCGGCGCATGGAGCGGCTCGGCATCGCCCGTCCGTGATGGACGACGCCGACACCGCCGCAGCGGCAGCGGCAGCGGCGCGTGACGATGACGCGCCGTCCGCGCGCCGCGCCCGCGCCGCCGGGCCGGTGCCGCCGGTGCCGCCTGCGCCGCCCTCCGGCCCGCGCCCGAAAGGCTTGCGCCTTTCGCTGCTGACGCGCTGGTCGGCCCTGATCGGCACGCTGCTGACGGTCGGCATCCTGATCGCGCTGGCGCTGACCCGGCTGCTGCCCGGCCAGCCCGGCCTGGTGCTGGCGATCTGCCTGCTGTGCGTGCTGCCGCTGTCCATCATCACCATCCGCGCCCAGCTCGAACACATGTTGTCGCTGTTCCGCGCGCTGACGGGCACCGTCACCAGTTACCAGGACGGCGATTTTTCCTTCAGCCTGCACTGGCCGCAGAACGATGAGCTGAGCGACCTGGTGGCGGCCCACAACGCCCTCGGCGCCGTGCTGCGCGAACAGCGCCTGGACCTGGTGCAGCGCGAGCTGCTGCTCGACACCATGGTGCAGAACACGCCGGTGGCGATGCTGCTGGTGCGCGAAGGCGGCCCGGTGGCCTACGCCAATATCGCGGCGCGCCAGCTGCTGGGCGAAGGCCGCCGCCTCGAAGGCCACCGCTTCGACGCCCTGCTGGCGCAGGCCACGCCGGCCCTGCGCGAGGCGCTGGCGCGCGGCGGCGACGGCCTGTTTTCCAGCGGCGTAGGCGAGGACGAGGAAGTGTTCCACCTGGCGCGGCGCCAGTTCAACCTGAACGGCCGCCGCCACGAATTGCTGCTGCTGCGCCAGCTGACCCTGGAGTTGCGGCGCCAGGAAGTGCAGACGTGGAAGAAAGTCATACGCGTCATCAGCCACGAATTGAACAACTCGCTGGCGCCGCTGACGTCGCTGGCCCACTCGGGCGCCGAGCTGGTGCGGTGCGGCCAGACCGAGCGGCTGCCGCAGATCCTCGCCACCATCGAGGACCGCAGCCGCCACCTGGAAACCTTCATCCTCGGCTACGCCAGCTTCGCCAAGCTGCCGACGCCGCGCCTGGCCGCGCAACAGTGGCTGCCCCTGCTGGCGCGGCTGGCCGACCAGGTCGCGTTCGGGCTGGCCGCCGAGCCGCCCGCCGAGCCGGCCGCCTTCGACGCGCCGCAGCTGGAACAGGCGCTGCTCAACCTGCTCAAGAACGCCCACGAATCGGGCTCGCCGGCCGCCGGCGTCGAGCTGGCCGTGCGCCGCGTGCAGGGCGTGGTGCGGATCGAAGTGCTCGACCGCGGCCCCGGCATGAGCGACACCGTGCTGGCCAACGCGCTGGTGCCGTTTTACTCGACCAAGCGCAGCGGCACCGGCCTGGGCCTGGCGCTGGCGCGCGAAATCGCCGAAGCCCACGGCGGCCGCATCACGCTGGCCAACCGCGACGGCGGCGGCCTGGCGGTGACGCTGATCCTGCCGCTGTCGCAGATCGGCAACGAAGCCGGCGCCGCCGCCGCCGTGCGCGCGGCCCCGCCCACGGGTGCGCCGGCCGGGGAGTAGTTCATCACTATTATTGTGATATTTGAATTTAAAATGTCCATTGGACTGAAAAACTTTCCTACCTTACAGTCAATTCCGGCCCTCCCGGCTTTGTGGGAGGCTCGGACATTTTTTGACCACTGGAGAGAAAGATGAAATTAAAACCCTTGATGGTTGCGGCGGCACTGGCGACCACGCTGGGCGCCCATGCCGCCACCCCCGTCACGTTGACCAACACCACCGGCAATACCTGGACCGGCAGCATCAGCGACACCCCCCTGCTCGGCGGCTTCACGGACGTGTTCACCTTCAGCAAACCCGCCACGGCCGGTTCCACGGTGCAGCTTGAATTCAGCAATCTGTCCACCAGCGGCCTGCCATCCGATCCCCTGTCCATCATGTTCACCTCGGCCACGCTGAACGCCACCCCGCTGTATCAATTCAGCTTCGCCAGCCCGGCCGGCTTCAGCCAGGGCTACTACCTGCCCGTCACCGCCCTCTCGACGGGCGGCCTCCTGACGCTGACGGTCACCGGCACCTCCTACGGCGGCAGTTATGCGGGCAACATCAACCTGACGGTCAAGCCGGTGCCGGAGCCTGCCACCTACGGCATGCTGCTGGGCGGCCTCGGCCTGCTGGCACTGGTCCGGCGCAAAGGGCGGAGCTGATGCTCCACCCTTCCCTTTCACCCCAAGACGCCGCGGCGTCTTTTTTTATCGGCCGCTGCTACACTGGCGCATGAACCCGACTTCCGACCTCGTTTCCGCCGCCCGCTACGACCAGCCCGGCCACCCGCCCGCCACGATCACCGAATTCCAGGGCGTGCGCTTTCTCCACCTCGGCACCTCGTGGGTGCAGGGCGCGATGCGCCTGTCCAAGCCGGACGCGATCGAACTCGAATACGTGCAGATGATGATAGTCCCCTGGTCAATTTGACACACCCTGCGACCAGTTCAGGTGCTTCCTATCGCGCCAGCGTGTTAAAGTTGCTGCATTACCAACGCACTTAAGGGCTGCCGAATGGAGCCACTAAAATCGCTCAGTACGCTTACAGAGCCTGACGGCCGGTGGGCCACTTTTAGCTTAGGTCTGCCGAGGCTCTATGAGATCGTTGAGCGAATGACGCTGAACGACGACGTTCCAGAATACGTACTGGTTCAGTTTCAGCAAGCACAGCATCTGCTGGTCTATTCCCAACTTCAGTTCTCGCTTCTGACCGTCGCTCTGACTCAAGCTCTGATCGCAGTGGAGTTTGCACTCATGACCAGATGGAAGAACGACACGATGAGGCCACCAAGCAAACACAAGTCTCTACCCAGCCTGACGAAACTGCTCGAATATGCATTTGAGAAGGCCTGGCTCGACGGCTTTGACAGAAAACTATCGTGTTCCTTCCCTCACTGCGGAACTCGTCTGCCCACGGCGAATACAACCTAAACCCAATCGGAACGCTAGACCTTGTTCGGCTGTGTAGCAGCCTGATCCAACATCTGTTTCCACCTCGGTGCTAACACAAGCTCTCTGGTATTTAACTGAATTGAGATTGTGTTAGCACCGCGATGGCCTGCAAGCCGCATGGGTTTCTGCCCAATCCGCAAATAGTTGAAATAAAGCAATAAATCAGTGTACGATTTTGCGAGGGCTGGATAAGATTCTCTTGTCGATTTGACAAACTCAACAGGAGATTTCAGATGAATGCCGCTACCGAAAAGAAGCCTACGATCACCCTCGACAAAAAGCCGTCCACTGGCGAAGCATCTTCGCCTGCCGCATCTGAAGCGCCGACCGTCACCCCGGCCGAAAAGCTGAAAGCCTCGATCCTGCAACTGGATGCCGAGCGCACTGAACTGGTCAAGAGCACCATCGAGAACATGAAGCCAGGCAAGCCGCTCGATCATGCCGCCATCCGCGAAATCAATAAGATCGAAACGCGGAAGAACCGCCTGATCGTCGCACGCTTCGCCGGTCTGCTGAAGAAAGGCGATCCAACCGTGCAAGCCATCGTCCACCAAATCATCGAACTCTGACCGACCATGTTCATGAGTTGCGGCGCGACTTAAACGCGCTGCCGACGAACTGCCCAATGCGGAGATCACCGATGAAAACCATTAACCCGGTCCAACGGGACAGTACACCTCTCTATCAGCAACTGCTTGTCCTGATCCCAATGATCAAGGCGCTTGAAGATCGTCGCGAAGCGGAGGCCAGTCCGATGCCACCGTTGCTGGTAGAAATCGAGCGCCATAAGTGCGGATCATTGACGTTCGAGCTGAGTGATGCACCAGCCAATAACAGTGGCAGGCGGCCAGCAGAATTGACACTCGCGATCTACAACGGCAGCCGCAGCCGAATGCCGCTTACCTATCAGGACGCGTACATCGCTGCGTGGAGTTATTTGTCCCGAAGCACTCCGATGAACTCCACTGAATACGAGGCCATGTACAAAGCGTTCTTTCTGTCGTGGTACGTCCACCTCTTCGAATATGAGGACAACATCAAGACTTTGGGCTTGGCATGATCGGCGGCTACAACTGCGAGAGCATTCACGCCCAGATTTTCCACCGGCTGCTCGACGTGATACCGGACTTGCTCACCATCGACGACGTGGGTATATCCGAAGTGGACGGAATGCTGCCGCTGCACTTCGATGTCGTTTCTCGCGGTGCGGCTAAGCTGATCATCATGTTGGGCCATAGCTGTGCCGAATCGGGCGGCGTGGTCATCAATCCCGAAATGACCGTCGCCGTCTATCTAGACCGTAGCATGGCCGAAGCTCTCACCTACCGCGATACGTACATGTCCAACTCAGTCTATTCTCCGGACAGGAGCCATATCGACATTCTGGCGAAGCGTGTGCTGAACGACTACCTGCATACATGGCTCGGCAACCTCATCGGCGCAGGCCACTCGATCAAAGCGACGGAAGATCATGGCTGACAATTCAAAGACACGCAAACCGCTGTTCACACTCGGCCAGGTTGTCGCGACACCCGGAGCGATGAGCGCCATGTCTCAACTGGGCATCGCTCCACTAGACTTAATCCATCGACACATAACTGGTGACTGGGGCGATTTGGGCGTGGAGGATCAACAGCAAAATCTGCTGGCAATACGTTCCGACCTGCGAATATTCTCCAGCTACAAGATTGGCGCGTCGGTGAAAATCTGGGTCATCACCGAAGCCGACCGTTCGTCAACGACTCTACTTCTGCCGGACGAATATTGAGCTATGGCCGCTTTAACACGATAAATCCCGAGATAAAACATACCCAACCAGCAACATATTTTGTGACGTCGTTGTAACGACTGTAGGGCATTCTTGACTTTCTACAGTGCGGTGCTAACACGCTCAATCTAGTATTTAACCGACTAAAGATTGTGTTAGCACCGGCACTGTCGCGGGTACTTACAGTTCCGGCAGCATTTAATAAAATTGCACTAAATTTATCCTTTGAGCTAGATCGGGGGCTTAAGGTGAGCTCTAATAACTCGATTTTGACGGCGTAAAGCGGTGAGCAGGCCGCTTGCCCAATGTCGGCGGTTGTAACGGCCGATCCGGCGACGCGTGGGAAATGGCAAGGCAAGGAACAAACTGGGCGATCTGGGGGC
>NZ_JANXMI010000183.1 GCF_025354735.1 Rugamonas sp.
GGCGTGGCCTGGGCAGTCAACGTGAGCGTAGTGACGCGCTGCGGTTTCGTACTCGACGTGGGCGGTGTTGATGGTGATGCCGCGCGCTTTTTCTTCCGGTGCCGCATCGATCTGGTCGTATGCTTTGGCTTCGCCGCCGAACTTCTTCGACAGCACAGTTGCGATCGCAGCCGTCAGGGTGGTCTTGCCGTGGTCGACGTGACCAATGGTGCCGACGTTGACGTGCGGCTTAGTACGTTCGAATTTACCTTTTGCCATTTTAGACTCCTAACGATTTTGTTGAGATTGCCCGGACTTGCGCCCGACTGCCTGAATTACTGTTTTGATTTGCTGCTGATATTGCTGCCGATACTGCGTACCGCGAATTCTGGTGCCCTTTACGTGGATTGAACACGTGGCCTCTCCCTTACCAAGGGAGTGCTCTACCACTGAGCTAAAAGGGCTGATTTTGCGCTGCTGATGCGTTGCACCTTGCATCGCAGCTCAACTGGAGCGGGTGAAGGGAATCGAACCCTCGTCGTAAGCTTGGAAGGCTTCTGCTCTACCATTGAGCTACACCCGCGAGGTTGCATTCATCTTCACTACTATTACCAGCTGCTCTGCAACTTGGTGGAGGGGGCTGGATTCGAACCAGCGTACTCGAAAGAACAGATTTACAGTCTGTCGCCTTTAACCACTCGGCCACCCCTCCGCGAGGAACCGCAGAGTATGAAGCAACTACCTGGACCTGTCAAGCCCCGCTGCGACTTTTATCGCTGCGGGAAGAACCGTCCGCTTCGGGGCGAGATTGTAACTGCACCTCGATCAAAAGTGCAAGTGTTGTTTTTAGGTTGCAAATTGCGTTGTCATATTTCCTATACAATCTCAGCTGGCACCATCCCCTATTCCTTTACCCGGAGCGCCCATCGTGAATCGCCGCAGCAGCGCCTGGCAAGGATGGTCCCGCTGGCAGCCGCTGTGGCAGGGCCTGGCGCGCCGCACCTGGCTGCTCAACCTGGCGCTGTGGGCCGCTTACACGCTGCTGGGACGCGCCGGCCTGCTGCTGGCGCTGCCGCCCGGCTATGCCTCGCCGCTGTTCGCCCCGGCCGGCCTGGCGCTGGCCGCCTGCACGGCCGGCGGCCGCCGCATGCTGCCGGGCATCGCGCTCGGCTCGCTCAGCGTCAACCTGGTCTATCCCTGGCTCAACACCGGCACCATCGGCGCGGCCGCGCTGCTCGGCGCGCTGGCCTCCGCGCTCGGCGCCGCCCTGCAGGCAGCGGCCGGCAGCGCCCTGTTCCGCCGCTACATCGACGCCAGCATCGGCTCCGGCCGCGACGTCGTGCGCTTCCTGCTGCTGGCGCCGGCCATCGCCCTCATCAGCAGCAGCGCCTCGCTGGGCGGCATGGCCATGGTCGGCGTGCTGCCGTGGCGCGAACTGCCGCTCGAATGGCTGGCCTGGTGGATGGGCGACACCAGCGGCATCCTGCTGGCGGCGCCGCTGCTGTGGATCGTCATCGGCCAGCCGCGCGCGCTGTGGTGGCGCCGCCGCACCCTGCTCGGCGTGCCGCTGCTGCTGTCGACGGCGGCCTTCGTGCTGATCTACCTGCAGGCCGACCGCTGGGAAGTGTCGCAGCAGCTGCAAACCTTCCGCCTCAAGGCGCAGCAGACCGGCGACGTGCTGCAAGCCCAGTTCAGCGAACACGAACGTTTCATCTACGCCATGTCGAAGGCGCTCAACGACGCCGGCGGCCGCCTCACGGCCGAGGATTTCGGCAACCTGGCGCGCGGCTATCTGGACCAGCGCCCCGAGCTGCTGTCGCTGGCCTGGCTGAAACCGGTGTCGGACGCCGAGCGGCCCGCGTTCGAGCAGTGGGGCCGGCTCACCATCGCCCCCGGCTTCGAGATCCGCGAAGCGGCGCCCGGCGCGGCCACGCCGGTGACGGCGCTGCGGCGCGCCGGGCGCCGGGCGCAGTACTTCGTCTCCACCTTCGTCGAGCCGGCCCGCAGCCCCACCTACCAGAGCTTCGACTACCTGTCCGACGCGCCGCGCCGCGCCACGCTGCAATACGCGCTGCAATCGGGCCAGCCGACGGCCAGTCCGCCGCTGCGGCTGCTGCGCGACAGCCGCGCCAGCGGCATCGTGCTGCTGCAGGCGACCTACGGCGCCCGCGAGCACGCGCGCGACGTCACCGGCGCGCTGCTGATCGCGCTGAGCATCGACGCCTATCTGGACCAGGCGCTCAAGCAGATCGACTTCCCCGACTTCCTGGTGCGGCTTGAAGACAGCGACGCCAGCGGCGCCACCGCCGTGCTGCGCGACGGCCTGCGGCGGCCGGCGGCGGGCGGCGACTTCCACCGCCAGCTGCATTTCGGCGGCCGCATCTACCAGCTGACGCTGGCGCCCACGCCGCTGTATGTGCTGCAACACCACGGCTGGCAAAGCTGGACCGTGTTCAGCGGCGGCCTGCTGCTGACGGCGCTGCTCGGCGCGCTGATGATGCTCATCAGCGGCGAGCGGGCCCGCATCCAGGGCCAGGTCAAGGACAGCACGGCGCGCCTGCGCGAACGCGAAGCGCGGCTGCAAGCCATCCTCGACAAGGCGGCCGACGCCATCCTCACCATCGCCACCGACGGCACGCTGCTGTCGGCCAACGCCGCCGCCGGCCGCCTGTTCGGCCTGGCGCCGGAGGCGATGACGGGCTTGCCGCTGTCGCGGTTGCTGCCGCGGGCGGCGCACGACGGCGCCGCCGCCCTGCTGCGCGGCATCGCCGCCGGCGCCAGCCACGAACACCACCTCGATGGTCGGCGCGGCGGCGCGGACGGCGGCCAGGACCGCCATCAAGACGGCGACGGCGGTGGCAACGATGACGGCGGCGGCGATGACGATGGCGGCGATGACGATGGCGGCGATGACGGCGGCGGTGGTGACGGCGGTGGCGACGGCGACGGCGGCGCCCGGCCCGGCCGCTTCCCGCTGGCGATCTCGGTCAGCGAGGTCGATTTGCCGGACGAGCACCTGTTCGTCGCCATCCTGCACGACCTGACCGAACAGCAGCGGGCCCAGGAGCGCATCCACAAGCTGGCCCACCACGACCCGCTGACCGGCCTCGACAACCGCCTGTCCCTGAACCTGCGGCTCGACCTGCTGCTGGCCCAGACCCGCCGCAACGGCGGCGCGGCGGCCGTGCTGTTCATCGACCTCGACCACTTCAAGAAAATCAACGACTCGCACGGCCACCAGACCGGCGACCTGCTGCTGCAAGCGGTGGCCGGGCGCCTGCAAGAGCTGCTGCGCGAAGTCGACACCATCGCCCGCCTCGGCGGCGACGAATTCATCGTCGTCACCTCCGGCACCATCACGCCCGACGAGGCCGGCGGCATCGCCGTGCGCATCGTCGACGCGCTGGGCGCGCCCTACCACCTGCCGGGCCAGACGGTGCACAGCGGCGCCAGCGTCGGCGTCGCCATGTTCCCCGGCGACGGCGACGACGGCAGCACCCTGCTGCGCCACGCCGACACCGCCATGTACGCCGCCAAGAGCCAGGGCCGCGGCAATTTCCAGTTCTTTTCCGGCGCGATGAACGCCGCCACGCACGAACGGCTGCTGCTGGAAAACCGGCTGTGGCTGGCGTTGGAGCAGCACGAGTTCGAGCTCTACCTGCAACCACAGATCCGCCTGTCCGACCTCAGCGTCATCGGCGCCGAAGCGCTGCTGCGCTGGCACCATCCCGAGCTGGGCATGGTGGCGCCGGACCGCTTCATCCCCATCGCCGAAGAGTCGGGGCTGATCCTGCCGCTGGGCGACTGGGTGCTGCAACGGGCGTTTTCGCTGCTGGTCGGCTGGCGCGAACAGGGCCTGGGCCATTTGCGGCTGGCCGTCAACTTATCGGCCCGCCAGTGCCACGGCGCCGGCCTGCTGCCGCTGCTCGACCGCCTGCTGGCGGCCACCGGCGTCGACGCCGCGCTGCTGGAGCTGGAAATCACCGAATCGGCCGCGATGCAAGACCCCAAGCGCAGCCGCGTGCTGCTGCGCGAACTGCGCACGCGCGGCATCAAGGTGGCGATCGACGATTTCGGCACCGGCTACTCGTCGCTCAGCTACCTGAAACTGTTCGAGCTCGACCGCATCAAGATCGACCGCGGCTTCGTCAAGGATATCGAGACCGATCCGAACGACGCCGTCATCGTCGCGGCGACCATCGCGCTGGCGCACTCGCTGGGACTGGGCGTGGTGGCCGAGGGCGTCGAAACCCAGGCCCAGTGCGACTTTCTGCGCGCCAAGCACTGCGAAGAAGCGCAGGGCTACCTGTTCGCGCGGCCGATGCCGGCCCACGCCTTCGAGGCGATGCTGCGGGTGGAGGCGGGTTGAAGGCGGCAGGGCCGCGCCAGCGCCGCGCTAGCCCGGCGTCAACGCCACCAGCACCTGGCCCTTGAGCGCGCGGATCAGCGAGGTCTCGTCCGGCGGCACGCCTTCCGGCGCCGGCTGCACGCGGTCGGCGTAGAACAGGCCCAGCTGCACGCCCTGCACCACCAGCGGCAGCACGATGAAGCTGCGCGCATCGGGCAGCAGTTCGCGGTGCCACCGCGGCAGCAAGTCGCGGATCTTGGGCGCGCTGGCGTCGGCGATCATCAGGTCGGCGTCGTTCTCCATCGCCAGGTGGAACAAATCGTTCTGCGGCAGCAGCGGAAAGGCGAACCCCACCTGCCGCACCGCGTGCTTTTCGCCGAACGCGATGCGGGCCCGGTACTGGCCGCTGCGCACATCCTTCAGGCACACGGTGGCGAAGCGGAAGCCCATGCTGCGGTACAGCGTTTCGAGCACCGTCTGGATCACTTCGTTGACCTTGCTGCGGCCGGCCGCGCGCATCTGCGTGACTTCCTGCACGCCGGCCAGCAACAGGTCGCGCGCGTGGAAGGGCTTGCCGCTCGGGTGGGCGCCGTCGGGCTCGCCGATGCCGGCGTCCATGGTCGCCAGCAGCAGCACATCGGGCAAGCCCTCGGCGCTCTCCTCGGCCACCTCCTGCTGCGGCCCCAGGTGCATGCTGTCGAGCAGGCACGCCATGTCGCCGCTGACGGTGTCGAACAGTTGCGCGATCTTGTCGGTGTCGAGGTTGAGCGCGACGCCGTAGCGCTGCTGCAGCGCCTGGCCTTCCACGCTGTCGAAGGGATGCAGCTTGCGCGCCATGATGCGCGCGGCGTCGATGCTGAACGACACCACCTGCCGCATCCACTCCTGGCGGTTCAGCGCCGGCTTTTGCCGTCCCGGCGCCAGCGCGCTGAGCGAGCGCACGATGACGTCCGGGATTTTCCACTCGTGCAGGATGGCGGCCGACAGCGTGTCGTAGGTGCTGCCCAAGATCATCTGCGACGCCTGGGCCTGGGTGTGCTGGCCGGTCGCCATCAGGGTGGCGATTTCGCGGAAGCGCTCGTGCTCCTGCGAGGCGATCACCAGCGGTCCGATATTCTTGAACAGGGCGCCGATCGACGCTTCCTCGGCGCCCTGGTAGGCGCTCATGCGCGCCAGTTCGCGGCCCACCAGGCTGGCGCACAGGGCCGCCTCCAGCTCCACCCGCACGCTCTGCGCGTGCTTGCTGTTCGATAGCGTGTCGACCAGCAGCATGGCCAGCGCGGTCGTCTTGACGTTGTCGAAGCCGAGCAGGGAGATCGCGCGCGAGATCGTCGTCACCGCGCTCGACGAGGCGGTGCGGTAAGTCGGGGTGTTCGCCAGGCGCAGGATCTTCTGCGTCAGCGCCACGTCCGCCAGCACGTAGTAGGCCAGGCTTTGCGTGCCCTGGTCTTCGGAATCGGCCAGCTGCACCACGCGCGCCACCGACACGCCGAGCGCGAACAGGCCCTCGTCGCCGCACAGTTTTTTCAGCAGCGGCCCGCGCACCGGGCGCGGCTCAGCGGGCAGCGGGGATGGCGGGGACGGCGGCAACGGCTCCATGATGCTCCATATTTAGGCGGATCTTTTCATTATGGACCATTGTAGCGTCAACTGGCATCGACCCAACAGCGCGAAAACCGGGTCGGACCGCGGTTTCCAGAGATTCATGCGGAACCGTGGTCCGATCCCCGGTCTTGCCCCGCCCGCCGCCAACGTCAATTCTGGCATCCGGCCCCGGCTCGCGGCACTAGACCGCCGCCGCCCGGGGCGCCTCGGCGCGGCGGCCGGCGCGGATATGGTATTTCTTGAGGATTTGCTGGTGCAGCGTCGATAGCGCGTTCAGCTTGGGATAGGCGGCGTCGAGGCGGCGCACGCCGGCGATCAGCGCCAGCGCGTGCTGGCCCAGGCGTTCGTCCCAACCGGTGTTTTCCAGGCACTTGAGCACCGCGACGGCGGCGTTGAAGACCACTTGCGGATTGTCCGGCAGCTTGCCGACGGCGTCCAGCATCAGCTCGACCGCGCCGCGGAAGTCGCCCTGCTTGGCCAGCGCCGCGCCGGCCGCCACCATTTCGACCACCTCTTGCCGGCTCTCGCGCTCGAGCCGCTGCGCCAGCTCGCCGTGGCCCGACTGCTGCAACATCGCCACCGCCTTGTCCATGGCCGCGCCGTCGCCGGCGTTGCGCATCACGGAACGCATCACGTCGGCGGCCTGCTCATCGCGGCCGTTGAGCAGGCAGCCGCGCGCCAGTTCGATCTTCAGGTGGTTGGACAAGCCCTGCGCCTGCGCCGCGCCGGCCAGCGCGTTGTCGAGAGCCACGCCGAGGCGCTCGTCGTTGCCGGTGTACTCGTGCAGCATGGCGGCCGCGATGGCGCAGCAGACGGCGCCGTTGCGGTGCGCGGACATGGTCTTGTCGAGGTCGCGGATCACGGCCGCCGCCTGCACCGGATCGCCCTTCAGCACCAGCGTCTGCACCAGCCGGGCGTGGTCTTCCGGGTCGCGGAATTCGGAGTAGCGCGCGCGGCTGACGACTTGCTTGAACGCGCGCTCGGCGCACTCGACGTCGCCGTTCTCGAACGCCACCTCACCGAGCCGCCGCAGCCGCCGCACCGCGTGCGGCGACAGCCCGACCGCGTCGCCCAGCACGGCCTGCGCCTGCGCCAGCTGGCCGGCCGCGACGTGGGTCTTGGCCAGCCAGTCGTAGGCGTCGACGAAGCGGCGCTGCTGGCCCAGCAGTTCCTCCAGCATGGCCTGGGCCTCGCCGTAGCGCGCGCGCAGGTACAGGGTCTTGGCCTGGCCCAGCCGGGCCCAGCCGATATTCTTGGTGGCGTACAGTTCCTGGTAGATCGGCTCGGCCAGCTCCGGCTCGCCCAGCGCCACGTGCATCTCGGCGCGCAGGCGCTGGAAGTCGACCGCATAGCGCGGGTGCCGGGCGGCGCCGGCGACGGCGGCGGCGATGGCTTCGCGCTGGCTGCCCATCTCGACCAGCTGGTGCAGCGGCAGCATGGCGGCACGCTTGTCGAGCGCGCGGGCGATGCGTTCGAGGATGCTGTCGGCGGCGAAGGGCTTGAGGATGTAGTCGGCCGGCGCCAGCTCGGCCGCGCTGACGACCTTGTCGAACTGGCCTTCGCCGGTGACCATGAAGAAGATGGCCGACGGCGGGATCAGGCGGTGGTGGCGCAGGTCTTCCAGCATTTGCTGGCCGTCCTGGCCGCCGTCGAGGTCGTACTCGCACAGGATCAGGTCGTACTGCTTGAGCGTGAGCTGGCGGATCGCCTGGCTGGAATTGGGCGCGTCGTCGATGCGGCCCAGGCCGCACAGATTGAGCATATTGTGCAGGCTGGCGCGCATGCCCTGGTGGGGCTCGATAATGAGCGCCGCGAGGCCCTTCATTTGATTCATGTGAGTTGTGATGCCTATCGGTCTGCGCAAGGATGTGGCGCAATGACGACCGCACGGCCGCAAACGACGCGGCGACCGGCTGCCCGTGTCCGCAGTATATTACGGCGGGCCGGCCGGCGAATGACTTTCGGTGGCTTTGTGTGAGAATTGGGAGACAGGGTGGAGCGGACGGTGGAGGCGGACGGCGGCAGCGGCGGAATGGCAGAGGGCTGGCCACGGACGCCAACTTCGGGGTCAGACCCCGCCGGCGCCGGCGCCGACTGCGGCCACTGAACTGTGGCGGGGTCTGACCCCGGATTGCCATGTCGCGGCCCTGGCGCCGCCAGCCCGCGTCCCGCTCCCCCCGCACTTACGCCGGGGTGTGGCCGATGCTCGGATCGCGCTCGATCAGGTCGAGCAGCGCCGCCACCACTTCGGGATCGAACTGCTTGCCGCCGCGCTCCGTGATATAGCTCATCACTTCGGTGTGCGGCCACGGTTCCTTGTACGGCCGCTCGTGCAGCAGCGAGTCGAACACGTCGACCACGGCGACGATGCGGGCCGAGACCGGGATCGCGGCGCCGACCAGGCCGTTGGGATAGCCGGCGCCGTCGTAGTGCTCATGGTGGCCGCCGGCGATTTCGGCGCCATAGGTCAGGTAGCTGACGCCGTCGACCATGTTGGCGGCCCGCTCCAGTATCGTGCGGCCGACGGCGGCGTGGGACTGCATCTGCACCCGCTCCTCCGGCGTGTGCGCCCCCGGCTTGAGCAGGATGTGGTCGGGCGTGGACACCTTGCCGACGTCGTGCAAAATCGAGGCCAGGCCTATCATGTCGAGCAGCTGCGGCGTCAGCTCGTCGTCATAGACGCCGCGCCCCTTCATGCGCGCCGCCAGCGCCGACGACAGCTGCTGCACCCGCCGCACGTGGCCGCCGGTGCCGCTGTCGCGGAACTCGGCCAGGTCGGCCAGCGCCACCACGGTCGCCTCCTGCGCCTTGCGCAGCTGGCCGAACATGTACAGATTGTCGAAGGCGGCCGCGATGCGCTGGCAAAACACCTCCAGCAGGTCGCGCTGGATCTGGGCCAGCGGCCACGGCGGCGTCACCGAAATGGCCACCTCGCGGTTTTCCTGGGTGTGGATGAACAGCACGTTGGCCGGATGCTCGAACTGGCTTTTCTTTTCGGCGAAGGCCTTGGCGATGGTCGGCCACAGCGGGTGGCCGACCGGCATCAGCTCGGCCTCGTTGAGCGTCGAATAGCCGCCCGTGGCGGCCACCACGGTGGTCACGCCGGTGTCGCCCTGCATCAGGCACAGCACGCCGTCGGCGCCGACGTCGAGGATGGCGCTGACCTGGTTGAGCACGCCGGACGCGAATTCGCGCAGCGAGTGGATCTGGTACAGATTGGTGGCGCCGGCGAGGATCTTGCCGAGGCCGATGCGGCTGCGCTCGAGCATGTTCAAACTCTCGTAGGCGCGCAGCGCCGAGATCACCGTGGTGAACAGCTTTTGCGTGGTCAGCTCGGTCTTGGCCTTGTAGTCGTTGATGTCGTATTCGATGATGACGCGCTGCTCCGGCGCCTGGCCCGGCTGGCCGGTGCGCAGCACCACGCGCACTATGGCGTTGTGCAACTCCTCGCGGATGCGGCGCGCCAGGATCAGGCCGGCGTCGTCGGTTTCCATGACCACGTCCAGCAGCACCAGCGCGATGTCGGGCGTGTCGCGCAGGATGTCGTAGGCTTCGCGCCCGCTGTGGGCCGAAAACAGCTCCAGCTCGCGGCCCTTGAAGCTGACGTTGCGCAGCGCCAGCCGGGTGACGGCGTGGACGTCGACGTCGTCGTCGACGATGAGCACGCGCCACAAGCGCTGGTCGGGCGATTTCAGGCCGCCGGG
Organism: Rugamonas sp.; assembly: GCF_025354735.1. Lineage (GTDB taxonomy): Bacteria > Pseudomonadota > Gammaproteobacteria > Burkholderiales > Burkholderiaceae_D > Rugamonas. Next base: position 9,637 of record NZ_JANXMI010000183.1, read on the forward strand.
GGCCGGCTCCTCCTCGTCTTCGTCGATCAACCAGTTCTCGTCAGCGGCATTGGAATCGGTCATACATTCTCCTGAAGGGCACAACGTGGGCGGCGTTTAGGCAGGGACCTGCAGGGACCTGGGCGACGATCACGGACCTAGCATAATCAGATTAGCCGGACGTGACAACCCCTTTGACGCGACTGTCGGCGCCGCGGTCACAGGCGGCGCCGGCGCCTGTGACAATTTGCGGCAAGCGCCCCGCCCGCGCTCGTAATCCGCGCCAGACTCTGATACTCTAGCCCGACCGTGCCCGGCCACCACCGCCGGCATGCGCCCCTCGGGCGGCGCCCTCTTTTAAAAAGGACCACACCATGCAAGCGAATGCGAGCAACGGCGGCAGCGAACACGCCTCCGGCAAGGAAATCGCCGGCCACGAATACCTGGCCTTCACGCTCGGCTCCGAGGAATACGGCATCGACATCCTCAAGGTGCAGGAAATCCGCGGCTACGAGGCGGTCACCCGCATCGCCAACGCGCCCGAATTCATCAAGGGCGTCATCAACCTGCGCGGCATCATCATCCCGGTGGTGGACATGCGCATCAAGTTCAACCTGGGCACGCCGGTGTACGACCAGTTCACGGTGGTCATCATCCTCAACATCGGCGGGCGCATCGTCGGCATGGTGGTCGACTCGGTGTCGGACGTGACCACGCTCACGCCCGAGCAGGTCAAGCCGGCGCCGGAGATGGGCAGCGCCGTCAACACCGACTTCCTGATCGGCCTGGGCACCATCGACGAGCGCATGCTGATCCTGGTCGACATCGACCGCATGATGTCGAGCGCCGAAATGGGGCTGATGGAAACCATCGCCAGCTGAGCCGCGCGTGCGGCGCCTGCGCCGCCGCGCCCGTCCCCCGCCACACCGCACCACACCACCCCGCACCAATGGAATCGCCATGAACCTGAGTCAATTCAAAATCAAGACCCGCTTGCGCGCCGGCTTCGGCCTGGTGCTGCTGCTGATGCTCATCATGATCGCCACCGCCATCGGCCGCTTCGCCTCGATCGGCGCGGCCAACCGCGCCGTGGTCCAGACCGACCTGCCGAGCACCGCCGCCGCCGTCACCATCGACGCCGCCGCCCGCGAGGACGCGCGCCGCACGCTGGCGCTGTTCATCGTCACCGACAAGGCCTTGCGGGCCAAGAGCTACGAGCGCATCGACCAGGACAAGAAGGCCATCGACGCCGCGCTGGCCACGCTGGGCCGGCTCAATGAAACGGCCGACGAAAAAGCGCTGCTGGCCAGGCTGCAGGCCGCGCGCGCCGTCTACACGACGTCGTTCCTGAAAGTGGCCGACCTGGTCGAGGGCGACGACAAGGACGGCGCCGCCGCGCTGATGAACAGCGAGACCTTTCCCGCGCTCGACGCCCTGCTCGACCTGACCACCGCCATGGTGACCATGCACCGCGACGCGATCGAGGAAGGCGGCCGGCACGCCACCGCCGACATCGACTTTTCGCGCACCATGATGATCGCCATGGGCGTGGCCGCGCTGCTGCTGTCGGCGGCCCTGGCCTACACCATCACGCAGTCGATCACGGCGCCGCTGACGCATGCCGTCGCCATCGCCAAGTCGGTGGCCGACGGCGACCTGACGACCGACATCGCCGTCGAGTCGAACGATGAAACGGGCGAGCTGCTGCTGGCGCTCAAGCACATGAACGCCAGCCTGTCGCGCACCGTCGGCGCGGTGCGCCACAGCACCGGCACCATCGCCACCGCGTCCGGCCAGATCGCGGCCGGCAACCTGGACCTGTCGGGCCGCACCGAATCGCAAGCCAGTTCGCTGGAACAAACCGCCTCGTCGATGGAGCAGCTGACGTCGACCGTCAAGCAAAACGCCGACAACGCGCGCCAGGCCAACCAGCTGGTGATTTCGGCGTCGTCGGTGGCGGTGCGCGGCGGCGCGGTGGTGGCGCAGGTGGTCGACACCATGGCCTCGATCAAGGCATCGTCGCGCAAGATCGTCGACATCATCGGCGTCATCGACGGCATCGCCTTCCAGACCAATATCCTGGCGCTGAACGCGGCGGTGGAGGCGGCGCGCGCCGGCGAACAGGGGCGCGGCTTCGCGGTGGTGGCCTCGGAGGTGCGCAACCTGGCGCAGCGCTCGGCCACGGCGGCCAAGGAAATCAAGGGCTTGATCGGCGACTCGGTGGACAAGGTCGACGGCGGCAGCGCCCTGGTCGACGAGGCCGGACAGACCATGGACTTGATCGTCACCTCGGTCAAGCAGGTGGCCGACATCATGGCCGAAATCACCTCGGCCAGCCAGGAGCAGAGCCTGGGCATCGAGCAGGTCAACGAGGCCATCGCGCAGATGGATGAGATGACGCAGCAAAACGCGGCCCTGGTCGAACAGGCGGCGGCGGCGGCGCAGTCCATGCTCGACGAGGCGGGCATGCTGACGCAGTCGGTCAGCATCTTCAAATTGATCGACCAGCCGGCGCCGCCGCGCAGCCCGGTGCCGGTTCCGGCGCCGCGCGCCGTGGCGCCGAAGGCGGCGCCCGCGCTGGCGCCGCGCAAGCTGGCCGCGGCCG
>NZ_JANXMI010000215.1 GCF_025354735.1 Rugamonas sp.
TCCGGCCACAACATCCTGATCGTGTCGGATCGTTCGGTTTGTTCCGATCGCGTCGCCATCCCCGCGCTACTGGCGACATCGACCGTCCATCAGCATCTAGTCAGCAAAGGCTTGCGGGCTTCCACCGGGCTCGTCGTGGAAACCGGTTCCGCGCGCGAAACCCACCACTTCGCGCTGCTGGCCGGCTATGGCGCCGAAGCGGTCCACCCCTATCTGGCGATGGAAACGCTGATCGAGCTGGCGCACGGCATGCCCGGCGAGCTGTCGGGCGACACCGCCATGTACAACTACACCAAGGCCATCGGCAAGGGCTTGATGAAGGTGATGTCGAAGATGGGCATCTCGACCTATATGTCGTATTGCGGCGCGCAGATATTCGAGGCCATCGGCCTGAATAAATCACTGGTCGACAAGTATTTCAAAGGCACGGCGTCCAATGTGCAGGGCATAGGCGTGTTCGAGGTGGCGGAAGAAGCGCTGCGCCTGCACAACCTGGCCTTTGGCAACGATCCCCTGCTGGCCAGCAACCTCGACGCCGGCGGCGAATACGCCTTCCGCGTGCGCGGCGAAGACCATCTGTGGACGCCGGACGCGATCGCGAAATTGCAGCATTCCACGCGCAGCAACAACTTTTCCAGCTACAAGGAATATGCGCAAATCATCAACGACCAGAGCCGCCGCCACCTGACCCTGCGCGGCCTGTTCGAATTCAAGCTCGACCCGACCAAGGCGATACCGCTCGATGAAGTCGAGTCGGCCAAGGAAATCGTCAAGCGCTTCGCCACCGGCGCCATGTCGCTGGGCTCGATCAGCACCGAGGCGCACGCCACGCTGGCCGTCGCCATGAACCGCATCGGCGGCAAGTCCAACACGGGCGAGGGCGGCGAAGATCCGGCGCGCTACACGATGGAATTGAAGGGCATCAAGATCAAGCAGGGCGAGATGATGGCGTCCATCGTCGGCGCGGAACAGGTCGTCGTCGACATACCCTTGCAGGAAGGCGATTCCCTGCGTTCGCGCATCAAGCAGGTGGCGTCGGGCCGTTTCGGCGTGACGGCGGCCTATTTGAATTCGGCCGACCAGATCCAGATCAAGATGGCGCAGGGCGCCAAGCCGGGCGAGGGCGGCCAGTTGCCGGGCCATAAGGTGTCGGAATACATCGCGACCCTGCGCTTTTCGGTGCCGGGCGTGGGCTTGATTTCGCCGCCGCCCCACCACGATATTTACTCGATCGAAGATCTGGCGCAGCTGATCCACGACTTGAAAAACGCCAATCCGCGCGCCTCGATCTCGGTCAAGCTGGTGTCGGAAGTGGGCCTAGGCACGGTCGCGGCCGGCGTCACCAAGGCCAAGGCCGACCACGTGGTCGTCGCCGGCCATGACGGCGGCACGGGCGCGTCGCCGCTGTCGTCGGTCAAGCACGCCGGCACGCCGTGGGAACTGGGCCTGGCCGAAACGCAACAGACGCTGGTGTTGAACGGCTTGCGCAGCCGTATCCGCGTGCAGGCCGACGGCCAGATGCGCACCGGCCGCGACGTCGTCATCGCCGCCATGCTGGGCGCCGACGAGATCGGTTTCGCGACGGCGCCGCTGGTGGTCGAAGGCTGCATCATGATGCGCAAATGCCATTTGAACACTTGCCCGGTCGGCGTCGCCACGCAAGATCCCGTGCTGCGCGCCAAGTTCTCCGGCAAGCCGGAATACGTCGTCAACTACTTCTTCTTCGTGGCCGAAGAAGCGCGCCAGCTGATGGCGCAGCTCGGCATCCGCACGTATGACGAGCTGATCGGCCGGGTCGACCTGCTCGACAAGTCCAAGGCCATCACGCACTGGAAGGCGCGCGGCCTGGACTTCAGCGCCATTTTCCACCAGCCGGAAATGGCGGCCGGCCAGGCCATCTACCACACCGAAATCCAGGACCACGGCCTGGAAAAGGCGCTCGACCACAAGCTGATCGCGCAAGCGAAGGCGGCGCTGGAAAAGGGCGAGCGCGTATCCTTCATCTCGCCGGTGCGCAACGTCAACCGTACCGTCGGCACCATGTTGTCGGGCGAGGTGGCGCAGCGCTACGGCCACGCCGGTTTGCCGGACGACACCATCCACATCCAGCTGCAAGGCACGGCCGGGCAGTCGGCCGCCGCCTTCCTGGCGCACGGCATCACGCTCGACCTGGTGGGCGAGGGCAACGATTATGTCGGCAAAGGCTTGTCGGGCGGCCGCATCATCGTGCGCCCGAACACGGAATTCCGCGGCTGGGCGGTCGATAACATCATCATCGGCAACACCGTGCTGTACGGCGCGATCGCCGGCGAAGCCTTCTTCAACGGCGTGGCCGGCGAACGCTTCGCCGTGCGCAACTCGGGCGCCACCACCGTCGTCGAAGGCCTGGGCGACCACGGCTGTGAATACATGACCGGCGGCACCGTCGTCGTGCTGGGCGCGACGGGTCGCAACTTCGCGGCCGGCATGTCGGGCGGCATCGCCTACGTGTACGACCCGGACGGCGACTTCGCGGCCCGCTGCAACACGGCCATGGTCACGCTGGAGCCGGTGCGCACCGCCGCCGAGCAGCAAGTCGACCAGGCCACGTGGCACAAGCAGCACCGCGACGGCGTGCCGGAGGCCGACGAAGTGATACTCAAGCGCCTGATCGAGCGTCACTTCAAGCACACCGGCAGCACCCGCGCCCGTTTCCTGCTGGATAACTGGGCCGATGGCCGCGGCAAGTTCGTCAAAGTCTTCCCGAGCGAGTACAAGCGCGCGCTGGCCGAAATGGCCGAAGACCTGGCCAACGAAACGGCCGTCATCCAGCCTATCGCCGCCTGACCGGCGCCCTGACAGACACTATTAAGGAATTAACGTGGGTAAAATCACCGGTTTCATGGAATTCAAGCGGCAGGACGAGGCGTATCTGGCGCCCGCCGCCCGGCTCAAGAACTATCAGGAATTCGTCATCACGCTGACCAACGACCAGGCCAGGATCCAGGGCGCGCGCTGCATGGATTGCGGCATCCCGTTCTGCAACACCGGCTGCCCGGTCAACAACATCATCCCCGACTGGAATGACCTGGTGTATCGCGGCAATTACCGCGAAGCGCTGGACGTGCTGCACTCGACCAACAACTTCCCGGAATTCACGGGCCGCGTCTGCCCGGCGCCGTGCGAATCGGCCTGTACGCTGGGCATCAACGACGATCCCGTCGGCATCAAGTCCATCGAGCACAAGATCATCGATGAAGGCTGGGAGCACGGCTGGGTGGTGCCGCAGCCGGCCGCTCACCAGACCGGCAAGAAAGTGGCCGTGGTCGGTTCCGGCCCGGCCGGCCTGGCGGCCGCGCAACAGCTGGCGCGCGCCGGCCACGCCGTCACCGTGTTTGAAAAGAGCGACCGCCTCGGCGGCCTGCTGCGTTACGGCATACCCGACTTCAAGATGGAAAAGTCGCATATCGACCGCCGTATCAAGCAGATGGAAGCCGAAGGCGTCATTTTCCGCACCAGTGTGCTGGTCGGCAAGGATTTCCCGGCCAATGTCAACAACTGGGCCAAGGAAACCATTTTCCCGGAAGACCTGGAACAGGACTTCGACGCCGTCGTCATCGCCGGCGGCGCCGAGCAGCCGCGTGACTTGCCGGTGCCGGGCCGCGAACTGAAGGGCGTGCATTACGCCATGGATTTCTTGCCGCAGCAAAACAAAGTCAACGCCGGCGACAAGCTCAAGGATCAGCTCAAGGCCGGGGGCAAGCATGTGGTCGTCATCGGCGGCGGCGACACGGGCTCGGACTGCGTCGGCACCTCCAACCGCCACGGCGCCGCCTCGGTCACGCAGTTCGAACTGATGCCGATGCCGCCGGAGCAGGAAAACAAGCCGCTGGTCTGGCCCTACTGGCCGACCAAGCTGCGCATTTCCTCGTCGCACGAGGAAGGTTGCGAGCGCGACTGGGCGGTCGCCACCAAACGCCTGGAAGGAAAGAACGGCAAGGTGGAAAAGCTGATCGCCTGCCGCGTGGAATGGAAAGATGGCAAGATGGTGGAAGTGGAGAATTCGGAATTCGACATGAAAGCCGACCTGGTGCTGCTGGCCATGGGTTTCGTGTCGCCGGTGCAGCAGGTGCTCGACGCCTTCGGCGTGGAAAAAGATGCGCGCGGCAACGCCAAGGCCACCACGGAAGGCGAAGGCTGCTACAAGACGTCGGCGCCCAATGTGTTCGCGGCGGGCGATATGCGGCGCGGCCAGTCGCTGGTCGTGTGGGCCATCCGCGAAGGCCGCCAATGCGCGCGCGCGGTGGACGAATTCCTCATGGGCTCCTCCGAACTGCCACGATAATGTGAGCGTGCGAAGGTGCGATAACACGTGCTACGGCGCACCGTTATTGTGCAGGCCGGAAACAGGTTGCCAGCGCAATCGGCTTCCGGCCTTTTTCTTGCTATCATTGTTGCAACGCACCAAAGTAACAAAATTTTACACGCGTAACTTGCTGACTTTAAGTTCATTAGTGTTGTATTATCTGCCATTTCCCTGGCCCTTAAGAGGGGTCGCCTGCAGAGGTTGGCCTTTCTGCACTACAATACGGCATTCAAAAACATGAGCTCAGTCGTGCCTAATCTTGTCGAAATCCGCGATTTACACTTCTCCTATGGAAAACGCGCCATCCTCAGCGGTTTGCGGATGGATTTCCCACGTGGAAAAGTTGTGGCCGTCATGGGCGGTTCCGGTAGCGGCAAGACCACCGTATTGCGCCTGATCGGCGGTCAATTACGCCCTAAAAAGGGGCAAGTCACCGTGCAGGGCCAGGTCGTGCACAAGCTCAAGACGGCCGATCTCTACCTGCTGCGCCGCAAAATGGGCATGTTGTTCCAGCACGGCGCGCTGTTCACCGACTTGTCCGTGTTTGAAAACGTCGCCTTCCCGCTGCGCGAGCATACCGACTTGCCGGAAGAGCTGATACGCAACCTGGTGCTGATGAAGTTGCACGCGGTCGGCCTGCGCAACGCCGCCATGCTCAAGCCGCAGGAAATTTCCGGCGGCATGGCGCGCCGCGTCGCGCTGGCCCGCTCCATCGCGCTCGACCCGGAACTGATTATGTATGACGAGCCGTTCGCCGGCCTCGACCCGATCTCCATGGGCGTGACCGCCAACCTGATCCGCAACCTCAACACGGCCCTCGGCTCGACCTCGATTTTGGTCTCGCACGACGTGCAAGAGTGCTTCGCGATCGCCGACTACGTTTATTTCCTGTCGCAGGGCAAGATCGTCGCATCCGGCACGCCGGCCGAGATGATGGTGTCGACCGACCCTTATGTCAAACAATTCGTCAATGCGGAAGCCGATGGTCCTGTGCCTTTCCACTACCCGGGCAAGTCCCTGGCCGATGACCTGGGACTGGGAGCGCGCTGATGATCGGTGCTAAAGTATTATCCAAGCTGGGCGCGGTGTTGCGCGACTACGTCGAGAGCATCGGCACCGGCACCCGCACCTTTTTCACGATGCTGGGCGTGTCGCCTGGCCTGCTGCGCCGTCCGCGCCTGATCGTCGAGCAACTGCACTTCATCGGCAACTATTCGCTGCTGATTATTTCCCTGTCCGGCCTGTTCGTCGGCATGGTGCTGGGCTTGCAGGGCTATTACACGCTCAATAAATACGGTTCGGAACAGGCGCTCGGCCTGCTGGTCGCCCTCGGCCTGACGCGCGAACTGGGGCCGGTCATCACCGCCCTGCTGTTCGCCGGCCGCGCCGGCACCTCGCTGACGGCCGAGATCGGCCTGATGAAGGCCGGCGAGCAACTGTCGGCCATGGAAATGATGGCCGTCAACCCGATCCAGCGTGTGCTGGCGCCCCGTTTCTGGGCCGGCGTGGTGGCGGTGCCGGTGCTGGCGTCGATTTTCAGCGCGGTCGGCATTTTCGGCGGCTACCTGGTCGGCGTGCAGCTGATCGGCGTCGACGAGGGCGCGTTCTGGTCGCAGATGCAGGGCGGCGTCGATATCTGGAAAGATATATTCAACGGCTTCATCAAGAGCATCGTGTTTGGCCTGGCCATCACCTTCATCGCCCTGTACCAGGGTTATGAAGCGCAGCCGACGCCGGAAGATGTGGCGCGGGCCACCACGCGCACCGTCGTCATCTCGTCGCTGGTGGTCTGGTGGCTCGATTTCACGCTGACGGCATTGATGTTCAGCAAGTAATAGTCAAAGTAGCAGGCGGCGTGCGCCGCCATAGAATAAAACTAATTAGGATAGCGCTATGCAACGTAAATCATTGGATGTGTGGGTAGGTTTGTTCGTGGTGCTGGGCGTGGCCGCGCTGATGTTCCTGGCCTTGAAGGCCGGCAATATGAGTACCCTGTCATTCGGCAAGGCCTACACCGTCACCGCCAGGTTCGACAACATCGGCAGCCTGCGCCCGCAAGCGCCGGTCAAGGCCTCCGGTGTGGTCGTCGGCCGGGTCGAATCGATTAAGTTTGATGACAAGACTTACCAGGCGCTGGTAACCTTGAATATGGAAGAGTTGTACAAATTCCCTAAAGACAGCTCGGTCAAAATTCTGACCTCCGGTTTGCTGGGCGAGCAGTATGTAGGCATAGAAGCGGGCGGAGCCACGGAAAACCTGGCCGCCGGCGATAAAATCGCAAGAACCCAATCGGCCGCCGTGCTCGAAGACCTGATTAATCAGTTCATCTACAGCAAGGCCGCCGACGGAAAGGACGATAAAAAATGAGCCACCCTAGCAACTACGCCCGCCGCGCCGCCGTCACCCTGGCCGCCGCCGCCACCGCCCTCGTCCTGGGCGGCTGCGCCGGTCCCAACCCGCGCGATCCGTACGAAGGTTTCAACCGCGCCATGTTCTCGTTCAACGACACGGTCGACAAGGTGGCGCTCAAGCCCGTCGCCACCGCCTACAAGAACGTGCTGCCGTCGTTCGTGCAGACCGGCATCGACAATTTCTTCGGCAACTTGTCCGACGCCTGGTCCGTCGTCAACGACGCGCTGCAAGGCAAGGGCACGCAGGGCGCGCGCGACCTGGGGCGCGTCGGCCTGAACACCACCTTCGGCTTGCTCGGTTTCATCGACGTCGCCACCCCGAACGGCTTGCGCAAGCACACCGAAGACTTCGGCCAGACCCTCGGCTACTGGGGCGTGTCCTCCGGTCCCTATCTGATGCTGCCGCTGCTGGGACCGTCCACCGTGCGCGACACGGCCGCGCTGCCGGTCGACATCGCCGGCGATATCTGGCACTACAAGAGCCCGGTCTACATCCGTAACATCGGCACGGTCACGCGCGTGATCGACCAGCGCGCCAACCTCCTCGACGCTTCCAACCTGCTGGAAGAGGCGGCGCTGGACCGCTACGAATTCGTGCGCGACGGTTATTTGCAGCGCCGCGAGAGCCAGGTGCATGACGGCGAGCCGGAGCAAAAGCAAAAGAAACCGATGGACACGCCGGACGACGGCGCCAAACCGGCCACCGCGCCGGGCGCGACGGCGGAAGCCGAACCGGTCGCGCCGGCCGTCGCCGAAGTCGCGCCTGCCGCCCCGGCTGCCGTCGCCGATGTCGCGTCGACAGCGGCCGCAACCGTTGTCACCCCAGAAACTTCGCCTATCGTGTCATCCGAAGCGGCCCCAAAAGAGTTAAACTCGGGTACACCGGCTGCGAACAACGTCAGCCTGTGATTCCGACAACGACACCACAAGGTATAACAATATGAAATTCATCAAGCAATTCATCGCCCTTGCCACGGTCGCCCTGGCCGTCAACGCCCAGGCCGCCGCCCCTGCCGCGGCCGGCACCGAAGCGCCGGACGTGCTCGTCAAGCGCATCAGCCAGGACGTCATCGACACCGCCAAGAGCGACAAGGCGATCCAGTCCGGCGACCAGAAAAAAGTCATGGATCTGGTCGAGACCAAGATTTTGCCCTTCGTCGACTTCCAGCGCATGACGGCCGAAGCGGCCGGCCGCAACTGGCGCACCGCCACGCCGGAACAGCAAAAAGCGCTGCAGGACCAGTTCCGCACGCTGCTGATCTTCACGTATTCGGGCGCGCTGTCGCAGATCAAGAACGAAACGGTGGAATTCAAGCCGCTGCGCGCCGATCCCAGCGACACCGAAGTCGAAGTCCGTTCCCAGGTCAACGTGGCCCGCGGCGAGCCGGTTCCGCTGAACTACCGCGTCGAAAAGACCGCCAGCGGCTGGAAGATCTATGACATCAACGTGCTCGGCGCGTGGCTGGTGCAGACCTATCAGGGCACGTTCACGTCCGAGATCGCCAAGGGCGGCGTCGACGGCCTCATCAAGGCACTCACCGCCAAGAACCAGACGCTGGCCAACAAGCCGCTGAAGACCGTCGCGAAATAAGTATCTTTTTGTAAAGATCGCCGCCATGCCCACCGCCACCGCCGCCGACAATCTGCAATCGCTCACTTCGCTCAACGTGCTCAACGCCGCCGCGGCGCTGGAGCAGGGCCTGGCCGCCATCCAGGCCGGCGCCACCTCGTTCGATCTGCGCCACGTGCTGACGGTCGACTCGGTGGCGGTGTCGGTGATGCTGGCGTGGCAGCGCGCCGCGCGCGCGGCCGGTATCGAACTGGATCTGAAGAACTTGCCGCCGGCGCTGCAAAGCCTGACCAAGCTGTACGGCGTGTGCTCGCTGGTGTTCCCGGCGTCGGCCCAGCTCGACAGCGGTGGCCCCGCCTTCGACGATCCCTCCCACGCCGAATTCGTCGCCGTCGTCGGCAAGCACGCCACCTTCAAGAATACCTCCAAGCTCGGCCCAGGCAGCGCGCCCGCCGATCCGCACCATCATTGAGCCTCTCCGCCTTGGCGCGCCGCGACTGTAAGCCGGTCCGGCTCTGCCGGATCAAATTTCCCCTATAATTGAACGTTGCCGCCGCCCAAATCGAGCCGTGGCGTTCCTGGTATCTCCGCCTTTAAGCACGTATCGCTGCGGCCCCGCGCCGCCGCACCAACCGATAAGTCCAGCATGACAGCGATTCAAATTAGTAATGTCGAAAAGCGCTACAAGTCGCTCCAGGCACTGGGCGGCGTCTCGCTCTCGATAGAGGAGGGCGAATTCTTCGGCCTGCTCGGCCCCAACGGCGCCGGCAAGACCACCCTGATTTCCATCATCGCCGGCCTGATCCGCCCTGACGCCGGCAAAGTCACCATCCACGGCCACGACGTCAGCGGCGACTTCCGCGCAGCGCGCCGCAAGCTCGGCGTGGTGCCGCAGGAACTGGTGTTCGACCCCTTCTTCACCGTGCGCGAAACGCTGCGCCTGCAATCGGGCTACTTCGGCTTGCCGAACAACGACGCCTGGATCGACGAAGTGATGCACAACCTCGACCTGACCAACAAGGCCGACGTCAATATGCGCGCCCTGTCCGGCGGCATGAAGCGGCGCGTGCTGGTGGCCCAGGCCCTGGTGCACAAGCCGCCCGTCATCGTGCTCGACGAGCCGACCGCCGGCGTCGACGTCGAACTGCGCCAGACGCTGTGGAAATTCATCTCGCGCCTGAACCGCGAAGGCCACACCGTCGTGCTCACCACCCACTACCTGGAAGAAGCGCAAGCCATGTGCAAGCGCGTGGCCATGCTCAAGGGCGGCAAAGTGGTGGCGCTCGACACGATGGCGGCGCTAATACGGCGTATTTCCGGCTCGCAGCTGATCGTCAACATGACCGAGGGCACGCTGCCGGACGACCTGCGCCACCTGGTCAGCCACCCGGAAGAAGCGGGCCTCGGCAACAAGTACAGCCTGCGCATCAACGAAGTGTCGGAAGTGGAGGGCATCCTCGCGCGCCTGCGCCAGTCCGGCGCCGTCATCGACGAAATGCAATTGCAACAAGCTGATTTGGAAGACATCTTCCTGCAGATCATGGATAAGGGCACCGTATGAATTTCCTCTCCTCCGGTTTCCGCACCCTGGTCTACAAGGAATCGCTGCGCTTCTGGAAGGTCGCGACCCAGACCGTCGCCGCGCCGATTTTGACCGCCATGCTCTATCTGCTGATCTTCGGCCACGTGCTCGAAGGCCGGGTGCAAGTTTATCCGGGCGTCAGCTACACCGCCTTCCTGATCCCCGGCCTGGTGATGATGAGCGTGCTGCAAAACGCCTTCGCCAACTCCTCGTCGTCGCTGATCCAGTCCAAGATCACCGGCAACCTCGTGTTCGTGCTGCTGACGCCACTGTCGCACTGGGAAATCTTCTCGGCCTACGTGCTGGCCGCCATGGTGCGCGGCATCGTCGTCGGCGCCGGCGTGTTCGTCATCACGGCCTGGTTCGCGCACATGTCCTTCGAAGCGCCGCTGTGGATAGTCATCTTCGCGCTGCTGGGTGCCGCCATCCTCGGCACCATGGGCCTGATCGCCGGCATCTGGGCCGAAAAATTCGACCAGCTGGCCGCGTTCCAGAACTTCCTTATCATGCCGCTGACCTTTTTGTCCGGCGTGTTTTACTCGATCCACTCGCTGCCGCCGTTCTGGCTCGCCGTCTCGCACGCCAACCCCTTCTTCTACATGATAGACGGCTTCCGCCACGGCTTTTTCGGCCAGTCCGACGTGAACCCATGGCTCAGCCTCGCCATCGTGAGCGCCTTTTTGGTGGTGCTGGCGCTGGTCGCCATCCGCCTGCTGCGCAGCGGCTACCGGCTGCGCCATTGAACTATACCGTTTATATCGTTTATACAATAAATTAAGCACCAAGGAACCATCGTGACCACCACCCCAGAACTGATCCACGGCTACCTCAACGCCGGCCTCGAATGCACCCACCTCGAAGTGGAGGGCGACGGCCAGCACTTCCAGGCCATCATCGTTTCGCCGGCCTTCGTCGGCAAGCGTTTGATCCAGCGCCACCAGCTGGTGTACGCCGCGCTGGGCGACCGCATGCGCGAAGAAATCCACGCGCTGTCGATGAAAACCCTGACCCCAGACGAATACCAAGGATAAGCACAGCATGGACAAGCTTTTGATACAAGGCGGTCACCGCCTGTCGGGCGACATCGTCATCTCCGGCGCCAAAAACGCGGCCCTGCCGATACTGTGCGCCGGCCTGCTGACGGCGGGCACGCTGGAACTTTCGAACGTGCCGAATCTGCACGACGTCACCACCATGCTCAAGCTGCTGGGCCAGACCGGCCTCGAAGTGACGCAGGACGACCACCGCGTCACCCTCACCGGCGGCGCCATCGACAAGCTCGAAGCGCCCTACGACCTGGTGAAGACGATGCGCGCCTCGATCCTGGTCCTCGGTCCGCTGCTGGCCCGCTTCGGCGAGGCCAAAGTGTCGCTGCCGGGCGGCTGCGCCATCGGTTCGCGTCCGGTCGACCAGCACATCAAGGGCTTGCAGGCGCTGGGCGCCGAGATCACCATCGAGGGCGGCTATATCTACGCCAAGTGCAAAAAGCTCAAGGGCACGCGCATCGTCACCGACATGATCACCGTCACCGGCACCGAGAACCTGCTGATGGCGGCCACCCTGGCCGAAGGCGAAACGATACTGGAAAACGCCGCGCGCGAGCCGGAAGTGACCGACCTGGCCCACCTGCTGGTGGCCATGGGCGCCAAAATCGAGGGCATAGGCACCGACCGCCTGGTGATCCAGGGCGTGGCCGAACTGCACGGCGCCAAGCACGCCGTCATCTCCGACCGCATCGAAGCGGCGACCTTTTTGTGCGCCGTGGCGGCCGCCGGCGGCGACATCACGATCCGCAACACCCGCACCGACATCCTCGACGCGGCCCTCGACAAGCTGCGCGAAGTCGGCCTGCAAATGGAAATCGGCCCGGACTGGATCCACGCGAAAATGGACCGCCGTCCGACGCCGGTCACCTTCCGCACCACCGAATATCCGGGCTTCCCGACCGATATGCAGGCCCAGTTCATGGCCGTCAACACGGTCGCCGACGGCGCCAGCCGCGTCACCGAAACCATCTTCGAAAACCGCTTCATGCACGTGCAGGAGATGAACCGTCTCGGCGCCCACATTGAAACCGACGGCAACACGGCCTTCATCCAGGGCGTCGAGCAGCTGGTCGGCGCGCCCGTGATGGCGACCGATTTGCGCGCCTCGGCCTCGCTGGTGATCGCGGCGCTGGCCGCGCGCGGCGAAACCGTCATCGACCGCATCTACCACCTCGACCGCGGCTACGACCAGATGGAAGTGAAGCTGTCGGCCGTCGGCGCGAAAATCGAGCGCGTCAAATCAAGCAAATAATCAAAATAATCGAGCCAATAAAGAGTCAATTATGAGCGCATACACCAGCCAGTTTCAGGACCGGGCCCGCGACGACACGCAGCTGATCCTGGCGCTGTCGAAGGGCCGCATCTTCGAGGACACCCTGCCGCTGCTGGAGGCGGCCGGCATCATCGTGACCGAAAATCCGGAGACGTCGCGCAAGCTCATTTTGGCCACCAACGATCCGAACGTGCGCGTCATCATCGTGCGCGCCACCGACGTGCCGACCTATGTGCAGTATGGCGCGGCCGATATCGGCGTGGCCGGCAAGGACGTGCTGCTCGAACACGGCGGCGAAGGCCTGTACCAGCCCATCGACCTCAATATCGCCAGCTGCCGCATGTCGGTCGCCGTCAAGAACGGCTTCGACTACGCCACCGCCGTGCGCCAGGGCGCGCGCCTGCGCGTGGCCACCAAGTTCGTCGAAACGGCGCGCCAGCACTTCGCCGCCAAGGGCGTGCACGTCGACCTGATCAAGTTGTACGGCTCGATGGAGCTGGCGCCGCTGGTCGGCCTGTCGGACGCCATCGTCGACGTGGTCTCGACCGGCAATACGCTGCGCGCCAACGACCTGGTGGAAGTCGAGGAGATTATGCAGATATCGTCACGCCTGATCGTCAACCAGGCCGCGCTCAAACTCAAGCGCGCGCGCCTGCAGCCGATACTTGAAGCGTTTGAACGCGCCTCCAGGGCCCAGAGCCAATAAAGCCGTAACCTTCGCTGGAAACCTTATTATGCCGATTCAAATCACCAAGCTCGATTCGACCCACGCCGATTTCAAACCGTCACTGGAGCGCTTGCTGGCATTTGAAGCGGGCACCGACGAGGCGATAGAACTGGCCGTCGCCGCCATCCTGGCCGACGTCAAAAAGCGCGGCGACGCCGCCGTGCTCGACTACACGAACCGCTTCGACCGCATCCCCAACGGCGGCGCCGCCAGCATGGCCGCCTTCGACATCGGCCAGCATGAATTGCAGGCGGCGCTGGCCGGCCTGCCGCCGGCCCAGCGCGCGGCGCTGCAAACGGCGGCCGACCGCGTGCGCGTGTT
The DNA here is from genome assembly GCF_025354735.1 of Rugamonas sp. GTDB lineage: Bacteria > Pseudomonadota > Gammaproteobacteria > Burkholderiales > Burkholderiaceae_D > Rugamonas. The sequence continues at coordinate 13,276 of NZ_JANXMI010000215.1, forward strand.
CCACGAGCGCCAGAAGCGGGAGCTGGGCGGCTTCAGCTACACCGAGCCCGATGGCACGGTGCTGGGCCAGAAGATCACGCCGCTGGACCGGGTCGGCATCTACGTCCCCGGCGGCAAGGCGGCCTATCCCTCGTCGGTGCTGATGAACGCGATCCCGGCCAAGGTGGCCGGCGTGGCCGAGATCATCATGGTGGTGCCGACCCCGGACGGCGTGAAAAACCAGATGGTGCTGGCCGCCGCCGCGATCGCCGGCGTCACGCGCGTCATCACCATCGGCGGCGCCCAGGCCGTCGGCGCGCTGGCCCACGGCACCGAGACCATCGCCGCCGTCGACAAGATCGTCGGGCCGGGCAACGCCTACGTGGCCGCCGCCAAGCGCCGCGTGTTCGGCATCGTCGGCATCGACATGATCGCCGGGCCGTCGGAAATCCTCATCATCTGCGACGGCACCACCGATCCCGACTGGGTCGCGATGGACCTGTTCTCGCAGGCCGAGCACGACGAGCTGGCGCAGGCCATCCTGCTGTGCCCCGACGCCGACTACATCGCCAGGGTGGAGGCGAGCATCAACCGGCTGCTGCCGACCATGCCGCGCCAAGACGTGATACGCACCTCGCTGACCGACCGCGGCGCGCTGGTCAAGGTGCGCGACATGGCCGAGGCCTGCGCCATCGCCAACGCCATCGCCGCCGAACACCTGGAGATTTCGGCCGAAGAGCCGCAGCAGTGGGCCGACCAGATCCGCCACGCCGGCGCCCTGTTCCTGGGCCGCTTTTCGTCCGAGGCGCTGGGCGATTACTGCTGCGGCCCCAACCACGTGCTGCCGACCTCGCGCACGGCGCGCTTTTCGTCGCCGCTGGGCGTCTACGATTTCCAGAAACGCTCGTCCATCATTTACGTGAGCGAAGCGGGCGCGCAAACGCTGGGCAAGGTCGCGGCCGAACTGGCGTATGGCGAAGGCTTGCAGGCGCACGCCCGCAGCGCCGAGCTGCGTTTGAAACCGTCCGTATGAGCGAGTGGCTCAATCAGGTGTTTTGCGAGGACGCGCTGGCCGGACTGGCGCGCATACCCGACGCTTCCATCGATCTGATTTTGACCGATCCGCCCTACAACCTGGGCAAGGATTACGGCAACGCGTCGGACCAGCAGAGCGTGGCCGACTACCTGCGCTGGACCGAGCAGTGGATAGACGCGGCCCTGCCGAAGCTGAAACCGAACGGCAGCCTGTATATCTTTTTGACGTGGCGCTTTTCGCCCGAAATTTTCGTCATGCTGAAACAGCGCCTGACGATGATGAACGAAATTATCTGGGACCGCCGCGTGCCGTCGATGGGCGGCAGCGTGCGCAGCTACTCGTCGGTGCACGACACCATCGGTTTCTTCGTGGGCCGCAAGGATTATTATTTCGACCTCGACGCGGTCCGCGTTCCCTACGACGCGGCCACCAAGAAGGCCCGTTCGCGCTCCATCTTCGTCGGCGCCAAGTGGCTGGAAATGGGTTACAACCCCAAGGATCTGTGGAGCGTGTCGCGCCTGCACAAGGAGCATCCGGAGCGCGCCGACCATCCGACCCAGAAGCCGCTGGAGATCATCGAGCGCATGGTGAAGGCTTCGTGCCCGCCCGATGGCGTGGTGCTCGACCTGTTCATGGGCAGCGGCACGACGGCGATGGCGGCGCAGCGCTGCGGGCGCAATTTCGTCGGCTTCGAATTGAATCCGGAATACTGCGCGATCATCAAGGCGCGCTTGGCCGCGCCGCAGGTCGAGGCCGGGGCCGAGAAGAAGAAGGCGGCGCCGCGCAAGAAGCCGGCGGCGGTGGCCGTGAAGAAAACCCGCGCGGCGAAAAAGGCGGACGACGCTGAAGTGGCGGTGTGATGCCGGCGCGTGTCGGCGTGGATGCGGGGGCTGACCGGTTTCGCCGCCGCCTTGCGCATCGCCAACGTACAGATAGAATGACTTAACCTCAGGAGCTTCAGCAAGATGTCTTCCATCGACACCCTCATCACCAACACCATCCGTCCCGACGTGCGCGCCATCGCGGGCTATCACGTGGCGGAGGCGAGCGGCTACGTCAAGCTCGATGCGATGGAAAACCCTTACCGCCTGCCCGACCATCTGCACCGCGAGCTGGGCCGGCGCCTGGCCGACGTCACGCTGAACCGCTATCCGGTCGCGTCCTACGCCGGCATCAAGCGGCGCATCTGCGCCACGCTGGGCGTGCCGGCCGGTTACGACGTCATCCTCGGCAACGGCTCCGACGAGCTGATCTCCATCCTCGACATGGCGTGCGCGCTGCAAGACCGCCGCGCCGTCGTGCTGGCGCCGACGCCGTCCTTCGTCATGTACCAGCGTTCGGCGCAATTCGCCGGCATGGACTTCGTCGGCGTGGCGCTGAAGGCCGACCTGACGCTGGACCGCTTTGCCATGCTGGCCGCCATCGAGCGGCATAAGCCGGCGCTGGTCTACCTGTCCTACCCGAACAACCCGACCGGCAATCTGTTCGACGCGGCCGACATCGTCGCCATCATCGAGGCGCTGGACCGGAACGGCTGCGGCATCGCCGTCGTCGACGAGGCCTACGAGCCGTTCGCGCTGCACAGCTTCATGGACCGGCTGCCCGAGTTCGCCAACCTGGTCGTCATGCGCACCGTGTCGAAGCTGGGGCTGGCCGGCATCCGCCTCGGCTATATGTCGGCCGCGCCGGCGCTGCTCCGCGAGTTCGACAAGGTGCGCCCGCCCTACAACATCAACGTGCTGACCCAGGCCGCGGCCGAATTCGCGCTCGACCATATCGCCGTGCTCAACGAGCAGGCGGCCCTGATCCGCGCCGAGCGCGCCACCCTGGCGGCGGCGCTGGCCAGGCTGCCCGGCGTGCACGTGTTTCCGTCGGCGGCGAACTTTATCTTGATACGGGTGCGCGATGCCGACGATGCCAACGCCAAAATCCTCGCCGACAAGGTATTAATCAAAAATGTGAGTAAAATGCATGAGGTGCTGAACAACTGCCTGCGCGTCACCGTCAGCACCCCGGAAGAAAACGCCGCTTTCCTCGCTGCCATCACGGCAGCGCTGGCCTCCTAAGACCATCGAGCCTCACATGAACCGCACCGCAGAAATCACGCGCAACACCAACGAGACGCAAGTCCGCGTCGCCATCAACCTCGACGGCACCGGCGTCCAGAAGCTCAACACCGGCGTGCCCTTCCTGGACCACATGCTCGACCAGATCGCCCGCCACGGCATGTTCGACCTCGACGTCGAAGCGAGCGGCGACATCCACATCGACAACCACCACACGGTGGAAGACGTCGGCATCACACTGGGCATGGCGGTGGCCAAGGCCATCGGCGACAAGAAGGGCATCACCCGCTACGGCCACGCCTACGTGCCGCTGGACGAGGCGCTGTCGCGCGTGGTCATCGACTTCTCGGGCCGCCCCGGCATCGAATACCACATCCCGTTCACGCGCGCGATGATAGGCACGTTCGACGTCGACCTGACGCTGGAATTTTTCCGCGGCTTCGTCAACCACGCCCTCGTCACGCTGCACATCGACAATCTGCGCGGCAGCAACGCCCACCACCAGTGCGAAACCGTGTTCAAGGCTTTCGGCCGCGCGCTGCGCATGGCGACCACGCTCGACGAGCGCGCCGCCGGCACCATCCCGTCGACCAAGGGCAGCCTGTAAGCGACAGTCTGTGTGTTTGTGCAACCGGGCCGGCGCCACTTGCGCCGCCGGCTCCTCTCTGCTTGAATGGCATTATGAAAAAAATAGTGGTGGTGGACTACGGCATGGGCAATCTGCGCTCGGTGGCGCAGGCGCTGCGCGCGGTGGCGCCGGAAGCGAACGTGCTTATTTCGGGCAGCGTCGCCGACATCGACTCGGCCGACCGCATCGTCCTGCCCGGCCAGGGCGCGATGCCCGACTGCATGCGCAGCCTGCGCGAATCCGGCGTGCTTGACGCGCTGCTGCACGCGGCCGCGACCAAGCCGCTGATGGGCGTGTGCATCGGCGAGCAGATGTTGTTCGACGGCAGCGAGGAGGGCGACGCGGCCGGCCTCGGCCTGCTGCCCGGCCAGGTGGTGCGCTTCCAGCTCGACGGCCAGATCCAGGCCGACGGTTCGCGCTTCAAGGTGCCGCAAATGGGCTGGAACCAAGTGCGGCAAACGGCGTCTCATGCCTTGTGGCGGGGCATCCCGGACGACGCGTATTTTTATTTCGTGCATAGTTACTATGCGCAGCCGGAGCGGGCCGAGCACACCGTCGGCGAGACCGTCTACGGCGACGCCTTCAGCTGCGCGGTGGCGCGCGACAATATTTTCGCGACCCAGTTCCATCCCGAAAAAAGCGCCGCCGCCGGATTACAGCTATACAAAAACTTCGTTCACTGGCAACCTTGAGGGTCCGTCCGCTGTACGATTCCCAGCCACTTTTTAACTGACGACACGACCATGCTGCTTATTCCTGCCATCGACCTCAAAGACGGTCACTGCGTGCGCCTGAAACAGGGCGATATGGAACTCGCCACCGTATTTTCCGACAACCCGGCCGAGATGGCCCTGCACTGGCTCAGGCAGGGCGCCCGCCGCCTGCACCTGGTGGACATGAACGGCGCCTTCGCCGGCA
>NZ_JANXMI010000219.1 GCF_025354735.1 Rugamonas sp.
GGAATTCGTGGCCCTGTACCAAAAGGACAAGGCCGACGACATCACCCTGCGCAACACCTGGGTCACCGCCGGCGTGCGTCCGGTCTACGCGTTCACGCAGAACTTCAAGCTGCAAGGCGAGCTGGGCTACACCTCGCTCAAACAGGACGCCACCGGCGACACCGCCCACCTGACCAAGTTCACGATCGCGCCGACCATCGCCATGGGCGAGTCCTACTGGTCGCGTCCCGAACTGCGTTTCTACGTCACCTACGGCAAGTGGAACGGCGCGGCCACCCCTCTGGTCAACGCCAACAACAACTCCGGCGCCGTCTATGGCAACGGCACCAGCGGCACCTCGGCCGGTCTGCAACTGGAAGCCTGGTGGTGACGTAAGGCCCGTGTGGCACAGGCCCCGGCCTGTGCCACGACGCGGCGACGCCATCGCCCAACGCATGGAGAGCAGAACTTGAAATCAGCATCATGAGTATCGAATTAACAAACGAAGACCACAGCGAAGACGCCAGCCAACCGTGGCTGCGTCCGCGCGGCTCGAACCAGATCGGCATGAGCCAGTTTAACGAACGCGTCGTATTGCAGGCGATACGCCTGCACGGCAGCATGCCGAAAGCCGACCTGGCGCGGCTGACCAACCTGAGCACGCAAACCATCGCCCTCATCATCCAGCGCCTGCTGGAACAGGGGCTGGTGCAAAAGCGCGCGCCGCTGCGCGGCCGGGTCGGCCAGCCCTCGGTGCCCATCATGCTCAATCCGGACGGCGCTTTTTTCATCGGCATCAAGATCGGCCGCCGCAGCGTCGACCTGCTGCTGATCGATTTCACCGCGCAGGTGCGCGAGCGCTCGTCGCTGGCCTACCGCCATCCCGATCCCGGCACCCTGTTCGAGCACATCGAAACCATGCTCAAGGCCCTGTGCGCCAAGCTGGGCACGCAGCGCATCGAGCGCCTGAGCGGCATCGGCGTGGCCGCGCCGCTGGGACTGGGCGGCTGGCAGCGCCTGCTCGACAGCACGCCGCAACAAGCGAGCCAGTGGGAACATATCGACATCCGCGCCCGCATCCAGGCCATGACGGGGCTGCCGGTGGTGTTCGCCAAGGACACCATCGCCGCCTGCGTGGCCGAGCTGGTCACGGGACGCGGGCGCAGCATCCCCAGCTTCCTCTACGTTTTCATCGGCACCTTCATCGGCGGCGGCATGTGCTCAACAGCGCGCTGCGCGGCGGCGTGCACGGCAACGCCGGCGCCATCGGCTCGATGCCGCTGGCCTTGTCGGACGCCACGACGAACGCGGCGCCGCCGCAATTGCTCAATATCGCCTCGCTGTTCAACCTCGAACTGTCGTACACGGCGGCCGGACTGGAAGCGGGCGCCTGCTACGACGCGCGCGCCATGCAGGCGCCGTGGCTGGAGCACACGCAAGCGTGGCTGGCGCAGGCCGCCCAGGCCATCGCGCTGACCGTCATCGGCGCCAACTGCCTGCTCGACCTCGACAGCGTCATCGTCGACGCCTCGGCCCACCCGCTGCTGCGCGAGCGGTTGCAAACGGCCATCGACGCGGCGCTGGGCGGCTACAGCTGGGAAGGCGTGCGGCGGCCGGCGCTGCAAGCGGGCACCGTCGGCGCCGACGCCCGCGCCATCGGCGCCGCGCTGCTGCCGCTGCACGCCAACTTCGCGCCGGACCGCGAACTATTCTTGAAAATATTGCGGGTCGCGGCGCCGGCGCATTAACGGGCTCAGGCCGCCAGGCGCAGTGCCCTGGCCGCCGCCACCATATTGCTCAGGGCCGGCAGCACCTCGGCCCACTGGCGGGTTTTCAGGCCGCAATCGGGATTGACCCACAGGCGCTGCGCCGGAATGCGCTCGGCCGCCCGCCGCATCAAATGCTCGATGTGCTGCTGGGTCGGAATGTTCGGCGAGTGGATGTCGTAGACGCCGGGGCCGATCTGGTTGGGATAATTGAAGTGCTCGAAGGCGTCCAGCAATTCCATGTCCGAGCGCGAGGTTTCGATGGTAATCACATCGGCATCCATGTCGGCGATGGCGGCGATGATGTCGTTGAACTCCGAATAGCACATATGGGTGTGGATCTGGGTCTGGTCCTGCACGCCGTTGGCGCTGATGCGGAACGACTCGACGGCCCAGTCCAGATACTCCTTCCATTGTGCCTTGCGCAGCGGCAAGCCTTCGCGCAGCGCCGCCTCGTCGATCTGGATGACGCGCACGCCGGCCCGTTCCAGGTCCAGCACTTCGGCGCGGATGGCCAGCGCCAGCTGCTTGCAGGACGCCGCGCGCGGCTGGTCGTCGCGCACGAAGGACCAATTCAGAATCGTCACCGGGCCGGTCAGCATGCCCTTCATCGGCTTGCTCGTCAGCGATTGCGCGTAGCTGATCCACTCCACCGTCATCGCCTTGGGCCGGCTGATGTCGCCGAACAAAATCGGCGGCTTGACGCAGCGCGAACCGTAGGACTGCACCCAGCCGAACTGGCTGAAGGCATAGCCTTCGAGCTGCTCGCCGAAATATTCGACCATGTCGTTGCGCTCCGCTTCGCCGTGCACCAGCACGTCCAGGCCCAGCGCCTCCTGCTCGCGCACGCTGCGGGCGATTTCCTCCCGCATGGCGGCGCGGTAGCCGGCGTCGTCGAGCTTGCCGGCCTTGAACTGGCTGCGGGCGTGGCGGATTTGCGCCGTCTGCGGGAAGGAGCCGATGGTCGTGGTCGGATAGGCGGGCAGTCGCAGCAGCGCCGCCTGCAGTTCGGCGCGTTGGGCATAGACGCTGTTGCGCGCGCCCAGGTTGGCGGCCATGGCGGCGATGGCTGTTTGCACGGCCGGCTTGTGCACGCGCAGCGAGGCGCGGCGCGAGGCCAGCGCGGCCGCGTTGGCGGCCAGCGCGTCCTTCACCGACTCGCGCCCGCCGCGCAGCGCCTGCGCCAGCACTTGCAGCTCGTCGAGTTTTTGCAGCGCGAAAGCGAGCCACGAGGTGATGTCGGCGTCCAGCGTCTGTTCGCTGTCGAGGTCCACCGGCACATGCAGCAGCGAGCACGACGGCGCCAGCCACAGGCGCTCGCCCAGCCGTTCGGCCAGCGGTTCCAGCCAGGCCAGCACGGCGGCCAGGTCGGTCTTCCAGATGTTGCGGCCGTTGATGACGCCCAGCGACAGCACCTTGTGCGATGGCAGCAGGTTGAGCAGCGGACGGATATCGTCGTAACCGTTGACGGCGTCGATGTGCAGGCCGGCCACCGGCAGGTTGGCGGCCAGGTACTGGTTTTCCTGCAACTGGCCGAAATAGGTCGCCACCAGCAGCTTGACGCGGCTGGCCTTGAGCTCGTGATAAGCGAGGTTGAAGGCGTGCTGCCAGTCGGCGTCGAGCTCGGTCACCAGGATAGGTTCATCGATCTGCACCCATTCCACGCCCTGCCCGGCCAACGCGTCGAGCAGCTGCGAATAGACCGCCAGCAGCGCCGGCAGCAGCGCCAGCTTGTCGGAATCGTCCTTGGCCTTGCCCAGCGCCAGATAGGTGACCGGGCCGATAATCACCGGCTTGGACTTCACGCCGTGCCGCTTCGCTTCGGCCAGCTGTTCCAGCAGGCGCGAGGCGTCGAGCTTGAAGGTGGTCGCCGCCGTGAATTCCGGCACGATGTAATGGTAATTGGTATCGAACCATTTGGTCATTTCGCCGGCCGCCACGCCGCCGCAGCAGGCGTGGTGCTGGTCGGCCGATTCAGACGACTCGCTCGACTCTACCGACTGGCCGCGCGCCACGCGGAAATAGTTGTCGAGCGGATCGCCGTGGAAACCGCTGACGCGCTCCGGCAAGTTGCCCAGCGTGAAACTCATGTCCAGCACCTGATCGTAGAACGCGAAATCGCCGACCGGCACCAGATCCAGCCCGGCCTGCTTGTCCCAGTGACGCTTGCGCAACTCGGCGCCCAGCGCCTTCAAGGTATCGCGCGAAGAAGCGCCTTTCCAGTACGACTCCAGCGCGAACTTCAGTTCGCGCTGGGCGCCGATGCGGGGAAAGCCGAGATTGTGGATGGTGGTCATGAGGGGACACTCCTAAAATAGTCAGTTTGGCCATAGTAGAGAGCGCAATCGATGAAGTAAAATGGTCTTTTCTCACGCATCCATGACTTTTACTCATACATCATGTTAGAACGCATCCACCTGGCCATTTTGATCGAAGTCGAACGGCACGGCTCGCTGACGGCGGCCGCCGAAGTCCTGCACGTGACGCAGTCGGCGCTCAGCCACAGCATGAAGAAGCTGGAGCAGCAACTGGGCACGGATATCTGGCTGCGCGAGGGCCGCAACCTGCGCCTGACGCAGGCCGGCCAGTATCTGCACGCGGTGGCGCAGCGGCTGCTGCCCCAGCTGGCGCTGGCCGAGGACAAGCTGCGCCAGTTCGCCCAGGGCGAACGCGGCACGCTGCGCATCGGCATGGAGTGCCATCCCTGCTACCAGTGGCTGTTGAAAATTGTGTCGTCCTACCTGTCGGCGTGGCCGCTGGTGGACGTGGACGTGAAACAGAAGTTCCAGTTCGGCGGCATAGGCGCCCTGTTCGGCTACGAGATCGACCTGCTGGTCACGCCCGATCCGCTGTACAAGCCGGGCCTGCGCTGGGAACCGGTGTTCGACTACGAGCAGGTGCTGGTGGTGCACAAGGACCACCGTCTGGCCGGGCAGGAAGAAATCACGCCGCAGCAACTGAGCGAGGAAACGCTGATTACCTATCCCGTCTCGATAGACCGGCTCGACATCTACAATATGTTCCTGCTGCCGGCCGGCTGCGCGCCGCGCCGGCACAAGATGATAGAAACCACCGACATCATGTTGCAGATGGTGGCCAGCGGCCGCGGCGTGACGGCGCTGCCCAAGTGGCTGGTGACCGACTACGCGCCGCAGTTGCAGCTGCGCACATTGCGGCTGGGGCCGACGGGCATCCAAAAGAATATCTATCTCGGCATCCGCGAGCAGGACGCCGGCATCGACTATGTGCAGTCGTTTATCGAGATGGCGCGCCAGGCCGACCGCTATCCCCTGTGAAAGCTACCGGTCGCCGCCTGCGCGCGGCCGGAACAGCTTGAGGATGCTGGAAAAATCGAGATCGCCGTGGCCGCCCTGCTGGTGCAGCTGATATAACTGCCGCGCCAGCCCGCCCAGCGGCGTGGCCGCCTGCGCGCTCAGCGCGGCCTGCTGGGCCAGCCCCAGGTCCTTGAGCATCAGCGCCGAGCCGAAGCCGCCGCTGTAGCCGCGCGACGCCGGCGCCGCCTCCATCACGCCCGGCCACGGGTTGTACAGTTCCAGCGCCCAGTTGCGGCCGGAACTCTTGGCCATGATGTCCGACAGCACCTTGGGATCGAGGCCGTGCGCCACGCCGAGATTGAGCGCTTCGGCGGTCCCCGCCATCAATATCCCCAGCAGCATGTTGTTGCAGATCTTGGCGACCTGGCCGGCGCCGGCCGCGCCGGCATGGAACACGTTCTTGCCCATGTGGTCGAGCAGCGCGCGGGCGCGTTCCAGCGCCTGCGCGTCGCCGCCGACGATGAAGGTCAGCGTGCCGGCGGCGGCGCCGGCCGTGCCGCCGGAAACCGGCGCGTCCAGCATCGCCAGGCCGCGCGCGGCGGCGGCGCCGGCCACCTCGCGCGCCACCTCGGCCGATATCGTGCTGCAATCGATCAGCAAGGCGCCGGCCGGCGCATGCGCCAGCACGCCGTCGGCGCCCAGATACAGTTCGCGCACGTGGCGGTCCGCCGGCAGCATGGTGATGACGACGCCGGCCTGCGCCACCGCGTCCGCGACCGAGGTGGCGGCACGTGCGCCGGCGGCGCGCAAGCCCTCCACGGCGGCGGCCGACAGGTCGAACACCGACAGCGCGTGGCCGGCGCGCAGCAGATTGTGCGCCATCGGCGCGCCCATGTTTCCCAGTCCGATAAAAGCGATGTGCTGCATGTCCGGTCTCCAGTTTTTATAGTATCAACGCAGGTCGGCCAGCGGATGCTGTCGCCACGTCGTTTCAAAATACGCCGCGAGGGCGTCGCCGTCGTACGCCGCCAGCGTGGCCGGCCGCCATTGCGGCGCGTTGTCCTTGTCCACCAGCAGCGCACGCACGCCCTCGGCGAAATCAAAGTGGGCGCAGCATTGCAGCGCCACCGCCAGCTCCAAGCGGAACACGTCGGCCAGGCTCAGGTGACGACAGCGCCGCTGCATTTCCCACACCAGCGCCAGCGACGATGGCGCGCCCCTGGCCAGCGCGGCGGCGGCCCGTTGCAGCCAGGCCGACTCGCCCTGGTAGGCGCCGATGGCCGCGACCACCTGCGCCAGTTCGCGTCCGCTAGCGAGGGCGTTGATGACGTCGAACTGCTGCCGCACCTCCGACACCGGCAGCAGCTCCGGCGCCAGCGCCAGTGCGCGCAGCACGCCGTCGACCACGCTGTGCGCGCCACCCCGCCAGTCGGCGCGGCACAGCGCGTCGATCGCCGGCGCGCGCTGCTCCTGTGCCAGGAAATAGTCGCCCAGGCCGGTGAACAGCGCGTCGTGCGCGTTGAGCGAGGCGCCCGTCAAGCCGAGGAACAGGCCGCAGCGTCCCGGCATGCGCGGTAAAAACCAGCTGCCGCCGACGTCGGGGAACAGGCCGATGGTGATCTCCGGCATGGCGATGCGCGTGGTCGGCGTGACGACGCGGTGGCTGGCGCCGGCCAGCAAGCCGAGGCCGCCGCCCATGACGATGCCGCCGCCCCACACCAGCACCGGCTTGGGATAGGTGTGGATCAAATAATCGAGACGGTATTCGGCGCTGAAGAAGGCCAGCGCCTGCGGGTTGGGCACGACCGCTGGCTGCGCGACGATGGCGCTGCGCAGGCTGCGCACGTCGCCGCCGGCGCAGAAGGCCTTGTCCGTGCTCGATTGCAGCACCACGCAGGCGACGGCCGGATCCGCCGCCCAGTCGCACAAGGCCGCATAGAGCGTGTTTATCATGTCCAGCGTCAGTGCATGCAGGCTGGCCGGCGCGTCGAGCGTGGCGATGGCGACGCGCATGCCGCCGGCGCCAGCGCGCTGCTCCGTCCTGACGGGCGAAGGGAGCGTGGCGTCAGCCATTGCGCCACTCCGCCGCGCGCTTGTCGAGGAAGGCTTGCACGCCCTCTTTCTGGTCGGCGGTGCCGAACAGGCCGACGAAGCTTTCGCGCTCCAGCGGCAGCAGCTGCGCCAACGGCAGGCCGCGCGCGCCGTCGATCAGCCGCTTGCAGGCGGCCACGCTGCCCGGACTCTGGCGCGCGGCCTGTTCCGCCAGCGCCAGCGCGGCCGCCAGCGCGGCGCCGCTGGGCACGACCTCCTCCACCAATCCTATCGCCAGCGCGCGGCGGGCGTCGATGCGCTCGCCGCACAAGATCATGCGCTTGGCCCAGCCTTCGCCGACCAGCCACGCCAGCCGCTGCGTGCCGCCGGCGCAGGGCAGCAGGCCGACGGCCGCCTCGGGCAAGGCCATCTGCGCGTGTTCCTCGGCGATGCGCAGGTCGCAGGCCAGCGCGCATTCGAGGCCGCCGCCCATGGCGTAGCCGTTGATGGCGGCGATGCTGACGCCGCGAAATCCGGCCAGCGCCTCGAAGGCCGCGCCGAAGCGCTGCGCCATCGCGCCGGCCACGGCCGGGTCGCCGTCGGCGAACAGTTTCAGGTCGGCGCCGGCCGAAAAGAACTTGCTGCCGCCGCCCGTGATGACGAGGGCGTAGATGTCGCGCTCGGCGTTCAGGTCGGCCACCAGCTCGGCCAGCGCCGCCAGGCTGTCGAGCGTCCAGGTATGCGCCGGCGGGTGATCCAGCGTGACGATGGCCGTGTGTGATCGCCGCTCCACTTGCAGGTGGGCGTAGGTTTTATTCATATCAGCGTCTCCGTGGCGCCGTCGCGCAAAATGGCGCGGGCGATAATCACCCGCATGATTTCATTGCTGCCTTCGAGGATTTGATGCACTCGCGTGTCGCGCACGTGGCGTTCGAGCGGATAGTCGCGCAGATAGCCGTAGCCGCCGTGCAGTTGCAGCGCCTCGTTGCTGACGCTGAAGCCGACGTCGGTGGCGAAGCGCTTGGCCATGGCGCAGTACACGCTGGCGTCGCCGCTGTCCTGGTCCAGCTTGCTCGCCGCCAGCCGCACCATCTGGCGCGCGGCGACCAGCTCCGTCACCATGTCGGCCAGCTTGAATTGCAGCGCCTGGAATTGCGCCAGCTCGCGGCCGAACTGGCTGCGCTCCTTGAGGTAATGCGTGGCGCGCGTCAGCGCCGCCTGGGCCGTGCCGACCGAGCAGGCGGCGATGTTGATGCGTCCGCCGTCCAGTCCCTTCATGGCGATCGCAAAGCCCTGCCCCTCCTCGCCCAGCAGGTTGGCGGCCGGGACGGCGACGTCGTCGAAATGGATGGCGCGGGTCGGCTGGCTTTTCCAGCCCATTTTTTCCTCGTTCTTGCCGTAGCTGATGCCCGGCGTGTCGGCCGGCACGGCGAACGCCGAGATGCCGCCCGCGCCCGGCCCGCCGGTGCGCGCCATCACCACCAGCAGGTCGGTGCTGCCGGCGCCGGAAATAAAGGCCTTGCCGCCGTTGAGCAGATAATGGTCGCCGCGCACGGTGGCGCCGGTGCGCAGGGAGGCGGCGTCCGAGCCGGCCTGGGCCTCGGTCAGGCAGTAACTGGCCAGCCTGGCGCCGGCCGCCAGCTGCGGCACCCAGTGCTCGCGCAACGCCGGCCGGCCCCAGCGCGCCACCATCCACGTCGCCATATTGTGGATCGACAGATAGGCGGTGGTGGAGGTGCAGCCGGCCGCCAGTTCCTCGAAGATCAGCGCCGCGTCCAGGCGCGACAGGCCGAGTCCGCCCAGCGCCTGCGGCGTGTACAGGCCGCAGAAACCGAGCGCGCCGGCCTTGGCCATGGTGTCGCGGCAAAAATAGGCGTCCGCGTCCCAGCGCGCCGCGTGCGGGGCCAGCTCGCCCTCGGCGAAGTCGCGCGCGGCCTGCTGGAAGGCGCGCTGCTCGTCGTTCAGCTCGAAGTCCATGGCGCTTACTTCAGGTCGATGGTGGTGTTGACCCGGCCCACCGAGGCCGCGTCGGCGAACCAGCGCTGGGTGATGGTTTGCGTCTGCGTGTAGAACAGCACCACCTGCTTGCCGTACGGCCCCAGGTCGCCCAGCTTGGAGCCGCGCGAACCGGTAAAGCTGAACAGCGGCACCGGCACCGGGATCGGCACGTTGATGCCGACCTGGCCGACCTCGATGTCTTCCTGGAACTTGCGGGCCGCCGCGCCGCTTTGCGTGAACAGCGCCGTGCCGTTGCCGTTGGGATTGGCGTTGACGAGGGCGATGGCCTCGTCCAGCGTGGCCGCCTCGACCACCACCAGCACCGGGCCGAAAATCTCCTGCTCGTACACGGCCATGCCGGGCCGCACGCCGGACAGGATGGTCGGCCCGATGAAGTTGCCGTCCGGGTAGCCGTCGACGCGCACGCCGCGCCCGTCCAGCGCCAGCGTGGCGCCCTGCTCGACGCCGGTGGCGATCAGCCCCAGCACCCGCTCCCTGGCGGCGCGCGACACCAGCGGGCCCAGGTCGGGATTGTCCTTGCCGGCGCCGACCGACAGCGCGGCCGCCTTGCGCGCCAGTTCCGGCAGCCAGTCGCGCGCCTCGCCCACCAGCACCGCGACCGAGGCCGCCATGCAGCGCTGGCCGGCCGCGCCGAAGCCGGCGCCCAGCAGCTGGTTCAGGGTTTGTTCGCGGTTGGCGTCCGGCAGCACGACGGCGTGGTTTTTCGCCCCCATCATGCACTGGGCCCGCTTGCCCGCCAGCGTGGCGCGCTGGTAGACGTGGGTGCCGACTTTGGTCGAGCCGACGAAGGAAACGGCCTTGATGTCAGGATGGTCGCACAGCGCGTTGACCACCTCCTCGCCGCCATGGACCACGTTCAGCACGCCGGCCGGGATGCCGGCCTCCAGCGCCAGCCGCACCAGCTTGACGGTCACCAGCGGGTCCTGCTCGGACGGCTTGAGCACGAAGGTATTGCCGCAAGCGATGGCCATCGGGAACATCCACAGCGGGATCATGGCCGGGAAGTTGAACGGGGTGATGCCGGCGCACACGCCCAGCGGCTGCATCACGGTGTAGGTGTCGACGCCGCCGGCGACATTCTGCGCGAACTCGCCCATTTGCAGCGTGCCGATATTGGCCGCGTGCTCGACCACTTCCAGGCCGCGGAAGACATCGCCCTCGGCGTCGAGCAGCGTCTTGCCCTGCTCGGCGGTCAGCGTGGCGGCCAGGTCGGCCATGTTTTCGCGTATCAGCTGCTGGTACTTGAGGAAGATGCGGGCCCGCGCGCCGATCGGCGTCTTGCGCCAGGTCTTGAAGGCGCGCTGCGCCGCCGCGACTGCCCGCGCCACTTCGTCGGCCGTGGCGAACGGCACCCTGGCCAGCACTTCCTGGGTGGCCGGATTGACGACGTCGCGCCAGACGGTGGAGCGCGATTCTATCCACTGTCCGTCGATTAACAGGGGGACGGTGGCTATCGTATGGACCATGGTGTTTCCTCGCTAAAGATGGAAAAGCTTGCGGTTTACTTTATTTGTTTGCATTATTCGCTTATCGAAGCGCAGCGTAAAGGGGTGACAGTGCGAGGATTTGCGAAGAACGACATGGTGTTTTGCGAAGCTTGCGAAGGCGGCCGGGGTGGTTAGGGTGGCCAAGGTATTCATGGGCGTGCGCCTGCAGCGCCTGCGCGAGGAAAGAAAACTGACCCAGGCGGCGTTGGCCAGGATGCTGGGCATGTCGCCCAGCTACCTGAACCAGATCGAGCGCAACCAGCGGCCGCTGACGGTCGCCATCCTGCTGCGCATCGGCGCGGTGCTGGGCGTCGATCCGCAAATGTTTTCGGAGCACGACAGCGCCGCCCTGGTGTCCGACCTGCGCGACGCCTTCAGCGAACTGCCGCAGGCCGACGCCTCCCTCGCGGAATTGAAGATGCTGGTCCAGAACATGCCGGGCGTGGCCCGCGCCGTCCTGCTGATGCAGCGCCGCTACCAGATGGCGGCCGAGCGCGCCGGCGCGCTGGAATCGCAGTTCGACGACGGCAACCGCGGCCTGAGCCCGATACCGCCATCGATAGACGAGGAAGTGCGCGACTATCTGAACCGGCGCCAAAACCACATCGACGAACTGGACCGGGCGGCCGAAAACCTGGCCGGAAGCGTGGCCGAAAGTGTGGACAAAAACGCGGCCGACAACGTGGCGGACAACAGCGCGGCGGCCTTGCGGCGGCGGCTCGAGTCGGTACACGGCGTGACGGTGACGGCCTCGGCCGAAGTCCAGCTGCCGCTGGCGCGTCACCGCTACGATCCGCGGCGCAAGCTGTTGCTGCTGGCCGCGTCGATGACGGAAGGCCAGCAAGCCTTCCAGATGGCCGCGCAACTGGGATTGATGGAGCAGGCCGCCATGATAGAGGCGCTGGTGCAGGCCGCCGCCCTGTCGAGCGACGCCGCGCGCGCCGGCGCCCGCCTGGCACTGTCGAATTATTTCGCCGGCGCGGTGCTGCTGCCCTACCGCCGCTTTCTGCACGCGGCCGAAACGTGCGGCTACGATATCGAGCTGCTGTCCCAGCAATTCGGCGTCGGCTTCGAAGCCGTGTGCCATCGGCTCAGCACCATGCAGCGTCCCGGCCACGCCGGCCTGCCCGTGTTCTTCATGCGGGTCGACCGCGCCGGCAATGTCTCGAAACGGCAATCGGCGGCCGCCTTCCACTTTTCGCGCGCCGGCGGCACCTGCCCGCTGTGGGTGGTGTATGAAGCGTTCAGCCATCCGGGCCAGGTGCTGCGGCAAGTGGCCAGCATGCCCGACGGCAGCACCCACCTGTGGATCGCGCGCCAGGTCAGCACCGGACCGGCGGCCTTCATGGCGCCCCGAAAATCCTTCGCCATCGCCCTCGGCTGCGACATCAGCCAGGCGCACCGCATGGTCTACGCCAAGGGGCTGGACCTGGGCGACCCCGGCGTGGCGACGCCGATCGGCAACGGCTGCAAGGTGTGCGAGCGCGCCGCCTGCGCGCAACGCGCCTTTCCGTCGATCTTACAGGGAGCAAAAGCGGGCGCCTAGTGGCGGGATACGAGCAGCCTTACTCGACCAGGCCGCGCCGGATCGCCAGGCAAATCGCCTCGGTCCGGCTGACCACGTGCAGCTTGGTGAAAATGCGGCGCAGGTGGGATTTGACGGTACTCTCCTCGACGTAAAGGCTGCTGCCGATGTCCCTGTTATTTTTGCCGAGGGCGAGCAGTTTCAGCACGTCCAATTCGCGCTGCGTCAACTCCTCGTTGCGCAGGCCGTCGGCCAGCTTGGCGACCAGGCCGGCCGACACGTGGACGTCGCCGTGGTGGACTTTACGGATGCAGTCGAAAATCTCCTCGCGTGGCGCATCCTTCAGCAGATAACCCTTGGCGCCGGCCTTCATGGCGCGGGCAACGTCGTTATCGGTATCGAAGGTGGTGAGGATGATGATTTTGGCGCCGGGATGCTGGCGCCGTATCTCCTGGACGGCGGCCACGCCGTCGAGCACCGGCATGCGCAAGTCGAACAGCGCGACATCGGGACGATAACGCGACCACGCGTCGACCGCCTCGCGTCCATTGACCGCCACGCCGACCGCCGCCATGCCATCCTGGCCGGCGATGATGGCGAGCAGCCCCTCGCGCACGATGGAATGATCGTCCGCGATGAGTATCCTGATGTCGTCACCGTTATTTATCATCTGGGCATTGTGACCGTGTTGATGGACCGTTCATATCCCATGCGGCTGCCGGGGCGGCATCGTGGCCATTATGCTATAGAATATTTAAAAAACAGCAAACAACTCCAATATGGCCGGCACCCGAATGCACATTTTCGCTGCGATGCCGCCCAGGAAAACCGGCCGGCCCGCCCTGGCCCTGTGCTTCATCCTGTTGATGGCCTGCTGCCGCCCTGCGGCGCACGCCGCCACGCCGTCGCCCGACACATCGCCCATCGATTTGCAGCACACCAGCTGGACCATCCGCGACGGCGCGCCGCCGGTGGTGCTGACCATGGCCCAGACCACGGACGGCTGGCTGTGGCTGGGCGCGTCCAGCGGCTTGTTCCGCTTCGACGGCGTGCGCTTCGAGCGCTACCAGCTCGACGAGCGCGATGAACGCGATGAGCGTGGCAATAGGCGCGCAGCGCCGCTGCCGGCGACCGCCATCAGCATCCTGAGCGCCCAGCCTTCCGGCGCCCTGTGGATAGGCTACCGCTTCGGCGGCGCCAGCTTGCTGCGCGCCGGCCGGCTGCGCAACTACGATCAGCGCGACGGCCTGCCGGACAATGCCCCCGTGTGGGGACTGGAGCCCGACGCCAGCGGCCGCGTGTGGGCCGCCACCTCGGTCGGCATGTACCATCTCGACGGCGAACGCTGGCTGGCCGCCGCGCCGTCATGGGGCCTGCCGCTGAGCTACTTCAAGACGCTGATGCGCGACCGCCACCACGTCCTGTGGGCACAGGGCGAGCTGGGCGTCTATTCGCTGGCGCCGGGAGCGCAGCGCTTCCGCAAGGCGTCACCGGACAGCGGCACGGGGGTATTGTTCGAAGTGCCCGATGGCAGCGTCTGGAGCTGGGACGCGCGCCACAACCAGCTGCACCGTTTGACAGCGGCCGATCGCGGCGCCCCGGGCAGGCAGTGGCGGCTGCGGGGCGATGTCGCCAGCCTGGCGTTCGACCGTCGTGGCGACCTGTGGGTCGGCCGGCAGGCTGGCCTGGAATACCACACGGACCATGGCGTCGCGCGCACCGGACCGCATCAGGGCTTGAGCGGCAACGCCGTCGGCGCCATCCTCGAAGACCGCGAAGGCAATATCTGGGCCGCCACCACCAATGGCATCGACCGTTTCCGCAGCAAGCAGCTGTCCGAAGTGACGATACCGGATAACGGCGGCCGCACGCCGCTGGCGGCCGACGCCGAGGGCGGCGCGTGGCTGGGGCGCTTTCACGCCACCGGCTCGGACCCGGCCGTCGTGACCGCCCTGTGGCCGCGCGCCGCCATCCCCTGGCACAACCTGATGACCTGCGCCTACCGCGCGCCCGACGGCGTGCTGTGGGTCGGCGGCTACGGCGGACTGTGGCGCAAGCAAGGCGGGCGGCCGCGCCGGATCGCGCTGCCGTCCGGCGTCGAAGGCGGGCAAATCAACAGCCTGGTGCAGGACCATGACGGCGGCCTGTGGGCCGCCATAGCGACCAGGGGCTTGTACCGCCTGGACCCCAGGGGCGGGTGGGAAAAACGGGGCGGCAAGGACGGCCTGCCGGAGGAGGCGCCGCGCAGCATGGCCGGCGACGACGGCGGACTTTGGTTCGCCTACCCGCACAACCGCCTGCTGCAAAGGGAGCACGGCCGGTGGCGCGACTGGGGCGCGGCGGACGGCCTGGCCATCGGCATGACGATGGCCCTGCACCTGCACGGCGACCACGTCTGGGCCGGGGGCGAAAACGGACTGGCATTGCGCCAGGGGAGCCGCTTCGTCGCCGTGACCGGCGTCGGCGGCCAGGCCTTCCCCGGCATCTCCGGCGTGGTCGAACTGGACAACGGCGATGTGTGGCTCAACGGCGGCGCCGGCCTGTACCGCATCGCGGCCGGCGAAATCGCCCGGCTGGCCCGCGACGCCGGCTACCGCGTGCGCTACCAGGGCCTCGACAGCGCCGACGGCCTCGAAGGCAACGCGCCCCTGCTGCTGCCGACGCCGTCGCTGGTGCAGGCCACCGACCACCGCCTGTGGGTCAGCACCACGGCCGGCGTGTTCCGTTTCGATCCCTCCTTGCGGCCGGCGGTGGCGCCGGCGGCGCCGGTGCTGATACGCTCCGTCAGCGTCCAGGGACAGGAGCGCGCCCCGGTCGCCGGCATGCGCCTGCCGCCCGGCACCGACACATTGCAGATCACCTACACGGCGCTGGCCCTGGCGATGCCCGAGCGCGTCGGCTTCCGCTACCGGCTCGACGGCGTGGACCGCTACTGGCAGGACGCGGGCCATCGCCGGGCCGCCTACTATCACAACCTCGGCCCCGGCGACTACCGCTTCGAAGTGCTGTCGTCCAGCTACGACGGGGTCTGGGGCGGCCAGCCCGCCACGCTGGCGTTCAGCGTCGCGCCGACCCTGGTGCAGACGTGGTGGTTCCGCAGCCTGGGCGCGATGGCGCTGCTGGCCGCCGGCTGGATGGGATACCGGTGGCGCATCCGCCGCCTCGTCCACCAGATGGTGCTGCGCCTGGAAGCGCGCCTCGACGAGCGCGAGCGCATCGCCCGCGAACTCCACGACAGCTTCCTGCAGTCGGTCCACGCATTGATGTTGAACGTGAATGCGGCGGTGCTGCGCCTGCCGACGCCGGAGCCGGCCCGCGTCATGATCGACAAAGCGTTGCAGCAGGCCGGCGACGTGCTGCGCGAGGGCCGCGCCAAGGTGCGCGGCCTGCGCTCCGGCGCCGGCACGGCGGACCTGGCGGCGGCGCTGCGGATGGCGGGCGACCATCTGCGCCCGCCGAACGGCGCGGCGCTCCAGCTGCAGGTGGAGGGCAAGGTGCGCGGCCTGCACCGGCTGGTGCAGGAAGAAACGCTGGCCATCGCCAACGAAGCCATCGCCAACGCCTACCGCCATGCGCGCGCCGCGCGGATCGTGGTGGAGCTGCATTACCACCCCGACGAGTTGCGCCTGGCCGTGCGCGACGACGGCATCGGCGTGCCGCCGGACGTGATGGCCGCCGGCGGCCGCCAGGATCACTGGGGCTTTCCCGGCATGCGCGAAAGGGCCCTGCGGATCAAGGCCAGGCTGGTCCTGTCCAGCGCGGACCAGGCCGGCACCACCTGGACCATGACGCTCCCCGCCGCGCTGGCGTACGAGACGGCGGCGCGCCGATACGCGGCGCGCAACGCTTAGACGGCGGCCGGCGCCGGCGCCATCGCCCGCGCCAGATAGGCGGCGCTGGTGGCCGGCGCGCGCGCGGGCCACCAGCGCCGGCGGGCCGGCCGCGACGATGCGGCCACCCTCCTCGCCGGCGCCGGGCCCGATGTCGATGACCCAGTCGCTGTCGGCCAGCACCTGCATATTGTGTTCGACCATGACCACCGTGTTGCCGGCATCGACCAGGCCATGCAGCTGCGCCATCAGCTTGTCGATGTCCGCCGGATGCAGGCCGGTGGTCGGCTCGTCGAGGACGTAGAGCGTGTCGCCACGGCTGGCGCGCTGCAGTTCGGTGGCCAGCTTGATGCGCTGCGCCTCGCCGCCCGACAGCTCGGTGGCCGCCTGTCCCAGCCGCAGGTAGCCCAGGCCCACTTCGCGCAGCACGGCCAGCGCGCGCGCCAGCGGAGTAATGGCAACGCCGGCATCGGCGGCAAAAAATTCGGCGGCCGCGTCGACCGTCATGGCCAGGACTTCGGCGATATTCTTGTCGCGATAGCGCACCGCCAGCGTGGCGTCGTTATAGCGCGTGCCGCCGCACACGGGACAGGGCGCGTACACGCTGGGCAGGAACAGCAGTTCCACCATCACCGCGCCTTCGCCGGCGCAGTGGGCGCAGCGGCCCTTGGCGACGTTGAACGAGAAGCGGCCGGCGTCGAAATGCCGGGCGCGCGCCGGACGCGTGGCGGCGAACAGCTTGCGCACGTGGTCGAACAGGCCGGTGTAGGTGGCCAGGTTGGAGCGCGGCGTGCGGCCTATCGGTTTCTGGTCGACCTGCACCAGCCGCCGCAGGCCGGCCATGCCGCCGCTGATGCGGCCATCGAGCGGCGCCGGGGCCCCGCTGGCGAGGGCCTCGTCCGGGTCCGGCTCGGCGCCGGCGGCGGCCGGCCCCAGTTGCGCGCGCACCAGCTGCACCAGCGCCTGGCTGACCAGGCTCGATTTGCCGGAGCCGGAAACGCCGCTCACGCTGGTCATCATGCCGAGCGGAAAATCGGCGTCCAAGCCATGCAGATTATGGCGCACTACGCCGCGCAAACGCAGCCAGTCGGCGGCGGCACGCGGCGCGCGCGCGGCCGGCGCGCGACGGCCGAACAGATAATGCGCGGTGCGCGATTGCCGCACCGGTGCCAGCCCGGCCGGAACGCCGCTATATAGAATATGGCCGCCCTGCTCGCCGGCCTGCGGCCCGACGTCGACGATCCAGTCGGCGTGGCGGATCACGTCGAGCGCGTGTTCGACCACGAACAGCGAATTGCCGGCCGCCTTGAGCCGCGCCAGCGCCCGCAGCAGCGCTTCGGTATCGGCCGGATGCAGGCCGGCCGACGGTTCGTCGAGCACATAGACCACGCCGAACAAACTGGAACGCACCTGGGTGCCCAGCCGCAGCCGCTGCAACTCGCCGGGCGACAGCGTCGGCGTGCCGCGGTCCAGGCTCAGATAGCCCAGTCCGAGGTCGAGCAGCACGTCCAGCCGCGCCACCACGTCCTGCGCGATGCGCCGCGTGACGATGGCTTTTTCGGGATGGCGTCCGGCCGCCCCGCCGCTGTTAGCACGCTGCTTGCCCTTCTTGCCCGGCTCCGCGTACGGCCGCAGCAACTGCGCCAGCCGCCGCAAGGTCAGTTGCGCGATGGCGCCGATATCGAGGCCGGCGAAGGTCACCGACAGCGCTTCGGGCCGCAGGCGCTTGCCGTGGCAGCTCGGGCACCCGGCGCCGACCATGTACTGCGCGACGCGCTTTTTCATCGACGCGCTCTCGGTGCCGGCATACGTTTGCAGCACATATTTTCTGGCGCCGGTGAAGGTGCCCTGATAGCTCGGCGTCTCCTTGCGTTGCAACGCGCGGCGGGCGGCGGCCGGATCGAGGCCGGCGTAGACCGGCACCGTCGGCTGCTCGTCGGTGAACAAGATCCAGTCGCGCTGCTTCTTCGGCAGCGCGCGCCACGGCAGGTCGACGTCGTAACCGAGCGTGACGAGGATGTCGCGCAGGTTCTGGCCGTGCCACGCGGTCGGCCATGCGGCGACGGCGCGCTGGCGGATGGTCAGCGTATCGTCCGGCACCATCGAGCGCTCCGTCACTTCGTAGACCCGGCCCAGTCCATGGCAATGCGGGCAGGCGCCCTGCGGCGTGTTCGGCGAAAACGATTCGGCGTACAGCAGTTCCTGCCCGGCCGGATAGTCGCCGGCGCGCGAATACAACATGCGCAGCGAATTGGACAGGGTGCTGACGCTGCCGACCGAGGAGCGCGTGGTCGGCGCGCCGCGCTGCTGCTGCAAGGCCACCGCCGGCGGCAGGCCGTCGATGGAGCGCACCTCCGGCACCGCCATCTGGTGGAACAGCCGGCGCGCATACGGCGACACCGATTCCAGATAGCGCCGCTGCGCCTCGGCGTACAGCGTGCCGAAGGCCAGCGACGATTTGCCGGAGCCGGACACGCCGGTGAACACCACCAGCGCGTTGCGCGGGATGTCGACGTCGACATCCTTCAGGTTGTGGACGCGCGCGCCGCGCACGCTGACACAGCCTTCGCGGCCGGCGGCGCCGGCGGCATCGGCGGAAAAAACGGGCGGCGCGGGCACGGCGCGGGAGTCGGGCATGGCGTGGTCCTCGATGAGATGTGGTGCCAGCATCGGCGACGGCGCCAATAAGGTATGTGCGTGTACACACGATGGCATGCTGAAAGCTGGCAGAGTGAACGATCGTACATACAGCGCCGCGCATGGAAGGCACGATGGCGCTTCCACTCCGCCATCCACCTCGGAACCGCCATGTCCATCATCCAGCCTATCGCCCAGCCGCCAGTGGCGCCGATTTCCGCCGCCGCGATGGCGCACGAACTGGCCCAGCCCGGCCGCACGCCGCACGCCGCGCTGCGCGCCCTGATCGACCAGGGGCTCGACCGTCCGCCCCTGCCCGGCGCGTGGCCCGGCGCCACGCTGGAACGCTGGCGTTGGCTGGCCATGGTGGCCGGCCACGATCTGAGCCTGCTCAAGCTATACGAGGGCCACACCGATGCGCTGGCGATCCTGGCGGAACTGGATGGCCCGCCGCCGCCGCCCGGCAGCAGCTGGGGCGTGTGGTGCGCCGAGCCGCCCGACGCGCAACTGGCGCTGCGGCGCGGCCACGACGGCCGCCCGCGCCTGGCGGGACGCAAGGCATGGTGCTCCGGCGCGGCGGGCCTGAGCCACGCTTTGGTCAGCTGCCGCGACGACGATGGCCGGCGCTGCCTGGCCGCCGTCGCGCTGCAACAGCCGGGCGTCCACATCACGGCCGAGGGCTGGCACGCGGTCGGCATGGCCGGCAGCGGCAGCGTCGACGTGGAATTCAACGATGCGCCGGCGCAGCCGGTCGGCGCGCCCGGCGCCTATCTGACGCGGCCCGGCTTCTGGCACGGCGGCGCCGGCATCGCGGCCTGCTGGTACGGCGCGGCGCGCGCGCTGGCCGATCATCTGCGCCTCCAGTTGCGGCACGACGCCACCCAGGCCGCGCATGGCGCGGGCCGCGTCGCCGATCCGCACCGCCTGGCCCACATGGGACAAGTCGACGTCGCGCTGGTCGGCGCGGCGGCGCTGCTGCGGGCCTCGGCCGCCGCCATCGACGCCGCGCCGCGGGCCGACG
>NZ_JANXMI010000230.1 GCF_025354735.1 Rugamonas sp.
ACCGACCAGATCTCGCGCGGCATCGACGCCTGGTCGATGCGCCAGGCGCTCGGCGTGGTGGCCGGCATCACGCCGTTCAACTTCCCGGTGATGGTGCCGATGTGGATGTTCCCGGTCGCCATCGCCTGCGGCAACACCTTCGTGCTGAAGCCGTCCGAGCGCGACCCCTCGGCCTCGCTGCTGCACGCCCGGCTGCTCAAGGAGGCCGGCCTGCCGGACGGCGTCTTCAACGTCGTCCAGGGCGACAAGGTGACGGTCGACGCGCTGCTCGACCATCCGCTGGTGCAGGCGATCAGCTTCGTCGGCTCGACGCCGATCGCCGAATACATCTACGCCCGCGGCAGCGCCGCCGGCAAGCGCGTGCAGGCCCTGGGCGGGGCGAAGAACCACATGGTGGTGATGCCCGACGCGGACATGGAGATGACCGTGGACGCGCTGATCGGCGCCGCCTACGGTTCGGCCGGCGAGCGCTGCATGGCCATCTCCGTGGTGGTGGCGGTGGGCGACGCCGGCGACAAGCTGATCGACGCACTGGCGCGGCGCACGGCCGCACTGAAAATAGGCGACGGCATGGCGGCCGGCGCCGAAATGGGGCCGGTGGTGTCGGCCGCCGCCAAGCAGCGCATCGAGCGCCTGATCGGCGAGGGCGTCGAGCAGGGCGCGACCCTGCTGGTGGACGGCCGCGGGCACCAGGTGGCGGGGCGCGAGAACGGCTTCTTCGTCGGCGGCACCCTGTTCGACCATGTGACGCCGCAGATGTCGATCTACAAGGAGGAGATTTTCGGGCCGGTGCTGTGCGTGCTGCGTTCGCCGGACGTGGCCAGCGCCGTGGCCCTGATCAACGACAACGAGTACGGCAACGGCGTCGCCATCTACACCCGCGACGGCGGCGTGGCGCGCGAGTTCGTGCGGCAGATCCAGGTCGGCATGGTGGGCGTCAACGTGCCGCTGCCGGTGCCGATGGCCTTCAACAGTTTCGGCGGCTGGAAGCGCAGCATGTTCGGCGACCACCACGCCTACGGTCCGGAAGGCGTGCGTTTCTACACGCGCCACAAGGCCGTGATGCAGCGCTGGCCGAACACCGCCAGCGCGGGCGTGGAATTTGCTTTCCCTCAGATGAAGTAAGGAAGTAAGGAAGTAAGGCAGGAAGGGCCGCCGCACTCGTTCAACGAGGGCGGCGGCAGCAGGCATTGCGTATTTCCCGACCCACGTCACGCAGGAGCCGCTATGATGATCGAATCCCTCCAACACCTGCCGCGCCCGGCCGAGCCGGCCGCCGCGCTGGCCGGGCGCTTCACCGATCTGGCGCCGCCGCTGAGCGCGCGCCAGGCGGCCATCGAAAGCGCGCGCTGCCTGTACTGCTACGACGCGCCGTGCACGCGCATCTGCCCGTCGGAGATCGACGTCGCCAGTTTCATCCGCAACATCCACGAGAAGAACATCAACGGCGCGGCGGCCGGCATCCTGAAGCAGAATATTTTGGGCGGCAGTTGCGCGCGCGTCTGTCCGACCGAGATCCTGTGCGAGGACGCCTGCGTGCGCAACCACGACGCCGAGGGCGCGCCGGTGAAGATCGGCGCCCTGCAGCGCTACGCCGTCGACCACATGCGCTTTTCCAGCCATCCCTTCGCGCGCGCGCCGGCCAGCGGCAAGCGCGTCGCCGTGGTCGGCGCCGGTCCGGCCGGCTTGTCCTGCGCGCACCGCCTGGCGCTGCTGGGCCACGAGGTGGTCGTCTACGAGGCGCGCGTCAAGGCCGGCGGCCTGAACGAATACGGCATCGCCAAATACAAGTTGTGCGACGACTACGCGCAGAAGGAAATCGCCTTCCTGCTCGGCGTCGGCGGCATCGAAATCCGTTATGGACAGACCCTGGGCGGCAATCTGCAACTGCATGACCTTCAGGCGCGCTACGACGCCGTCTTCCTCGGCCTGGGGTTGGGCGCCAGCCGGCGCCTCGGCCTGACGGGCGAGGACGCGCCCGGCCTGCTGGCGGCGGTGGACTACATCGCCGCGCTGCGCCAGTGCGACGATTTGTCCACCCTGCCGGTGCCGGCGCGCGCCATCGTCATCGGCGCCGGCAACACAGCCATCGACATGGCGGTGCAGATCGCCCGCCTGGGCGCGCGCGAGGTGACGCTGGTGTATCGGCGCGGCTTCGAGGCGATGACGGCCACCGGCCACGAGCAGGACATCGCCAAGGCCAACCAGGTGCGCCTGATCGCCTGGGCCCAGCCGCAGGAGGTGATGCTCAACAGCGCCGGGCGGGTGGCCGGCATGCGCTTCGAGCGCACGGCGATGGTGGACGGGTGCCTGGCCGGCAACGGCCTCACCTTCGACATCGGCGCCGACGCCATCTTCAAGGCCATCGGCCAGTGCCTGGACGATCCGCTGGCGCCGGCGCTCGAGCACGCGGGCGAGAAGATCGCCGTCGACGCGCAGTTCCGCACCCGCCTGGCGGGCGTCTACGCCGGCGGCGACTGCGTCGCGCCGGGGCAGGATTTGACGGTGCAGGCGGTGCAGCACGGCAAGCTGGCCGCGCTGGCCATTGATCGCGATATCCAATCGATTGCGGAGGCTGCGTAATGGCTGATCTGAGCATAGAATTCTGCGGCATCAAGTCGCCCAATCCCTTCTGGCTGGCCTCCGCGCCGCCCACCGACAAGGCCTACAACGTGGTGCGCGCCTTCCAGGCCGGCTGGGGCGGCGTGGTGTGGAAAACGCTGGGCGAGGACCCGGCCGCCGTCAACGTCTCCTCGCGCTACTCCGCGCTGTACGGCAAGAACCGCGAGGTGATCGGCTTCAACAACATCGAACTCATCACCGACCGCAGCCTGGACATCAATCTGCGCGAAATCACCCAGGTGAAGAAGGACTGGCCGGACCGCGCCATCATCGTCTCGCTGATGCTGCCCTGCGAGGAGCGGCTCTGGGCCGACATCCTGCCGCTGGTCGAGGCGACCGGCGCGGACGGCATCGAACTCAATTTCGGCTGCCCGCACGGCATGCCGGAGCGCGGCATGGGCGCGGCCGTCGGCCAGGTGCCGGAGTACGTGCAGATGGTCACCGCCTGGTGCAAGAAGCATTCGCGCCTGCCGGTGATCGTCAAGCTGACGCCGAACATCACCGACGTGCGCCTGCCGGCGCGCGCCGCGCTGGCCGGCGGCGCCGACGCCGTCTCGCTGATCAACACCATCAACTCGATCACCTCGCTGGACCTGGACCGCATGGTGGCGTTGCCGACGGTGGGTTCGAGCAGCACGCACGGCGGCTACTGCGGCGCGGCCGTGAAGCCGATCGCGCTGAACATGGTGGCCGAAATCGCCCGCGACCCGCAGACCCGCGGCCTGCCCATTTCCGGCATCGGCGGCATCGGCAACTGGCGCGACGCGGCCGAATTCATCGCCCTGGGCGCCGGCTCGGTGCAGGTCTGCACGGCCGCCATGCTGCACGGCTTCCGCATCGTCGAGGAGATGAAGGACGGCCTGTCGCGCTGGATGGACGAGAAGGGCTACCAGTCGATCAGCGAGTTCTCCGGCAAGGCCGTCGCCAACACCACCGACTGGAAATACCTGGACATGAACTACCGGGTGGTGGCGCGCATCAATCAGGCCGACTGCATCGGCTGCGGCAAATGCTACGTGGCCTGCGAGGACACCTCGCACCAGTCGATCGCGCAACTGATCGACGCGGCCGGCGCGCGCAGTTACGAGATCATCGAGGCGGAGTGCGTCGGCTGCAATCTGTGCGAGATCACCTGCCCGGTGCAGGGCTGCATCACGATGCTGGCGCAGGATACCGGCCAGCCGTATATGAACTGGACGCAGGACCCGAGGAATCCGCGCGCCGGGCCGCGATGAGGGGGCTATTTGTTATAAACTGAATGCGCCCGGGCCGCGTTCCGGGCGCGGCGCGGCGCCTTTGGTTTTACAATACCGCCCCGGCCCCCTGGCTGAATAAAAAAATGGAGAAAAACCTGTGAATAACGATCTGTCAGCCAACACCCAGTTGTGGAACGAAGACCTGGCGCCGACCAGCGCCGCGCAGCGCACCTGGCGCTGGTACCACTTCGCCGCCCTGTGGGTCGGCATGGTGATGTGCATCCCCGCCTACACGCTCTCGGCCAGCCTGATCGACAGCGGCATGTCGGGTTACCAGGCGGTGCTGACGGTGTTCCTCGCCAACGCCATCGTGCTGCTGCCGATGCTGCTGATCGGCCACGCCGGCACCAAGTACGGCATCCCCTACGCGGTGCTGGCGCGCGCCTCCTTCGGCACCTCCGGGGCGCGCCTGCCGGCGCTGATGCGCGCCATCGTCGCCTGCGGCTGGTACGGCATCCAGACCTGGTTCGGCGGGCAGATGATCTACACCCTGGTGGGCGTGCTGCTGGGCCATGAGCTGGGCGGCGAAAAAATCGCCGGCCTGGGCATCAACGCCAGCCAGTTGCTGTGCTTCCTGGCCTTCTGGGGCATCCAGTTCTACTACATCCTGCACGGCATGGAAGCGATCCGCAAGCTGGAAACCTACACGGCGCCGCTGAAGATCGCCATCTGCTTCGTGCTGCTGGCCTGGGTCAACGAGAAGGCCGGCGGCTTCGGCCCGCTGTTCGAGCAGCCTTCGCAGTTCGTCGCCGGCGGCAAGAAGGCCGGCCAGTTCTGGAGCGTCTTCTGGCCCTCGCTGACGGCGATGGTCGGCTTCTGGGCCACCCTGGCGCTGAACATCCCCGACTTCACCCGCTTCGCCAGGACGCAGCGCGACCAGATCATCGGCCAGTCGGTCGGCCTGCCGGTGCCGATGGGCCTGCTGGCGATGCTGGCGGTGATCGTCACCTCGGCCACCGTCGTCCTGTACGGCAAGGCGATCTGGGACCCGGTCGACCTGGCCAGCCGCATGACCGGCGCGGCCGTGCTGATCGCCCTGATCGTGCTGCTGGTCGACACCGTCAGCGTCAACCTGGCGGCCAATCTGGTCGGCCCGGCCTATGATTTTTCCTCGCTGGCGCCGAAGCAGATCTCCTACAAGACGGGCGGCTATATCACCGCCTCGATCGCCATCCTGATGATGCCGTGGAAAATACTCGAATCCACGCAGGGTTATATCTTCACGTGGCTGATCGGTTATTCGGCGCTGCTCGGCCCCATCGCCGGCATCCTCATCATCGATTACTACTTCGTGCGCAAGACCGAATTGAACGTCGCGCAGCTGTACCGCGAAGGCGGCCAGTATTCCTATGGCGGCGGCTGGAACATGGCGGCGCTGGTGGCCTTCGTGATCGGCGTGCTGCCCAACGTCCCCGGCTTTTTGAACGCCGCTTTTCCGGCCTCCGTCCCCGACGTGGCCGATATTTTCAAAACGATTTACACGTATGCCTGGTTTGTCGGAATCGTTATTTCGGCGCTGGTGTATGCGGTTATGATGAAGGGCAAAGCGCTACCCGCGTTACAGCCAGCGGCTTAGTCCTCGATAGCCACCACCGTTTCAGGAGATGTCCATGACAACCATTATTCGCGGCGGCACCGTCGTCAATGCGGACCGCGCTTTTCGCGCCGATGTGCTGTGCTACGGCGACAAGATCGTCGCCGTCGGCGAGAGCCTGGACGCGCCGCATTCGGCCAAGGTGATCGACGCCAGCGGCCAGTACGTGATCCCCGGCGGCATCGACCCGCACACGCATATGAACTTGCCGTTCATGGGCACCGTGACGGCCGACGATTTCTTCACCGGCACCGCCGCCGGCCTGGCCGGCGGCACCACCACCATCATGGATTTCGTGATCCCCGATCCCAAGCAGTCGCTGATGGAGGCTTACCGCAACTGGCGCGGCTGGGCCCAGAAGGCGGCCGGCGACTACACCTTCCACGTCGCCATCACGTGGTGGGACGAGACCGTGCACCGCGACATGGGCACGCTGGTGCGCGACCATGGCGTGAACAGCTTCAAGCATTTCATGGCCTATAAAAACGCCATCATGGCCGACGACGAGACGCTGGTGAAAAGCTTCCGCCGCTCGCTGGAGCTGGGCGCCATTCCGACCGTGCACGCGGAAAACGGCGAGCTCGTTTATCAGCTCCAGCAAGACCTGCTCAAGCAGGGCTTGACGGGACCGAGTTCGCACCCGTTGTCGCGGCCTCCCGCCGTCGAAGCGGAAGCGGCCAACCGCGCCATCGCCATCGCCAATGTGCTCAACACGCCGGTCTACATCGTCCACGTGTCGTGCGCCGAATCGCTCGATGCCATCACCCGCGCGCGCGCCAACGGCCAGCGCGTGTACGGCGAGGCGCTGGCGGGACACCTGGTGATCGACGACAGCGTCTATCAAAGCAAGGACCTGGAATTCGCGGCGGCCCACGTGATGAGTCCTCCCTTCCGCGGCAAGCACCATCAGGCCGCGCTGTGGCACGGCCTGCAGGCCGGCAATCTGCACACCACGGCGACCGACCACTGCACCTTCTGCGCCGAGCAGAAGGCGGCCGGCAAGGACAACTTCACCAAGATCCCGAATGGCTGCGGCGGCGTCGAAGACCGCATGTCGGTGGTGTGGGACGCGGGCGTGCGCACCGGCCTGCTGACGCCTTCCGAATTCGTGCGCGTGACGTCGGCCAACGCCGCCCAGATTTTCAATATGTATCCGCGCAAGGGCGTGATCGCGGTCGGCGCCGACGCCGACATCGTGGTCTGGGACCCGGAAGGCACGCGCACCATTTCGGCCAAGACGCAATTCGCCAAGGGCGGCTTCAACGTCTTCGAGGGCCGCACGGTGCGCGGCATTCCGAGCACCACGCTGGCCGCCGGCAACGTGGTGTTCCATCGCGGCGTGCTGATGGCGGTGGAGGGCGGGGGCCGCCACATCGACCGTCCCGCCTTCACGCCGGTATCGGCAAGCTGACAAATTTCAAGGAGTGGGACGATGAGCGATATGCGTATCAATGGCGAACGTCTGTGGTCGGCGCTGATGGAACTGGCGCAGATAGGCGCGACGCCGAAAGGCGGCGTCAAGCGCCTGGCGCTGACGGACCTGGACAAGCAGGGCCGCGACCTCGTCGTCGGCTGGGGCCGGGAGGCCGGCATGAGCATCACGGTCGACCAGATCGGCAATGTCTTCATGCGCCGCGACGGCGCCAACAACGCGCTGCCGCCGGTGATGACGGGCAGCCATATCGACACCCAGCCGACCGGCGGCAAATTCGACGGCAACTACGGCGTGCTGGCCGGGCTGGAAGTGGTGCGCACGCTGAACGATTTGAAGATCAAGACCGAGGCGCCGATCGAAGTGGCCTTCTGGACCAACGAGGAAGGCTCGCGCTTCGTGCCGGTGATGATGGGCTCCGGCGTGTTCTGCGGCGCCTTCAGTCTGGAGACCGCCTATGCCGCCAGGGACACCGAAGGCAAAACCGTCGGCGAAGAACTGGCGCGCATCGGCTACAAGGGCGAGCAGGTGCCGGGCCAGCATCCGATCGGCGCCTACTTCGAAACCCATATAGAACAAGGCCCGGTTCTGGAAGACGCCGACAAGGTGATCGGCGTGGTGCCGGCCGTGATGGGCCTGTCGTGGTACGACTGCGTCGTCACCGGCATGGAGGCGCACGCCGGCCCGACGCCGATGGGGTTGCGCAAGGATGCCTTGCAGGTGTCGACCAAAATCATGCAGGAAGTGGTCGCCATCGCCAACCGCTATCCGCCCTATGGCCGCGGCACGGTCGGCATGGTGCAGCTGTTCCCGAACAGCCGCAACGTGATTCCGGGCGAAGTCAAATTCAGCATCGACCTGCGCAACGTGAACGATGAGCTGCTCAACACCATGCACGGCGAGATGCTGGCCTTTATCGACCGGACCCGCAGCGAAACGGGACTCGGCATCACCGTCGAACGCGTGTCCTATTATCCGCCATGCCCCTTCCATCCCGAATGCGTGGACGCGGTGCGCAACGCCACCGCCAAGCTGGGCTACTCGACGATGGACGTGGTGTCCGGCGCCGGCCACGATGCGATCTACGCGGCGCGGCTGGCGCCGGCCGGCATGATATTCGTGCCCTGCAAGGATGGCATCAGCCACAACGAAATCGAGGACGCCAAGTCCGAGCACCTCGAAGCCGGCTGCAACGTGCTGCTGCACGCGATGCTGGAGCGCGCCGGGATCGTGTAGGAGGCGGCATGTAAAACGGCGGCGCGCAGGTCCGGCCGCCGCCCGCCATCCCTCGTCCCGCTGTTGTTTTCCTGCGCGGCGCGCAGTTTTCGGTCGCATGACGATGCGTTAATGTTTATTATCGGATCAGTCATTGCGCGCATCGTATCGGCGATCCCGTGGCGCGTGGATGCTCTGACCGGGCCTTTAAAGATGCAAGCGACGCCTTCCGCCTCCGCCACTTACAGCATCTCCCAGCGCCGCCTGCTGCAAAGCGCCGCGCTGTTGCAGACCGCCGGCCGCATCGCGCGCCTGGGCGGCTGGATGATCGACGTCGCCACCGACCGCGTGCTGTGGTCCGACGAAGTGTGCGACATACACGAAGTCCCGCACGGCACCGTCCTCACGCTGGAACAGGCGATGCGCTACTATCCGCCCGGCTGGCACGCCAAGGCCGAGCAGCTGTATGCGCGCTGCCTGCGCGAGGGCGCGCCGTTCGACGAGGAGATGCAGATCCTCACCAGCGGCGGCCGCGTGGTCTGGGTGCGCGCCATCGGCGAGGCCGTGCGCGACGCCGACGGCGCGCTGTTGCAGGTGCAGGGCGCCTGCCAGGACATCAGCGACAAGAAGGCGCTCGAGTTCAGCGCCTCGCAACTGAGCGAGCGCCTGACGACTACACTCGAAAGCATCACCGACGCCTTTTTGATGGTGGACCGCGACTGGACCCTGACGTACCTGAACAGCGAAGCGGAACGGCTGCTGCAATGCACGCGCGAGAACGTCGTCGGCGTCAATGTCTGGACCAGTTTTCCGGAGGCCGTCGGCGGCCCGTATTACCGCGCCTATCACAAGGCGATGGAAACCAATACCTCGGTCTCGTTCGAGGAGTATTACGAGCCACTCGATCTGTGGACTGAAATCCGCGCCTATCCGTCGCAGGAAGGGCTGGCGATCTATTTCCTCGACATCAGCCAGCGCAAGGCCAGCGAGGCCGAAATCCACGCGCTGGCCTTTTACGACAAGCTCACCGGCCTGCCGAACCGGCAGTTGCTGCTCAACCGCGTCGAGCACGCGCTGGAACTGTGCCGCCGCGTCGCGCGTCCCGGCGCGCTGCTGGTTATCGATCTCGATAACTTCAAGGCCATCAACGACACGCGCGGTCACGACAAGGGCGACATCCTGCTGCAACTGGTGGCCGGGCGCCTGCGCGGCGTGGTGCGCGACAGCGACACGGTGGCGCGTTTCGGCGGCGACGAATTCGTGATCCTGCTCGAAGACCTCGGCGTCACCGACGTCGAGGCGGCGGCCGGCGCGCAGGCCATCGGCGGCAAGGTGCTGGCGGCGTTCGGCGCGCCGTTCGATATCGCCGGCGTCGCGGAATACAGCACACCCAGCGTCGGCATCACCATTTTCGACGGCGGCTCCGGCAGCGTCGACGACGTGCTCAAACGCGCCGACATGGCGATGTACCAGTCCAAGGCCGGCGGCCGCAACGGCATCTCCTTCTTCGATCCCGACATGCAGGCCAGGGTGTCGGCGCGGGTGGCGCTGGAGGCCGACCTGCGGCAGGCGTTGGCGCATCAGGAATTCGTGCTGCACTACCAGCCGCAGGCCGCCGTCGACGGCCGGCTGTGCGGCGCCGAGGCGCTGGTGCGCTGGCAGCATCCCCGGCGCGGGCTGGTGCCGCCGTCCGAATTCATCGCCATCGCCGAGGAGACCGGCCTGATTATCCCGCTCGGGCGCTGGGTGATGGAGACCGCGTGCCGCCAGCTGGCGCGCTGGGGCGCCAGCCGCGCCACCGACATGCTGGAGATGGCGGTCAACGTCAGCGCCTACCAGTTCCACCGCGCCGACTTTGTCGAGACGGTGCTGGCGGTGCTGCGGGAAAGCGGGGCGCGGCCGAGCCGATTAAAACTGGAGCTGACGGAAAGCCTGCTGCTCAAGGATGTCGATGGCACGATCGAAAAAATGAAGCGCCTCAAACAGATCGGCGTCGGCTTCGCGCTCGACGATTTCGGCACCGGCTATTCGTCGCTGTCCTATCTGCACCGGCTGCCGCTGGACCAGCTCAAGATCGACCACACCTTTATCTGGGACGCCTTCCGCGAAGGCCACGGCGCGGCCATCGTGCGCATCATCGTCGCACTGGGCAAGGCGCTGAAGATGACGGTGCTGGCCGAGGGCGTCGAAACGGACAGCCAGTTTTCCTTCATCGTCGCCGAGGGCTGCCAGGCCTACCAGGGCTATTTGCTCAGCAAGCCCTTGCCGGAAGCGGCGCTGGCCGAATTCATCGCCCGGCCGCGCGCCCCGGCGCGGCCCCGCATGTAATTTCATTCGCCGGTTTTATTTTGACGGCCATCCGTGATACGGTAGCCATCTTTTTCAAACAGGACAGGACGTCAGCGATGCCCGGCATGTCATTGAGCGCCAAAATGAGCGCCAGATTATTTTCCTTCCCCTTGGCGATGGTGTTGACGGTACTGGCGGCGGCCGCGCCGCATGCCGCGCCGGTCGCCGCCGCGTCGACCCCGGACGCGCTTCAGTCTACATTGAACACGCTGGCGCGCCGGGCCAAGCCTGCGCAGCTGGGCATCGCGGTGCTCGATCTGGCCGGCGCCAAAAGCTGGGGCGTCGATGCCGACGCGTCGTTCGTGCTGATGAGCGTATTCAAGGCGCCCGTCAGCGCCGCCGTGCTGGCGCAGATCGACGCCGGCCGCCTGACGTTCGACCGCAGCGTCACGCTGACGCAGGCCGACCTGGTCGAAGGCTCGGCGGTGCCGTCCATCGGCGACCAGCTGGCGGCGGGACGCACCGTCTTTACCGTGCGCGAACTGCTGGTGGGCGCCGTCAGCCAGAGCGACAGCACGGCCGTCGATGCGCTGATCAAAGTGCTGGGCGGTCCGCAAGCGGTGGGCGCCTATTTGCGTGGTCACGGCATCACCGGTCTGCATGTGGAAACGGGCGAGGGCGAAATCGGACGCGTCGCCGACCATCTGCGACCGGGCGAGACGATCCCCGCGCACGAAACGGCGGCGCAAACGCTGCGTCGGAAAAAGCTCGGCTACGCCGACCTGCTGGCCGATCCGCGCAACCACGGCACGCCGGCGGCCGCCGCCGATTTCCTGCGCAAGCTGGCCGCCGGCGAGCTGCTGTCGCCGCCATCGACGCGGCTGCTGATCGACTTGATGCGCAGGCAGACCATCCCCTTCCGTCTGCGCGGCGGCATTCCGGCCGGCGCCGATTTCGCCGATAAATCCGGCACCTCCGGCACGGTCGCCGGCAAGAACGCGGCCTGGAACGATATCGCCATCATGACGCTGGCCGACGGCCGCCGCTACGCCATGGCCGTCTTCCTGAAAGATACGGCGATGCCCAAGCCGCAGCGCGACGTGCTGTTCGCCGACATCGCGCGCGCCGTCGCGGCCAGCGCCCGTTGACGCGGTGCTGCCGCCGGCCGGGCGGTGCTATGCTGTCAGCGTTTTTACTTTCGTGTCCGCGATCCCATGTCCCTGCCCGTCGACGAAGCTGAAGTCCTGTTCAAGCAAGGCAATCAGCGCCTGGCCTCCGGCGACCTGGCCGGCGCCGAAGACTGCTACGCGCGCGTGCTGGCGCTGGCGCCGGAGCAGGGCGCGGCGCTGGCCAATCTGGCGTGGCTGAAGGAGCAGGGCGGCGCGCTGGAAGCGGCGGAAGCGCTGTATCGCCGCGCCGTCGCCGCGCTGCCGGAGCACGCGCAACTGCATCGCAACTTCGGCGTGCTGCTGTGGACACGCAAGCGTTTCGGCGAGGCGGAGCTGGTCGGCCGCCGCGCCATCGAACTGGCGCCGCGGTCGGCCGCAGGATGGTCCAACCTGGGCGTGCTGCTGGCCTGCGTGCGGCGCGAAGCGGAGGCCGAGCAATGCCACCGGCGCGCCATCGCGCTCGACGCCGACTACGCCAAGGCGCGCTACAACCTCGCTTACCTGCTGCTGCGCCAGGGCCGCTGGTCCGAAGGCTGGCCGCTGCTGGACCTGCGCTGGCAGTTCGACGCGACCATCCATCGCTTCGACTGCCCGCGCTGGAACGGCGAGCCGCTGGCCGGCAAGGCCATCGTGATCGGCTTCGAGGCCGGGCATGGTGACATGATCCACTTCTGCCGCTACGCCGCCTGCGTCAAGGCGCTGGGCGCGGCGCGCGTCGCCGTCGTCTGCCAGCCGGGATTGACGACTTTATTCCAGACGCTGGCCGGCGTCGACCAGGTCTACGGCGCCGATGACGACGTGCCGGCCGATGGCTGGGATTTCTGGACCCTGCCTATGGGCTTGCCGAAGTTTTTCGACACCCGCATCGATCATGTCCATGCGCCGATACCGTATCTGTCGGCCGATTCGGCGCTGACACGGACATGGTCGGCGGCGCTGCCGCGGCACGGCTTGCGCGTGGGGCTGGCGTGGAAGGGCAACCCCAACTTCGAGAATGACGGCGACCGTTCGCTGCCCTCCTTGCAGACGTTGGCGCCGTTGGGTGCGGTGGCCGGCGTGCGTTTCGTCAGTCTGCAAAAGGGGCCAGGCGAAGCGGAGGCCGAGCAGCCGCCGCGCGGCATGGACCTGTATCCGGCCGCCGCCGGCTTGACGGATTTTGCGGCGACGGCGGCGCTGATCGCCAGCCTCGATCTCGTCATCAGCGTCGACACGGCGGTGGCGCATCTGGCCGGCGCGCTCGGCAAGCCGTGCTGGCTGCTGCTGCCCGACTATCGCACCGACTGGCGCTGGCTGAGCGGGCGCGCCGACACGCCGTGGTATCCGCAAATGCGCTTGTTCCGCCAGCGCGCCGGCGCCATCGACAGCGGCGGGTGGGACGCGGTCATCGCCGATGTCGCGGCGGCGCTGGCGCTGACGGCGCGCGCCGCGCCTGCCGCCTGATCGGCCCTTGTTTATGCTGGCTTGAATTCCGGCTTGAATGCGCGTAAAAAATCGAGCAGCACCCGGGCCGCGATGTCGGCGTCGTCGGCCGTCATCGTCTCCAGCGGATTGTGGCTGATGCCGCCGTTGCCGCAGCGCGTGAACAGCATGGCGACGTCGGTGATGGCGGCCATCGCCATCGCATCGTGGCCGGCGCCGGACAGCAGCTCGTGGCGCGGCAGGCCGGCGCGCTGCACGGCGTCGCCCAACTGCCGCATCAGCCACGGCGCGCACGGCGCGGCCGCCGCGTCGACCACCTGCTGCATCGCCACCTCGACCTGGCGCCGCGCGCAGATCGCCGCGATGCCGTCCATGATGTCGCGCACCGCCGCCAGCCGCTCCGCGTCGTCGGCGGCGCGTATATCGAGCGACAATTTGCAGGTGCCGGCGATCACGTTGACCGAGCCGTCCGGCACCTGCAACTGGCCGACGGTGCCGACCAGCGAGCCGCCCTGGCCGCAGCGGCGCTCGACCAGCAGCACGATTTCCGCCGCCGCCGCCGCCGCGTCTTTGCGCATCGTCATCGGCGTGGTGCCGGCGTGGCTGGCCAGGCCGGTCAGCTCGACCAGATAGCGCGAGCTGCCGGCGATGGCCGTCACCACGCCGAGCGCCAGGCCGCGCTCCAGCAATACCGGGCCTTGTTCGATATGGACTTCGACGAAGGCCAGCAGCTCGGTGGGATCGCGCGCGATGGCCGGTATCGCCGCCGCGTCATGGCCGGCGGCGGCCAGCGCGTCGCGCATGGTGACGCCGTCGGCGTCGGTCTGATCGAGCAGCGCCGGGTCGAAGCGGCCGGTGACGGCGTTGCTGCCCAAGAAAGTGCTCTTGAAACGCACGCCTTCCTCCTCCGCGAAGCCGACGATCTCGAAGTGGAAGGGCAGTTTTTCGCCGCGACCGTGCAGGTGGGCCGCGATGGCGATCGGCAGCAGGATGCCGAGGCGGCCGTCGTACTTGCCGCCGTTGCGCACCGTGTCGTAGTGCGATCCGGTCATCAGCGTTTTGGCGCCGGCGACGTCGGACAGATAGCGGCCGCTGACGTTGCCGACGGCGTCGATCCGCACCTGCATGCCGGCGTCGCGCATCCACTCGGCCAGTTGCGCCGCCGTTTGGCGGTGGGCTTGCGTCATGTAGGCGCAGGTGAGATGGTCGGCGCTGTCGCTCCATGCCGCGAGCAGGTCCGATTGAGCCATGATGGTGGGGCCGAATGCCAGCACGGTGCCCAGCAGCTCATTCAGGCGCAGTTCGGCGATGCGGTGGATCTGGCGCAGGCACTCGGCGATTTCGTCGGCGCGTTGATGCCTCAGGCGGCGCTGGAAGGTGGCGATGATGTGCTGGCGCGTGTAGCCCTTGCCGTCGGGGCCCTTGACGGCGAGGATGAAGGGGAAGCCGAATTTGGCCTTGTAGTCGGCGTTGAGCTGATGCAGCGCGGCGAATTCGGCGGCGCTGCACAGGTGCAGGCCGGAGGCCGATTGCTCCTGCGTCGATTCGGCCGTCAGCTGGCCGGCGATGGCGGCCTTGCCGGCCAGCTCGGGGTGGGCGCGGATCAGGCCCAGTTGTTCGTCGACCGTGGCGTTGGCGACGGCCGCTTGCAGCGCCAGTTTCAGCGCGGTGGCGCTGGCGTAGGGGCGCTGCTCTGCGGCGCGTTCCGGTATCCACGGCGAGTGCTCGTAGATGCCGCGCAGGCGCTCGGTGAACGCGGCGGCGTCGCAGTGGTTCAACTCAGTCAGTGTGGTCATGGCGTGGTCCGATGCGTGCAGACTTCGATCATATATCGCGGCGCCGCTGGAATGTATATGCGGCCCGTGATGCCGCATATTTTGAAGCGATGCACGCTAGCCGGGCCGGCTAGCGTGCCCGCTCCGTGACCCCGGTTTCCGCGGCCTTCCGGCTGCGGACTACTTCGTCGCCAGCGCCTTGGCGGCCGCGCTGACCTGGTCGCGCAGCCATTTGTGTTCCGGCGCCTGGTGCACGCGCTCGTGCCACAGCTGGTAAAAGCGCATCGCCGGGAATTTCACCGGCACCGCGTAGGTCTTCAGCGGCAGTGTCTTTTCATAGTAGCGCACGAACTGGCGGCCGGTGGTCAGCACCAGGTCCGTCTGCGTCAACATGTACGGAATCAGTCCGAAATAGGCCGATTCCACCATCACGTTGCGCTTCAAATCCTGGCGCTCCAAAAACGCGTCGATCACGCCGTAGTAGCCGGGCACCAGCTGCGACGGCGCCACGTGCGGCAGGCTCAGATAATCGTCGATGGTCATCGCGTCGCTGGCGGTGCGCATCGCATACGCGCTGTCGTTGCGCATGATGCAGACGATGGGATCCTCGAAGAGCTTGGACGTGTGCAGGTGCTGCGGCGGCTCGTCCCAGTTGGCGATGACGAGGTCCATGTCGCCGTCCGACAGCATGCGGATATAGTCGACGCCCGGTCCCAGGCTGTGGATGACGACGCGGCTTTTCGGCGAGCCGCGGCGCAGCAGCGCCACCACGTTGGGCAGGAACTGGCTGTCCAGATAATCGGGGGCGGCGATGTGGAAGGTGCGCGCCTCCTCGTGCGGCACGAAGGGCGACTTCTTGACGAACAGGTTCTCGGTCTCGTCGAGGATGCGCTTGGCCGGCGCCAGCAGGCTTTCGCCGTGCTGGGTCGGCACCATGCCGCGCGCGCCGCGCACCAGCAGCGGATCGCCGGTCAGCTCGCGCAGCTTGCGCAGCGAGGCCGAGATCGAGGGCTGCGGCTGATTGAGCTTGAGCGCGACGCGCGAGACGTTCTTCTCGACCAGCAGCATGTAGAGGATGCGGATCAGGTGCAGATCCAGATGTTGCGGCAGGGCGGACATGATGAAATATATGTGCTTGAATATGTTGAATATACGATATTTTTCATGTTCAATGGGGTAAAAACCTTTATCTTCTGTAAATTCGACCGTCCTATTTTTCAAGGAATCCATGAGCGTCTTTGCCTATCTGATCCCGTACGGCCTTGAGTGGCTCAACCTGATCGTGCGCTGGCTGCATGTCATCACCGGTATCGCCTGGATCGGCGCCTCGTTTTATTTCGTCTGGCTCGATAATTCGATCCGGCCGCCGGCGCCCGGGTCCGACCTGGCGAAGAAGGGCGTGTCGGGCGAGTTGTGGGCGGTGCACGGCGGTGGTTTCTACAACCCGCAAAAATACCTGGTGGCGCCGGCCGAACTGCCGAAGCAGCTGCACTGGTTCAAATGGGAGGCTTATTCCACCTGGCTGTCCGGCTTCGCGCTGCTGACCATCGCCTACTACTTCAACGCGCAGGCGATGATGGTCGATAAGTCGGTGGCCGACATCGGCAGCTGGCAGGCGATCGGCATCGGCATCGGCACCCTGGTGGTCGGCTGGACCGTGTATGACCTGTTGTGCCGCTCGCCGCTGGCCAGGCGCGAGCTGTGGTTCGGCGTCGTCGTGTTCGCGCTGATCGTCGCCGTGGCCTACGGCTTGACGCATGTACTGAGCGGCCGCGCCGCCTACATCCACGTCGGCGCGATGATAGGTACCATCATGGTCGCCAATGTGCTGATGCTGATTATTCCCGGCCAGCGCAAGATGGTCGAGGCGATGCAGGCCGGCCGCCTGCCCGATCCCGTCCACGGCCAGAAGGCCAAACAGCGCAGCGTCCACAATAACTATTTCACGTTGCCGGTGTTGTTCATCATGATCTCCAACCACTACGCGATGACGTACCGGAACGACCGCGCGTGGCTGGTGCTGGCCTTTATCATGGCGGCCGGCGTCTTCATCCGCCATTTCTTCAACCTGCGCCACAAGGGCCGCATCGAGTGGCGCTATCCGGCCATCGGCGTGGCGCTGCTGCTGGCGGTGGCGGTGGCCATTGCGCCGGCGCGGCCGGCCGCCGGTGTGGCGGTGGCCGATCCCGCCGCTCAATTCGCGCAGGTGCAAGGCGTGATCGCGCAGCGCTGCGCGTCCTGCCATTCCGCCCACCCGACCCAGGCCGGCTTTGCCGCCGCGCCGCTCGGCGTCACCTTCGACAGCGCTGACCAGATCCGCCGCAACGCGGAAAAAATCTACAAACAGGCGGTCCAGCTGAAGGCGATGCCGCTGGCGAACCTGACCAACATGACCGACGCCGAACGGGCGCAGATCGGCGCCTGGTTCGAAGCCGGCGCAAAATAAGGACACAGCATGGACATCAGAGCGAACAAGGAAAAGCTGGTCAACTGGATCGACGCCCACTTCGGCGAGGAGGTCGGCTTTTTGCAGCAGGTGCTGCGCGTGCCGACCGATACGCCGCCCGGTAACAATGCGCCGCACGCGGAGCTGGTGGCGGGGCTGGTCGAGGACTTCGGCTGGCACGCCGAGAAGCACGCGGTGCCGGCGCAGCAGGTGCGCGACTACGGCATGCAGAGCATCACCAACCTGATCGTGCGCCGTCCGTACGCGGCGGACGGCCCGACGCTGGCGCTGAACGCGCACGGCGACGTGGTGCCGCCCGGCGACGGCTGGAGTTATCCGCCCTACGGCGGCGTGATCGAGGACGGCTATATCTACGGCCGCGCGGCCGCCGTGTCCAAGTGCGACTTCGCCACTTATATTTTCGCCGTGCGCGCGCTCGAAGCCTTGGGCGTGCCGCTGAAAGGCGGCGTGGAACTGCACTTCACTTACGACGAGGAATTCGGCGGCTTGCTGGGACCGGGCTGGCTGCTGGAGCAAAAGTTGAGCAAGCCCGATTTCGTCATCGCGGCCGGCTTCAGCTACAACATCGTCACCGCGCACAACGCCTGCCTGCAACTGGAGATCACGGTGCACGGCAAGTCCGGCCACGGCGCCATGCCGGAAACCGGGCACGATGCCTTGCAGGCCGCCGCCAAAATCCTCAACGCGATCTACGGGCAGCTGCCGGAGCTGAAAAAAATCCATTCCAGCGTGCCGGGTATAGACTCGCCGACGATGCTGGTCGGCCGCATCGACGGCGGCACCAACACCAATGTGGTGCCGGGAAAAGTGGTGATGAAGATGGACCGCCGCATGATTCCGGAAGAAGATCCGGTCGCGGTGGAGGCGCAGGTGCGGGCGCTGATAATGGATGCGGCGCGCGGCATGGCCGGCATCCGGGTCGAGATCCGGCGCTTGCTGCTGTCGCGGGCGCTGCGGCCGCAGCCGGGCGGCGCGCAGCTGGTGGAGGCCTTGCAGCACAATGCGCAAAGCGTGATCGGCGAGCTGATACCGGCGCAGGGCACGCCGCTGTACGCCGATGCGCGCCTGTACGGCGAACATGGCATACCGGCCGTGCTGTATGGCGCCGGTCCGCGCACGGTGCCGGAGTCGAACGCCAAGAAGGCCGACGAGCGCCTGCTGCTGGAAGACTTGCGCAAGGCGACCAAGGTGGTGGCGCTGACGCTGTTCGATTTTCTCGCCGCCTGAACGCGGCGCTTCCTGCAGGCGCGCCGGCTATGCCCTATCATGGCGGGCATTGAAAATAAGTGAGGAGGGCGCGATGTTTGAGAAGACGATGATGGCCGGTTGGAGCGACATGGATTTCAACAGCCATATGCGCAATACGGCCTTCCTGGACAAGGCCGGCGACGTGCGCATGCTGTTTTTGGCGGAGCACGGTTTTCCGATGAGCGAATTCAAACGCCTGCAAATCGGCCCGGTGGCGATGAAGGACGAGATCTCGTATTTCAAGGAAGTGATGCTGCTCGATGAAATCAAGGTCACGCTGGGCGTGGCCGGCATGTCGGACGACGGCAGCCGCTGGATGCTGCGCACGGACGTGATCCGTTCCGACGGCAAGCTGGCCGCGCGCGTCAACAGCGCCGGCGGCTGGCTCGATCTGGCCGCGCGCAAGCTGGTGGCGCCGCCGCCGGCGCTGCTGGCGGCGTGGCGCTCGCTGCACAAGACCGACGATTTCGTGACGCTCGACAGCAGCATCAAATAAGCGCATCAAAGAAAGCAGGGGCGGCGGCGTCCCTGCGCACGCGCTCTATTGCGGCGCTTTATCGTATGATGCTGGCTTGACTACCAGCCTACCCTGACCCTGTGCGCCGATATGATCTAATCAGCTGTGACGAATGTGGCCTGCTGCATCGCAGGATGCCGCTTCGTCCGCGCGAAAGAGCGCGCTGCGTGCGCTGCACGTCCATCCTCTATCGCGGCGTCGGCGCCGATCTCAATCGCATGGCCGCCATCATCATGGCCACCTTGCTGACCTTCCTCATCGCGCAGCTCTGTCCCATCGTCGGCGTCGACTTCAACGGCCAGCACACCAGCTCCACTTTGTTCGGCGCCATCGGGGTGCTGTGGTCGGAGCAGATGGAGGCGGTGGCCGCCGTCGTCTTCCTGTTCACCATCGTCTATCCGGCGCTGGAGCTGACCGCGCTTTTATATGTGACGCTGGCGCTGCGCGGCGGCTGGCGTCCGCCCGGCCTGAACACGCTGCTGCGCATGGTGGCGGCGGCGCGGCGCTGGAGCATGACCGAGGTGCTGATGCTCGGCATCCTCGTCACGCTGATTAAACTGCACGGCCAGGCCAAGATCACGCCGCAACC
This sequence comes from Rugamonas sp., assembly GCF_025354735.1. GTDB lineage: Bacteria > Pseudomonadota > Gammaproteobacteria > Burkholderiales > Burkholderiaceae_D > Rugamonas. The sequence goes on from NZ_JANXMI010000230.1 coordinate 19,593, forward strand.
GGGCCTGTTCGCGTTCGCCGCGCTGACGGTGATGCTGGCCGTGGTGGTGGCCTATGATCCGCGCCGGCTGTGGAACGCCGGCGACGACGTCGCCGTGCCGCCGCCGCCGCCGCTGCACTACCGGCCGGTGGCCGGCGGCCCGGCGCCGCTGGTGTGCCACGCCTGCGGCATCGTCGCGGCGGACGCCGGCATCCGCCGCCAGAGCTGCCGCCGCTGCGGCAAGGCGCTGCACCGGCGCCGTCCCGACAGCATCGGCCGCACCTGGGCCCTGTTGCTGGCGGCGGCCATCCTGTATATTCCGGCCAACCTGATGCCGGTGCTGTACACGCACGCGCTGCTGGGCGGCCAGGTCGACACCATCATCAGCGGCGTGGTCTACTTCTGGCGCACCGGCGCGGTGGCGCTGGCGGTCATCATCTTCACGGCCAGCATCCTGGTGCCCCTGTTGAAGCTCGCCGTGCTGTCGCTGCTGGCCTGGACTTCGCAGCGCCGCTCGTCATGGCAGCCGCACCAGCGCACGATGTTGTACCGGATCGTCGAATTCGTCGGCCGCTGGTCGATGCTCGACATCTTCGTCATCACGCTGACGGTGGCGCTGGTGCGCTTCAAATCGCTGGCGACGATCACGCCCGGACCCGGCGCGATGGCGTTTTGCGCGGTCGTGGTGCTGACCATGCTGGCCTCGCGCGCCTTCGACCCGCGCCTGATCTGGGACCACGCCGAACCGGCCCCGCCGCATCCACCGCATCCTTCGAATCAACCGCAACAATCTGGAGAACCACATGTCTGAACAAGAAGGCGAACAGCCCGCGCTGATGCTGCCCACGCCGGCCGTCGACCGGGGCAGCCGCTGGCTGCCGTCGCTGGTCTGGCTGATCCCGCTGCTGGCGGCGCTGATCGGCATCGGCCTGGTGGCGCGCTCGGTGCTCGACAAGGGGCCGACGGTGACGGTCAGCTTCCGCACCGGCGACGGCCTGGAGCCGGGCAAGACCAAGGTCAAATTCAAGGACGTCGACATCGGCCTGGTGCGTTCGGTGAAGATCGATCCCGACCTGTCGAAGGTGATCGTGACGATCGACATGACCAAGGAGGCGCGCCGCTTCACCACCGCCGACACGCGCTTCTGGGTGGTGCGCCCGCGCGTCGGCGCGTCCGGCGTGTCGGGCCTGGGCACGCTGCTGTCGGGCGCCTACATCGGCGTCGACGCCGGCAAGTCCGGCGACGAGGCCAGCGAATTCGTCGGCCTGGAACAGGTGCCGCAGATTATCGGCGACCAGAAGGGCACGCAGTACACGCTGCACGGCCAGAGCCTGGGCTCCATCGACACCGGCACGCCGCTGTTCTACCGCCGCATTCCGGTCGGCCAGGTGGTCAACTACGCGCTCGACCCGTCCGGCGCCGGCGTGACGATGACGGTGTTCGTCAACGCGCCCTACGACCAGTACGTCGGCAAGGACACGCGCTGGTGGCACGCCAGCGGCGTCGACGTGCGGCTCGATTCGAGCGGCTTCAAACTCAATACGCAATCGCTGGCCGCGCTGCTGGTGGGCGGCGTCGCCTTCGAGTCCATCGACGGCCAGCGCCCGCCGGCGATGGCGCCGCAGGGCACCAACTTCGTGCTGGCGGCCGACCAGGCCAGCGCGCTGCGCGAACCGGACGGCCGGCCCATCACCACCGTGTTCTATTTCGACCAGTCGCTGCGCGGCCTGTCGCCGGGCGCGCCGGTCGACTTCCGCGGCATCGTGCTCGGCGAGGTGCGCTCGGTCGGCGTCGAATTCGATCCGGTCAAGAAAAGCTTCCGCATGCCGGTCACGGTGGACCTTTATCCGCGCCGCCTGGGCAAGAGCTTCGAGCAGACGCTGATCGACGAGAACGACCGCCACGCCGGCTCGATGGTCTTGCAGCGCATGGTCGGCCAGGGCCTGCGCGCGCAGCTGCGCACCGGTAATCTGCTGACCAGCCAGTTGTACATCGCGCTCGACTTCTTCCCGAAAGCGCCGCCGGTCACGGTCGACGTGAACCAGATGCCGGTCCAGGTGCCGACGGTGCCGAACACGCTCGACGAATTGCAGACGCAGGTCGCCAGCATCGCCCGCAAGCTCGATCAGATTCCGTTCGGCGACATCGGCAACAACCTCAATGTGTCGCTGAAAAGCCTGGACGCGACGCTCAAGAGCGCCAACGCCCTGTTCAAGCAGATCGACGGCCAGGTGGTGCCGGAAATGAAGGACACGCTGCACGCGGCCCAGCACACCTTCGGCGCGGCCGAGCAGGTGCTGCAAAAGGATTCGCCGGTGCAGTCCGACCTGCGCGAAGCCTTGCAGCAGCTGACGCAAACGCTGCAATCGCTGAACACCTTGTCCGATTATCTGGAGCGTCATCCGGAGTCGCTGATACGCGGTAAAAAGGGAGATCAAAAATGACCATGCTGCGCCCAACTTCGCGCGTATCTTCGAAATCGCAATCGCAATCGCAATCGCGTTCGCATTCGTGCGCGCCATCGGACGCTCCGATGTTGAATGCGCGTCCGTATTGCGCGGGGCGTCCGTCGTCGGCGGCACGTGGTGTGCTGGCGGTCGCGGCGGCCGTGCTGGCGCTGGCCGGTTGCGCCAGCGCGCCGACCGACCACTTCTACAGCCTCAGTAATGGTATCGGCGGCGGCGCCGGCGCCGCGCCGGCGCAGGTCGATCCCGGCTACTACATCGAACTGCCCGCGGTGACGGCGCCGCAGCAGCTGGCCCGCGTGCAGATGCTGGTCAGCTCCGGCGCCGGCCAGGTCGACGTCAAGGAACAGGAGCGCTGGTCGGCGCCGCCGGCCGCCGAAATCGGCCAGGCCCTGTCGCTGGCGATCACCGGCGAGCTGGGAACGATAGACGTGTTCCGCACGCCGACGCCGAAGGACGCGCCGGTCTACCGCATCAGCACCAGCGTGCAGCGCTTCGAATCGGCGCCGGGCCAGTACGCGCTGATCGACGCCGTGTGGAGCGTGCACAAAGTCGGCACCGAGCAGGTGCTGACCTGCCGCAGTGTGGCCGAGGAAAAAGTCGGCGCCGGCTACGACGCGCTGGTGGCCGGCCACCGCCGCGCCGTCAACCGCGTCGGCGCCGCGATCTCGAAAGCCGTGCGGCAGATGGCGGGCGGCGGCAAGGGCGGTTGCTGATCGGGCGGTGAGTGAAACCAAACGAGCTGTTTGACCGCAACAACTTGACGCAGGCAGAAGAGTTGCTGATGGCGCAGGATGTCGCGCTCTCTTATTTTCAGGGCGAGCTATACGACCGCCAGGGATTACGCCTTGAGGGCATTATCATCGACCTGCCTGGCGGCGAGACGCTAGACCTTGACAAAGCCAAGACCGGCAGGTTGTTCATGATCCCGGACGGATCATGCTCTTTGCAGCTGGAAATGGGCCGATTGATCCGGACGATCCGGATGGCTTAGTCGGATTCACTGTCTGGCCGAAGTTCGGTTTTGATGCCACCATCAACCCTGCAGAACTCAACGCGGCGCCGTCCGATGCCTTGCGCGCGTGTGGAACAGTCCAGGAAGTGATCGCAACCGATCCGGATTGGTGGGCTGCTCATGGCCGTGGCCGGGATATGCGCTTCGACTTGGCCGCTGCCAGCCACAGTTGGAGGATTCTGCTAAACTATTTGTACGATGTACTTCATCGGCCGGAGATCGAACCATGACAGCCCTTAAAAAGACGTCGCTCATCGACAATAACCCCTACAAGTTAGCTGCTGCGGTCCGGCGCGCCAAAATGGCCTCAATGGACACTTCAATTGCCGGTGAAGTGACGCCGTCTCAGGGGCGCATTCGCGTGACTCTCGGTGGTAAAGCTTTAGGCCGTGACCGTCAGACCGCCTTGTTCGGGCCGTCATCGATCGACATTCCCGAGTTTTCAATCGCCCGCAAGCGATAGCCAGCCGGCAGACGTAGACGCGACCACATGCATCACCTGCTCGCGCAGCCAGCGGTCGGCGGCATCGGCGCCGCGATCTCGAACGCCGGCGGCAGATGGCGGCGGGCGGGCAGGGCGGCTGCTGAAAGCAAAACCGCCGATCTTTTCAGATCGGCGGCGTCGGGCAAATGCGCTTGACAGCGGATGTCGGCTTGCGGTGACCCGGCATCGCCCTGCGGATTCAGCTTGGCTTAAACACGTCGACGACGCGCTGCGACGCCGATCAGACCCAGGCCGGCCATCAGCATGGCGTAGGTTTCAGGCTCCGGTACCGCCGTCGCGGTAAATGAATAACTGGCCGCAGTCAGCGCGGCTGTAGACGTGCCTGTATTGATGCCGGACTGAGTGACATAAACCGACAGAAGGCTGTCGATTCCAAGTATGGAATATCCGCCGGATGGCCCCGGGAAATTTTCCTCTGATGTCGCCTTGCCATCGTTAAGATGGACATTGACTGTCTGCGCCGCACCATTGGAGTAGGAGTAAGCGTAGGAGCCAACATATCCTATTTGAGGACCGCTGTTGTATGAGCCGCCTGTGAAACTGCCTTGGGAAATATAACTATCACTTGCAATTTCGGCACGTCCGCCCACTGCGGGGGTGCTGTAAGTGCCCGCCAAGCTCGTATGAATCTTGGCGTCCAGTGTAAAATTCGCGTGGGCTATCGCAACTACTCCAGCAAATCCAGCGGGAGCATCGTAAAAGCCGGCGTCAGCTGTTCCACTTCCACGTGTGGGCGCGTTGACCGACGCGCTGAAGTCAGGAATGCCATTAAATGCGATGCTGTCGCCAGTCACTGATACCGTAGTTCCTGCCCAGAAGTCAGTATCGTAAAAGAAATCTTCATGAGCTCCATGGATTTCGGTGAAACTCGTGGCTTGGGCGGAGGAGATGGTGCAGATGGCGAACGCGGCCAACAATATGGTTACGATTGATTTGGTTTTCACTATTCTTTTCCCCGAGTTTTTTGCTCGCACCGATATGGCGAAAGCGCAGAATTTATAGCGGATCGCTGGTGAATCGTTCATTTCTACAAACAACTTCCATCAATTGTTTGTTCATAATATCGTATTTGCAACTAAATACAAATATACCAATAAATTCAGTTGATGTGGTCAGACCAAGCGCATTAAACAGGCGTGGATGCAACAACCTGCATCACCTGCTCGCGCAGCCAGCGGTTGGCGGGGTCGGTGTCGACGTTGGCGTGCCAGTACAGGTGGATGTCGAGGGCCGGCATCGGCAGGGGGAAGGGCAGCATCTGGTTGCCGAACCGTTCGTTGACCACGCGCGCCAGGCGCTCGGGCATCGTCAGCGCGAGGTCGGTCTGGCTGACGACGCGGCTGGCGGCGTAGTAGTGCTGGCAGCGCAGCCGGATGCGGCGCTGCAGTCCCAGCCGGCTCAATTCGAAATCCTCCAGCCCCGGCCCGCGCCGGCGCGAACTGGCCAGCACGTGTTCCTGTTGCAGATACAGCGCCAGGTCGAGCGCGCCCTGTATCTGCGGGTGGTCCTTGCGCACCAGGACCACGGTGTTGTCGCTGATGAGGCGCGTGTGCAGGATCTGTTCCGACAGCGGCAGCAGCACGTCGATGGCCGCGTCCAGCGTGCCGGCGGCCAGTTCGCTTTCCAGTTCGCGCCGTTCGACCTGCGGCGCGTTCAGACCGACGCCCGGCGCCGACAGCGCCACGCTGGCCATCAGCGGCGGCAGCACGGTCGCCTCGAGCACGTCGCGCAGGGCCAGCGTGAAGGTGCGGTCGCTGCTGGGCGGGTCGAAGCGCTCGGCGCCGTTCAGCGTCAGCTCGAAGCCGCGCAGCGCCTGCCGCACCGGCTCGATGATGGAACGCGCCATCGGCGTCGGCACCATCACGTGGCCCTGGCGCTCGAACAGCGGATCGCCGAACAGCTGGCGCAGGCGGTTCAGCGCATGGCTGACGGCCGGCTGCGTCAAGCTCATTTTCAGGCTGGCGCGCGTGATGCTGCCTTCCGTGTAGATCGCTTCAAAGACGATGAACAGATTCAGGTCGACGCGCGATATATGCATGAAATTTATACAGTCTCATTAAAAGTATTCATTTGATGAATTATAGGCCGGCGGTTAAGCTGCTGCTTATTCTTCTCTCGTCGGCGGGCACATGGCTCATATATATCTGGTGCGGCATGGGCAGGCGTCGTTCGGCAGCGCCAATTACGATCAGCTGTCGGCGCTCGGTTTCGAGCAGGCGCGCCTGCTGGGACAGTGGTTCGCCACCTGCCGCCAGGATTTTCAGCGCGTGCTCACCGGCGGCATGCAGCGCCACCGCCAGAGCGCCGACACCTGCCTCGGCCAGCTGCCGCCGGCGCTGCTGCTCGATGCCGACTTCCACACCGACGCCGACTTCGCCGAATTCGATCACCACCAGGTGCTGTTGCGCCACTGTCCGGAGTTCGGCGACGCCGCCGCCTTCGGGCGCTTGACCGCGCGCCACCAACAGCCGCAGCGCGCCTTCGAGCAGATTTTCGCCGGCGCCATGACGCGCTGGATGGACGGCGCGCACGACGCCGATTACAGCGAGCCGTGGCCGGCCTTCCGCGCGCGCTGCGTCGCCGCGCTCGAACGCGCCAGCGCCGCCGATGCGGCATCGACCATCGTCTTCACGTCCGGCGGCGTGATTGCGGCGCTGGTGCAGCACGTGCTCGGCCTGCAAGACCGCCAGGTGATGGAGATGAGCTGGACCCTGGCCAACTGCTCGGTGACGAAGCTGGTGCGGCGCTCCGGGCGCCTCGGCCTCGGCTATTTGAACAACTACGCGCACCTGGAGTGGCTGGGTGGGGCCGACGCCATCACGTATAAATAAAACAGATAAGGACAGGAGACCGACATGGATTTCGCATACAGCACCAAGGTGGAGCAGCTGCGGGCGCGCCTGAGCGCCTTCATGGAGCAGCACATTTATCCGAACGAGGCGCGCTTCCACGCCGAGATCGCGGCCCACCGCGCCGTCGGCGACCCGTGGCTGCCGACCCGCGTGATGGAGGAACTGAAAACGCTGGCGCGCGCCGCCGGCCTGTGGAATCTGTTCCTGCCGCAGTCGGAACTGGGCGCCGGCCTGAGCAATCTCGAATACGCGCCGCTGTGCGAAATCATGGGCCGCGCCAGCTGGTCGGCGGAAGCGTTCAACTGCTCGGCGCCGGACACCGGCAACATGGAAGTGCTGGCCCGCTACGGCACGGCCGAACAGCAGCGCCAGTGGCTGGCGCCTTTGCTGGAAGGGCGCATCCGTTCCTGCTTCGCGATGACCGAGCCGGCCGTCGCCTCGTCGGACGCGACCAACATCGAGAGCAGCATCGTGCGCGACGGCGACGCATACGTCATCAACGGCCGCAAATGGTGGTCGTCCGGCGCCAGCGATCCGCGCTGCCAGGTCTTCATCTTCATGGGCAAGACGGATGCGGCCCACGCCAACCGCCACCTTCAGCAGTCGATGATTATCGTGCCGCGCGATACGCCGGGTTTCAGCATCGTACGCCACCTGCCGGTGTTCGGCTTCGACGACGCGCCGCACGGCCACGCCGAAACGCTGTTCGAGAACGTGCGCGTGCTGGCGGCCAATATGCTGCTCGGCGAGGGCCGCGGTTTTGAAATCGCGCAGGGCCGGCTGGGACCGGGCCGCATCCACCACTGCATGCGCTTGATCGGCCTGGCCGAGCGCGCGCTCGAGCAGATGTGCCGGCGCACGCTGGGCCGCGTCGCTTTCGGCAAGCCGGTGGCGCAGCAGGGTGTGACGGTGGAGCGCATCGCCGAGGCCCGCATCCTGATCGACCAGGCCCGCCTGCTGGTGCTGAACGCGGCCCACATGATGGACACAGTCGGCAACAAGGTGGCGGCCAAGGAAATCGCGATGATAAAAGTGGCGGCGCCGAACATGGCGTGCCAGGTGATCGACTGGGCCATCCAGGCCCAGGGCGGCGGCGGCATGGCCGACCCTTTCCTGGCGCCGGCCTACGCGGCGGCCCGTTCGCTGCGGCTGGCCGACGGCCCGGACGAAGTCCACCGGGCCCAGATCGGCAAGCTGGAACTGGCCAAGTACCGGAGCGCCGCCGCTTGAACGGACGGCGTCGCGGCGCCGCTTAGGATATGATCCCGCTGTAAAGTAGTTTGGTACAAATCATATTGCGGCAAATGTAATGCGCCGCAAAGTATCTTTGCAGGCAGTGGGGTTATTCATGGTTACAAAACGCAAGCCGCCCGTGGGCGAGGGCGAGGGCGAGGGCGCCGGCGCGCCGCGCGCCGCGCCGGTGTCGGCGCCGCACGCGGCGTCGGTCGTCGGCATGTCGCAGGTGGACGCGTTGCGGCGGCTGCGCATCGTCATCCGCGCCGCCCAGCGCCATTCGAGCTGGGTCGAGAAGCAGTGCGGCGTCAGCGGCGCGCAGTTGTGGGTGATGCAGGAATTGCTGGAGCAGCCCGGCCTGCGCGTCGGCGAGCTGGCCGCCAAGCTGGCCATCCACCAGACCACCACCAGTAATCTGATCGATACCCTGGTCAAGAAGGCTTATGTGGTCAAGGCGCGCGACCAGCAGGACCAGCGCGTCGTCACGCTGATGCTGTCGGCGCAGGGCGAGGCGATGATACAGCGCGCGCCCAAGCCGGCGCGCGGCCTGCTGCCGGAGGCGCTGGGCAAGCTCGATGCGCGCGGGCTGGGCCATTTGAACCAGGGCTTGCAGGCGCTGCTCGATGTGATCGAGCAGGTCGATGAAGGCTATGGTTTGCAGCCCTTGCCGTTTACGATGTGAGCGGCGCCGGCAGCCGCTTGAGCTGCAACTGCGACAGCGTGTGGTACAGCGGCGGACCGAGCACCTTCGACACCGTGCCGGCGATGACGGCGCAGGCCATCAGGCTCAATACCATTTCGTGGCCGTCGACCATTTCCATCACGATGATGAAGGCCGTCAGCGGCGCCTGCGTGGCCGCCGCCAAAAATCCGACCATGCCCAGCGCGATCAGCGCCGGCGCCTGCGGATAGTGGGTCAGCATCGCCAGGTCGTTGCCCAGCGCCGCGCCGATGGCCAGCGACGGCGCGAAGATCCCGGCCGGCACGCCCGACCACACGGTCAGCCAGGTGGCCAGATATTTGAACAGCACATACACGGCCGGCGCGTTGTCCGAGCCTTCGAGCATGGCGCGCGTGTGGCCGTAGCCGCTGCCGTAGGTGTCGCCGCCGGTGGCGACGCCGATGGCGGCCACCAGCAGCGCGCAGCAGCCGGCGAAGACCACGGGACGGTTGCGGCGCAATCGGCTGTAGCGGTCCTGGGCGGCGCCGCTCAGCGAGGCGATCAGCAGCCGCGAAAACAGGCCGCCGGCGACTCCGCTGACCAGGGCCACCAGCAAGCCCGGCAGCAGCAGCGACCAGCCGATATTGGCGGCGTGGATCACGCCGAAATAGGTGGCGTTGCCGGTCAGGGAGACGGCGATCATCCCGGCCAGCACGATGGCGGCCACCAGCAGGCCGCTGCTGCGCTGCTCCGGCGCGCGCGACAATTCCTCGATGGCGAACATGACGCCGGCCAGCGGCGCGTTGAAGGCGGCGGCGATGCCGGCGGCGCCGCCGGCCACCAGCAGGCCGTGCGCGGTGACGGCGGAGCGCCGCGGCAGCGCCCGCCGCGCCGCCAGCATGACGCCGGCCGCGATCTGCACCGACGGCCCCTCGCGGCCCAGCGACAGGCCGGCCAGCAATCCCGCCGCCGTCAGCACCATCTTGGCCACGCTCAGTTTCAGCGACACGAACAGGCCGCGCTGCGGCGGCGCCACGCTGGTGTCGAGCGGCGCCATCACCTGCGGGATGCCGGAACCGGCGGCGCCGGGCGCGTAGCGGCGCGTCAGCCACACGATGGCGACGGTGCACAGCGGCGTCCATGCCAGCGGCAGCCAGGGCCGCCGCGCCGCCTGCTCCAGGAACAGCGCCGTGGCGTGCTCGCACAGCCAGGTGAAGCCGACCACGGTCAGGCCGGCCAGCGCGGCGGCGGCCACCACCGCGGCGCGGCTCCACCAGACGTCGGGATCGGTGAATTCCTTCTTGAAGGCGGTCGGGATGTGGTGGCTGGTTTTCATCGGATGGCAGGCGGAGTGGGAAAGCTGGCCGCGTATTATAGAATTATATTTGGACAAATGCTTTTTTCGATTTCATCGCCCGATTTTTATGGTAAATATGATAATGGCTCACGGGGGCTGCGGTATACTGCCCGGGGTGGTAACAGGAGTCATACGATGGTCTACGCGGTGCCGCGCTTTTTGCCGCGCTATTTGATGGTCATGTTGCTGGCGGCCGCGCTGCCATCCCAGCCCGCCCGCGGCGCAGGGCTGCCGGCCGTGGTGGAGCTGGCCCAGCCGGAAAACGAAGCGCTGACGGCGGCCTCGTTCGAGATTTTGAAGGAGGCGTATCGGCGCCTCGGCATCGCCGCCGAACAGATCAAGCTGCCCGGCGAGCGGGCCATCCAGATGGTCAACAGCGGCCAGTATTTCGGCGACGTGATGCACGCCGAGGGGCTGGAACTGACGTATCCGAATCTGGTGCGGGTGCCGGTGCCGCTGCTCGACATCGAGGCCGTAGTCTTCACCTATGGCCGCGAGCTGGCGGTGGCCGACTGGGCCGGCCTGAAGCCGTACCGGGTCTGCATCCGCCGCGGCATCAAGACGGTGGAAAGGGCGACCGTCGGCATGGACAATGTGCTGGGCGTGAACCAGTATGCATTCATTTTCAATATGCTCAAGCTGGGCCGCTGCGACGTGGCCGTGCTGCCGCGCTCGGCGTGGCTGGAAGCGCAGCGCCTGCAATTCAAAGGCTTGCGCTCGCAGGAGACGCCGTTGCAAACGTGGCCCTCCTACCATTATCTGCACAAATCGCACGCCGAACTGGTGCCGGCGCTGGCCGAGCAGCTGCAAAAAATGCACCAGAGCGGCTACCTGGCCCGCAGCGCCGCCGATTTCACGCAGCGGCTCGACGCCGCCAGCCGCGAGGGTCAGGTGCCGTAGTCGTACCAAGTATTAAATGTTTTAATTTTTACAATTATAATTTCCTGTGTGTAATTATGACGTCACAATGCGGCGCTAGAATGGGCTCCTCGATAGACCCGTCAGCCCCAGCCCCGCTCACCCATGAAATTGCTCAATCTAAAAACCGGACCGCGCGTCCTGCTGTCCTTCGGCCTCATCCTGTGCGTGATGGCCTGCCTCACCGGCACCTCGCTGTGGCGCTTGCACGACGCCAACGACAACACGGAATATCTGGTCAAGGACAAATTCGCCAAGCAGCAGCTGACGTCCGACCTGCTCGGCACCGTCAAGCTCAACGGCGCCAACGCGCTGGCCATCGCCAAGAGCGACAGCCTGGAGGCGGGCGAATATTTCCAGGCCCAGCTGAACGGCGGCGACCAGCTGGCCGCGACGCTGGAGGCCAGGCTGCGCCAGTTGCGCCAGGGCGCGGACGAGCTGGCGTTGCTGGGCGCCGTCGCCGACGGCCGCAAAGCCTATCTGGCCGTGCGCCAGCAAGTGTTCGGCTTCAAGGAGGGCGGCCGCACGCAGGAAGTCGAGCAACTGGCCGACACCACGCTCAAAACCAGCTTCGCCGCCTACGCGGCGGCGCTGAAACAATTGCTGGACTTCCAGACCGGCGCCGCGCAAGCCATGGCCGCCGAGTCGGCGCGCCACTACGGCGCCAGCGTCGCCACGCTGCTCGGCCTGGGCTTGCTGGCGCTGGGCGCCGGCGCGGCGCTGGCGCTGAGCCTCACGCGCAGCATCGTGCTGCCGCTGCGCCACGCGGTCGATATCGCCACCCGCGTTTCGGTCGGCGACCTGCGCCGCTTCGACCAGCCCCGCCGCAGCGATGAAATCGGCCAGCTGCTCGACGCGCTGCACAATATGACGACGCGCCTGGCCGGCACCGTGGCCCGGGTGCGCGACGGCGCCGCCACCATCGACGCGGCGTCGCGCGAACTGTCGAAGGGCAATAGCGACCTGTCGCGCCGCACCGAGCACCAGGCCGGCGCGCTGGAGGAGACCGCCTCGTCGATGGAGGAACTGACCTCGGCCGTCCGGCAAAACACCGGCCACGCGCGCCAGGCCAACGAGCTGGCGCTGTCGGCGTCGGACGTGGCCGGCAAGGGCGGGCACATGGTCGGCGCGGTGGTCGAGACGATGGATGCGATCAGCGCGTCGGCGCGCAAGATCGTCGACATCATCAGCGTCATCGACGCCATCGCCTTCCAGACCAATATTTTGGCGCTGAACGCGGCGGTCGAGGCGGCCCGCGCCAGCGAGCAGGGCCGCGGCTTCGCCGTCGTCGCCAGCGAGGTGCGCAACCTGGCCCAGCGTTCGGCGACGGCGGCGCGCGAAATCAAGTCGCTCATCAACGAGTCGGCCGACAAGATCGCCGCCGGCAGCGCGCTGGCCCACACGGCCGGCGACACGATGGACGAAATCGTCGCCAGCGTGCACCGCGTGACGGCCATCATGGGCGACATCAGCCTGGCCAGCGCCGAGCAGGAGTCCGGCATCGGCCACGTCAACAGCGCCATCGCCGACATGGACGGTGTCACCCAGCAGAACGCGGCGCTGGTCGAGGAGGCCGCCGCGACGGCCGAGGCGATGCACGCGCAGGCCGGCAATCTGATGCAGCTGGTCAGCTTCTTCACCATCGACGCGGCGGGCCCGCGCGCCGGCGCGGCGCTGGCGGTGGTGGCCGGCGGGCCGCAGCGCCGCCCGGCCTCGCCGGTGCAGGTCCGGCAAGCGGCCTGAGCGGGCCGCCGGCATCGGCTGGCTAGCTGCCGGCCGGGATCGGTGGATAGCGGCCGATAGCGATTACGACGGCGCCTGCGGGCGCCGTTTTCATTGCGCTCGAAATTATTTTCAGAAAGTGCTTGATTTACTAGACGACCGGTCGTATAGTTCACACATGGCCAGCGCAACAAGGTCTGCAACAAAGCCAGCAACAAGGTCCGCAAAATAGTCAGCAACAAAGAATCAGGGTGCACCGTCACCTTTTATTTTTAGCCATTTTATAGACGACCGGTCTATTATTTTTAACTGAGGATAACGCCATGAACACCACCATCAAAAACCTGCTGATCGCTTCCGCTGTGATTTCCGGCGCCGCCGCGCTGCCTGCCCAGGCCGCCGCCAGCGATACCACCGTCGTGCTGGTCCATGGTGCCTTCGCCGACGGTTCGGGCTGGAACAAGGTGATTCCGCTGTTGCAAGCCCAGGGCGTCAAGGTTGTGGCCGTGCAAAATCCGCTGACGTCGCTGACCGACGACGCCGCCGCCGTCCAGCGCGTGGTCGATGCGCAGAGCGGCAAAGTGGTGCTGGTCGGCCACTCGTGGGGCGGCGCCGTGATCACCCAGGCCGGCAGCAGCGACAAGATCAAGGCGCTGGTGTATGTGGCCGCCTTCGCACCGTCGAAAGGCGAGGCCGTCGGCGCGCTGGGCGCCGGCTACCCGGTCGCCCCCGGCCCGACCACCTTCCGTCCCGACGCCAACGGTTTCATCTACATGACGCCGGAATCGCTGGCCGCCAACTTCGCCCAGGACTTGCCGGCCGCTGAAACCCGGTTGATGGCCGCCACCCAGGGCCCGCTGAGCGTCAAGGGCGTGGGCCAGCCTCTGACTTATGCCGCATGGGAAACCAAGACCAATTACTACATAGTGGCCAAGCAGGACCGCATGATCGCGCCGGAAATGGAACGCGACTTCGCGAAAAAAATGCACGCCATCACCACCGAAATCGACAGCAGCCACGTGCCGTTCATGTCGCAACCGGCCAAGGTCGTCGAAGTCATCATGACCGCCGTGAATCAAAAGTAATTCGCAAACCCAGACCCAAAACGCATCGCAAACCTCATTCCCTGAACTCACTGGAGCACATCATGTCTAAACTGAACTCTGCCATCAAAGTCGGCCCTTACGAATTTTCGCACCGCGTCGTGCTGGCCCCGCTGACCCGCATGCGCGCCGAAGCCGGCGCCATCCCCGGCCCGCTGATGGCGCAATATTATGCGCAGCGCGCTTCGCAGGGCGGCTTCCTCATCTCCGAAGCCACCATCGCCGCCGAAAACGGTAACGGCTACCTGGGCGCGCCCGGCATGTACGACGACAATCAAATCGCCGGCTGGAAAGAAGTGGTCAAGGGCGTGCACGCCAAGGGCGGCACCATCTTCCTCCAGCTGTACCACGCCGGCCGGCAGTCGCATGTCGACGTGCAGCCGAACGGCGCGCAGCCGGTCGGACCGTCCGAAGTGCCGCACGGCGGCGTCGCCTACACCAGCTCCGGCTGGGTCGCCAACACGCCGAACCGGGCGCTGACGGTGGACGACATCGCCGGCCTCGTCGCCAGCTTCCGCAGCGCCGCCATCCGTGGCAAGGAAGCCGGCTTCGACGGCATCGAACTGCACGCCGCCAACGGCTATCTGTTCGACCAGTTCTTGCAGGACAACAGCAACCTGCGCACCGACCTCTACGGAGGCTCGCATGAAAACCGCGCCCGCTTCCTGCTCGAAGCGACGCAGGCGGTCATCGACGTCTGGGGCAGCGACAAGGTGGCCGTGCGCATCGGCCCCAGCGGCACCTTCGGCGACATGGGCGACAGCAATCCGGAAGCCCTGTTCACCTACGTGGCGCAGCAATTGTCGAAACTGAACCTGGCCTATCTGCACCTGATCGAGCCGCGCATGATGGGCAATATCGTCGACGACGCCAAGAACCCGCAGCCGGTCGCGGCCCAGCTGATACGCAAGCACTACAACGGCGTCATCATCGCCGCCGGCGGATTCGAGCCCGACAGCGCCGAAGCCATCGTGCAGGCTGGCGACGCCAACCTGGTCGCCTTCGGCCGCCACTTCATCGGCAATCCCGACTTGCCGGCGCGCATAGCCAACAACTGGCCGTTGAGCGGCCACGACCGTGACAGCTTCTACGGCGGCACGGCCAAGGGCTACACCGATTACCCGGTCTACCAGGCCGACAGCGCAGGCGTTTAACGTTTTTTCTACTTAATCCATAAAGGAAATATCATGAAACTCAGCGGAAATACCATCCTCATCACCGGCGGCACCTCGGGCATCGGCCGCGCCCTGGCCGAAGAACTGCACCGTCTCGATAACCAGGTCATCATCTCCGGCCGCCGCAAGGCCCTGCTCGATGAAGTGACGGCCGCCAATCCGGGCATGAAATCGGTCGAGCTCGACATCAGCAGCGTCGCCAGCATCAACGCCGTCAGCGCCAGGCTGATCGCCGACTTCCCGCAACTGAATGTGTTGGTCAACAACGCGGGCGTCATGCAGATCGACAACGCCGCCGCCGCCATCGACGAAGACCTGCTGCAAACCACCATCACGACCAATCTGATGGGACCGATCCGCCTGACCGGCGCGCTGATCGAGCACTTGAAACAGCAACCGTCGGCGACGCTGATTAATGTGTCGTCGGTGCTGGCCTTCGTGCCGATGGCGATGAGCGCGGTCTATTCGTCGACCAAGGCGGCCTTGCACTCCTACACCATGTCGCTGCGCTGGAACCTGAAAAACACCTCGGTGAAAGTGTTGGAACTGTCGCCGCCGTGGGTGCAGACCGATCTGCTCGACAGCAAGGACGAGCCGCGCGCCATGCCGTTGCAGGAATTCATCGCCGAAACCATCGCCGTGCTCAGCACCGACGCGACCGAAATCCTGGTCGAACGCGCCCAGCCCATGCGCGCCAACGCCGGCGTCAACGAGCACGCCTTCGTCGACCAGTTCAACGACATCATGGCCCAGCCTGCGTAAGCGCAGCGGGGCGGCGCCGGATCATCGCGGATCGTAATGAGTCCGTGCCGGGTCGCCCCGCATCCGCATCAAAAACTCCCAACAATAGTAGACCGGTCAATTAATAATGGTGCAACCATCATGGCAAAACTCGATATCAGGACCGCCATTCTGGATGCCGGTCTGAAATTATTTCACCAGAACGGCTACCACGCCACCGGCGTGCAGGACATCGCCCGCGCGGCCGGCGTGCCCAAGGGCTCGTTTTACCACTACTTCGACAGCAAGGAAGCGCTGGGCGCCGAAGCGGTGGAGCGCTACGGCGCCAGCGGCACGCGCCGGCTGGTGCTGGCCGACCGGGCGATCGCGCCGCAACAGCGTCTGCGCGACTACTTCTGCGGTTTGAGCGACAACTTCAGCGGCAACGATTTCATCCACGGCTGCCTGCTGGGCAACCTGAGCGCGGAACTGGGCGACAGCAGCCCGCTGATCCGCGAGCGCCTGGCCGCCGTCTACCGCATCTGGACCGACGCCATCGCCGGCGCCATACGCGACGGCAAGGCCGACGGCAGCATCGCCTCGGCCCACGCGCCGGACGACCTGGCCGTCCTCCTCCTCGACGCCTGGGCCGGCGCCGTGCTGCGCGCCCGCGTCGCCAAGGACCGCCAGGCGCTCGACGTGTTTTTGGAATTGGGACTGGAAATGGCGCTGGCTGGGCCGACAGCGGCGTCGATTTAAGTTGTTTTTGTCCGAAGTGTATGGAAGTGCGGGCTGTTTTTCTTTAATAAAACCTAGCCTATGATGTTTCCATGTAGAACTTTCAAAGGAATGCCATGTCCAACGTACAAGCAGCCGCCTCATCCCCGGCACGCGATACGGCCAGCTCGCCGGTCGCCGCACCCCAGGCCAATGCCTGGGTCGCCGTCTTCACCATCGCGCTGACGGCGGCGGTGTTTTGCACCACCGAATTCCTGCCGGTCGGCATCCTGCGCTACATCAGCGCCGGCCTCGGCGTGAGCGAAGGCACGGCCGGCTACATGGTCACGGCGCCGGGCTTGCTGGCCGCCATCGCCGCGCCCTTTTTGACGGTGGCGATCAAGAATCTGGACCGGCGCTTCGTGCTGTGGGTGCTCAGCGCCTTGCTGATGGTTTCCAATCTGGTGGACATGCTGGCGCCCAACTTCGCCGTCCTGATCGCCGGCCGCGTGCTGTTCGGCATCGGCCTGGGCGGCTTCTGGGCCATCGGCGCCGGTCTGGGCGGCCGCCTGGTCGAGGCAAAATTCGCGGCGCGGGCCACCTCCATCATCTTCGCCGGCGTCTCCATCGGCATGTTGATCGGCGGCCCGGCCGGCGCGCTGCTGGGCGACCTGGTCGGCTGGCGTCCCGCCTTCGGCGTGTCGCTGCTGCTGTCGGCCTTCGCGCTGGTGCTGCAATTTATCTTCCTGCCGCCGCTGCACGTCAAGCAAAGCGTCGCCGCGCGCGACCTGCTCGGCATCTGGCGCACCGCCAACGGCAAGGTGGGCCTGATCGCCATGTTCCTGATACTGAGCGGACAATTCGCCACCTACACCTATGTGACGCCGTTCCTGGCGCAAGTGTCCGGCTTCGACGGCAAGGCGATTTCCTCGATCTTGCTGGGCTACACGGCCATCGGCCTGCTGGGCAACTTCGCCGGCGGCGCCGGCGCCGGCCGCAACGTCAAGACCACCTTCCTGCTGACGATATTGTTCGTGCTGCTGCCGCTGTTGCTACTGCCGACGCTGGGCCACTCCAAGGTGTGGGCCGTCGCCCTGCTGGCGGTGTGGGGACTCGCTTACGGCGCCATGCCGGTCGCGCTGCAAGTGTGGATGGCGAAGGCGGCGACCGACGTGCCGGAGGGCGGCATGGCTTTGTTTGTCGCCAACTTCCAGATTTCGATCGCGCTCGGCTCGCTGGCCGGCGGCTTGATTATCGATATGAGCGGCATCGCCGGCGCCATGTATTTCGGCGCGGGCATCGCGGCACTGTCGGCGCTGCTGTTGGTGGCGCTGGGCAAAAAACCGGCCTGATCCAAGGTCGGGGCGCGGCGGCCGAACGCCGCCGCGCTCAGTCGAAACGCTCAAACCGCTGGGCCAGGAATTCGACAAACGTCCGTATCCTGGCCGACAGCTGATGCCGCTGCGGATAGATCGCATAAATATCCGCGTCCGGCGTCCGATATCCCGACAAGACCTGCACCAGCCGTCCGCTTTTCAGATAGCGCTCCAGGTCCCACTCCGCCCGCAGCAAGATGCCGTGGCCGTCCAGCGCCCAGTTGACGGCGATTTCGCCATCGTTCGTGGCCAGGTTGCCGCGCACCTTGACCGCCTCCGCGTCCCGCTCCGATTCCCGCCCGGCAAACAAACGCCACAGGCCGTAGGCTTCGTCGCCCTGGCGGATGCTGATGCAGTTGTGCCGCCGCAGGTCGGCCGGCGACTTCGGTTCACCGTGCCGGGCCAGATATTTCGGCGACGCGCACAGCAGCCGCCGGTTCGACGCCAGCCGCCTGGCGATGACGCGCGCGTCGGTCGGCGCGCCGAAACGGATGCAGACATCGAAGCGGTCGTCCGTCAGCGCCGGCGGATCGACCGACAGCTGCAGCTGCACCTCCACCTCCGGATAGCGCAGCACATAGTGCGAAATCACCGGCGCGATATGCAGGCGGCCGAATCCCAGCGTCGCGTTGACCCTCAGCTGTCCCTTCGGCACGCCCTTGGACGTGCTCAGCAGCTGGTCCAGATCGGCGATCTCGCCGAGGATGCGGCGCGCGTGCTCCAGCAGCACCTCGCCCTCGGGCGTCAGGCTCATGCGCCGCGTGGTCCGGTTCACCAGCGCGATGCCGATCCGCGCCTCGATCAGCGACAGCCGCTTGCTGACGGCCGAGGTCGTGATGCCGAGCTCGCGCGCCGCGCCGCTCAGGCTGCCCGCGTTCGACAGCGCGACAATAAAACCCAGTTCGGCGGGTTGAAATCCCGTGGGCGTGCTCATGTTGATTGTTGAGTCGTG
Organism: Rugamonas sp.; assembly: GCF_025354735.1. GTDB lineage: Bacteria > Pseudomonadota > Gammaproteobacteria > Burkholderiales > Burkholderiaceae_D > Rugamonas. Next base: position 38,343 of record NZ_JANXMI010000230.1, read on the forward strand.
GGTTAACAATGGATTGAGTTTAGGCCGCTTACTTTGCTTCGTCCACCGTTTACAGTGGCTGCACCCTCAGACATCCACCCAGGAGACAGCAAATGAAAACCTACCAAATCGCCACCATTCCAGGCGACGGCATCGGCAAGGAAGTGGTCCCGGCGGGCCGCCAGGTGCTGGCCGCGCTGGCCGCCGGCAGCAGCACCTTCCAGTTCGCCTTCGAGGACTTCGACTGGGGCGGCGACTACTACCGCCGGCACGGGGCGATGATGCCGGCCGACGGCCTCAACGCGCTGCGCGGCAAGGACGCCATCCTGTTCGGCTCGGCCGGCGACCCCGACATCCCCGACCACATCACGCTGTGGGGCCTGCGCCTGAAGATCTGCCAGGGCTTCGACCAGTACGCCAACGTGCGCCCGACCCGCATCCTGCCCGGCATCGACGGCCCGCTCAAGCGCTGCAAGCCGGAGGACCTGAACTGGGTCATCGTCCGCGAAAACTCGGAGGGCGAATATTCCGGCGTCGGCGGCCGCGTGCACCAGGGCCATCCGATCGAAGTGGCGACCGACGTCTCGATGATGACGCGCGTCGGCGTCGAGCGCATCCTGCGCTACGCCTTCACGCTGGCGCGGTCGCGGCCGCGCAAGCTGCTGACCGTCGTCACCAAGAGCAACGCCCAGCGCCACGCGATGGTGATGTGGGACGAGATCGCGCTGGCCGTGTCGCGCGACTTCCCCGACGTCACATGGGACAAGGAACTGGTCGACGCCGCCACGGCGCGCATGGTCAACCGTCCGGCCACGCTGGACACCATCGTCGCCACCAATTTGCACGCCGACATCCTCAGCGACCTGGCCGCCGCGCTGGCCGGCAGCCTGGGCATCGCGCCGACCGGCAACATCGATCCCGAGCGCCGCTATCCGTCGATGTTCGAGCCCATCCACGGTTCCGCCTTCGACATCATGGGCCAGGGCCTGGCCAATCCGGTCGGCACCTTCTGGTCCGTCGTCATGCTGCTCGAACACCTGGGCGAGCACGACGCCGCGCAGCGTGTGATGCAGGCCATCGAAAGCGTCACCGCCAACCCGGCGCTGCACACGCGCGACCTGGGCGGCAATGCCACCACCGCCGAGGTGACGCGCGCCGTCTGCGATCGCCTGACCGCGGGCCGGGAGCGGCAGGCGGCATAAACCGCGCGGCGGCAAACAATATACGCGCCGATGGCGCAGGTCCGCCCCAAGCCGCCGTAAGAGCGGCTGGGGCGCGATCCAGGCGGCAAGCCGAGTGGCAAGCCGAGCGGCGAGCCGGGTAGCAAGACATAACAGGAGACCACCATGTCTAAGCGATTTTTTGGAAGGCTGTAGGTCCAGGTGCTGATCGGCGTCATCGCCGGCGGCCTGCTGGGCTTTTTCTACCCCAAGCTCGGCGCCGACCTGAAGCCGCTGGGCGACGTCTTCATCCGCCTCATCAAGATGGTGTTCGCGCCCGTCATCTTCGCGATGGTCGTGCTCGGCATCGCCAAGATGGAGAGCATGAAGGAGCTGGGCCGCGTCGGCCTGCGCGCGCTGATTTATTTCGAGGTGATGTCGACTTTCGCGCTGCTGCTGGGCCTCATCGTCGTCAACCTCGGCAAGCCCGGCGTCGGCATGAACGTCGACGCCCACACGCTCGACACCACCAGCATCGCCAACTACACGGCGGCCGCCGCCAAGTCGACCGGCGTGACGGACTTCCTGCTCAACATGATCCCCTCCAGCGCCGTCGACGCGCTGGCCAAGAACGACATCCTGCAGATCCTCGTGTTCGCCACGGTGTTCGGCATCGCGCTGTCGCACATGGGACGGCGCGCCAAGCCCGTGGTCGATTTCCTCGACGCCTTCTGCAACAGCATGTTCATCGTCGTCGGCATGATCATGCGCATCGCGCCGATCGCCGCCTTCGGCGCCATCGCCTTCACGGTCGGCAAGTACGGCCTCGGTTCGCTGGTCTCGCTGGCGCAGCTGATGGGCTGCATGTACCTGACCTGCGTGCTGTTCGTGTTCGTCGTGCTGGGCCTGGTCGCGCGGGTGTCCGGCTTCAGCCTGCTCAAGTTCCTGCGCTACATCCAGGATGAAATCTTCACCGTGCTCGGCACCAGCTCGTCGGAATCGGTGGTGCCGCAGCTGATGCGCAAGCTGGAGCACGCGGGCGTGGCCAAGCCGGTGGTCGGCCTCGTCGTGCCGGCCGGCGTCACCTTCAATCCGGACGGCCAGTGCATCTACTACACCATGGCGGCCATCTTCATCGCCCAGGCCACCAACACGCCGCTGACGCTGACCGACCAGCTGGTCGTGCTGGGCGTGCTGATGCTGACGTCGAAGGGCTCGGCCGGCGTCACCGGCTCCGGCTTCATCACGCTGGCCGCGACGCTGGCGTCGATGGGCAAGATCCCGGTGGCGGGCATGGTGCTGCTGCTGGGCGTCGACCGCTTCATGTCCGAGGCGCGCGCCATCACCAACACCATCGGCAACGCGGTCGGCACGATGGCCATCGCGCAGTGGGTCGGCGCGCTGGACCGCGACCGCATGCAGCGCGTGCTCAACGGCGATTCGACCGCCGAGGAAATGCGCGGGCTATACTCGCCGGATGAGAGCGCCGATTATGGAACGGCCGATCATGGAACGGCCGATCATGGGACGGCCGAACTGGCGGTGGCGCGTAAGGCAAGCGCCTGACGCCGCCGCGTGGAGAATAAGATGAGTGTTCACCCAAGCGAGAAAGCCGGCGACGGCGAGCGCGCGCTGCTGCGCCGCATGTTCGACGCGGCCATCGCGGCGGCGCAGCCGGACCTGTGCGTTCCGGCCGCCTTGCCGGAGGCGCCCAAGGGACGCCTGATCGTGATCGGCGCCGGCAAGGCCTCGGCCGCCATGGCGCGCGCCGTCGAGCGCAACTGGCCGGGGCCGCTGTCCGGCCTGGTGGTCACGCGCTACGGCTACGCCGTGCCGTGCGAGCGCATCGAGATAGTCGAAGCCGCCCATCCGGTGCCGGACGCCGCCGGCCTGGCCGCCGCCCGCCGCATCCTCGGCCTGGTGCAGGGCCTGAGCGCCGAGGACACCGTGCTCTGCCTCATTTCCGGCGGCGGCTCGGCGCTGCTGCCGCTGCCGGCAGACGGCATCAGCCTGGAAGACAAGCAAATGGTCAACCGGGCGCTGCTCGGCTGCGGCGCCAGCATCGGCGAAATGAACTGCGTGCGCCGCCACCTGTCGGCCATCAAGGGCGGCCGCCTGGCCGCCGCCTGCCATCCGGCCAGGGTCGTCACGCTGCTCATTTCCGACGTGCCCGGCGACGACCCGCGCGACATCGCGTCCGGCCCCACGGTGGGCGACGCCAGCACCTGCGCCGACGCCCTGGCCATCATCGGCCGCTACGCCATCGCGCTGCCGGACCACATATTGGAGGTGCTGCGCAGCGGCCGCGGCGAATCCATCAAGCCCGACGATCCGCGCCTGGCCGGTGCCGAAGTGAGGATGATCGCCACGCCGCAAATGGCGCTGGAGGCGGCGGCCCGGGTCGCGGCGCAGGCCGGCGTCACGCCGCACATACTGGGCGACGGCATCGAGGGCGAGGCGCGCGACGTCGGCAAGGTCATGGCCGCCATCGCGCTGCAAACGGCGCGCCGCGGCCAGCCGTTCGCCGCGCCGTGCGTGCTGCTGTCCGGCGGCGAAACCACCGTCACCGTGCGCGGCGGCGGGCGCGGCGGCAGGAACGTCGAATTCCTGCTGGCCTGCGCCATCGCGCTGCAAGGCGAGCAGGGCGTCCACGGCCTGGCCGGCGACACGGATGGCGTCGACGGCCTGGAGGACATCGCCGGCGCCCACATCGGGCCGGACACGCTGCGCCGCGCCTGGGCCGGCGGCCTGCGCCCGACCGACAGCCTGGACAACAACGATGGCCACGGCTTCTTCCAGGCGCTCGGCGACAGCATCGTCACCGGTCCCACGCTCACCAACGTCAACGATTTCCGCGCCCTGCTGATCCTGCGCTGAGGCCGGCCGGCGCGCTGCTTTTTCCGCTGGAAGCGGGCCCGCCATGCGGACCCCGGGTACGCAATGTGCGGACCGGCGCGCGTCAATCGGCCGCGTGTTCGATGCTACGATTCTTCGCATCGGAATGCCTCCGACGTGCTCACTTACTTCAGGATTACCATGCCCTCCCTTTTTGATACCTACCAATTAAAAGACGTCCAATTCCGCAACCGCATCGTGGTCTCTCCGATGTGCAATTACTCGGCCGTCGACGGCGTCGTCACCGACTGGCACCGGGCCCACTACGCCAGCCTGGCGCGCGGCGGCGCCGGCCTCGTCATCGTCGAAGCCACGGCCGTGTCGCCGGAAGGCCGCATCACGCCGGGCGACACCGGCATCTGGAACGAGGCCCAGGCCGGACAGCTGGCCGGCGTCGCCGCATCCATCAAGGCCATGGGCGCCGTGCCCGGCATCCAGCTGGCGCACGCGGGCCGCAAGGCCAGCGCCAACCGCCCGTGGGAAGGCGACGACAGCATCGCCGCCGACGACCCGCGCGGCTGGGACACCATCGCGCCCTCGGCCATCGCCCTGGGCGGCTTGCTGCCCAAGGTGCCGCGTGAAATCACGCTGGCCGAAATCGAACGCGTCAAGGCCGACTACGTCGCCGCGACCAAGCGCGCGCTGGCCGCCGGTTTCGAATTCCTGCAACTGCATTTCGCCCACGGCTACCTGGCCGCCAGCTTCCTCAATGCCCACGCCAACACGCGCACCGACGCCTACGGCGGCACGCTGGAAAACCGCCGCCGCTTCTTGCTCGAGACCTTCAACGCCGTGCGCGCCGTGTGGCCGGCACATCTGCCGCTGAGCGTGCGCCTGGGCGTGATCGAGTTCGACGGCAAGGACGAGCAGACCGTGGCCGACGCCATCGTCGTCGCCAGGGAAATGAAACGCGGTGGCCTCGATTTGCTCGACGTGAGCATGGGCTTCACCACGCTGGACGTGAACATTCCATGGGGCACGCCGGCCTTCATGAAGCCGATCGCCGCGCGCTTCCGCAAGGAGGTCGACATGCCGATCACCTCGTCGTGGGGCTTCGACACGCCGGAAATCGCGCAGAGCGCGATTGAAGACGGACCGCTCGACGTGGTGTTGATCGGCAAAGCCCACCTGGCCAATCCGCACTGGCCGTATCACGCGGCGCGCAAGCTGGGCGTGGACCGCGCCTCGTGGACGCTGCCGGCGCCGTACGCGCATTGGCTCGAACGCTATCAAGTCGGATCGTAAGGGCGTGCGATGATGGTGGCCCCCCGTGCGGCGCATGGGGGCTTTGCATATGAACCCGCATGCGCTTGCATGCAGTATTGAACAGGAAAAAAAATGAGCAATCTATTGGTAGTGGTGGCCACGCTGGTGGCCAAGCCGGGCCACGAAGCGACCTTGAAATCGGCGCTGGAACGGGTGGTGCCGCCCAGCCGCGCCGAAGCCGGCTGTTCGCGCTACGAGCTGCACAGCGACAACGAGCTGCCGGGCCGTTTCATCGTGCTGGAAGAGTGGCGCGATGCCGAGGCCTTGCGCCAGCATGAAGCGACGCCGCACTTTGCCGCGCTGGTGCAAGCCATCGCCGGCCTGGCCGACGTGCAAGTGTCGAAATTGACCAAGATCGCCTGAGCGGGCGAGCGATGAGGCAGGGCCTGACGGCGCCGCGCTTGCAAAAGCCCGGCGCCGTTGTTGTGTCGCTTAGCGCAGGCCGCCCGAGGTGATGATCTTCTCGCCCGTGATCCAGCGCGCGTCATCCGAGGCGAGGAAGACGGCGACCGAGGCGATGTCTTCCGGCTGGCCGAGGCGGCCCAGCGGCGTCAGCGACACCAGGTAGCGCTCGAAGTCCGAACCGATGTGGCCGCCCGTGACCGTGCCTTCGGTTTCAACCAGGCCGGGATTGATGGAGTTGACGCGGATTTTGCGCGGTCCCAGTTCCTTGGCCAGCACGCCCGTGATGGCATCGACGGCGCCCTTGGACGCCGTGTAGACGGCGCTGCCCGGCGGGTGGAACGATGTCACGGTCGAGCTCAGGTTGATGATGCTGGCGCCTTCGCCCATGAACGGCAGGGCCGCCTGGGTGGTCAGCAGCGTGCCGAGCACGTTGACGTTGAAGTGCTTGTGGAAGTGCTCCTCGGTGACCGCTTCGATGGGCAGGAAGTCGTAGACGCCGGAATTGTTGACCAGCACATCGATCTTGCCGTAGGCGGCGACGGCGGCGGCCATGATGGCGGTGGCGTCGGCCGGCTTGGAGACATCGCCGGCGACGGCGATGGCCTTGCCGCCGGCGGCCGTGATGGCGCCGACGACCGCTTCCGCGCCCGCCTTGCTGCTGGCGTAATTGACGACGACGGCGGCGCCTTCGGCGGCCAGCGCCTTGGCGATGGCGGCGCCCAGGCCTTTGGATGCGCCGGTGACGACGGCGACTTTGTTGGTGAGCTTAGACATGTTCGATAACCTTTAAGTGTTGAAATTTAAAATAATGAAGTTCGCCAGTGCGCCTCGTCGGCGCGTGCCGGCGATGGGTGGCCATGGGTGGCGCTTGGTGACGATGGTGACGATGGTGGATGACGGCGCGCTTACAGCGCTTCGGCCTTGGCCTTGAGGCCGCCCAATCCGGCGGTGATGACGCCGCCCATGGTGCCTTGCGCGGCGGCGTCGTCGCGGCCGGCGGCGGGCGCGTCGGCGTGGTCGGCGCGGTGGAACTCGGCCTGCCAGGTGACTAGGCTGCCGCCGTTCTTGCCCGGCGCGATGCTGATGGTGGCCTTCACATCACTCAGGGGCACGACCTTTTGATTGTCCGCCGTGTTCTGGATCGCGTAGGTGTAGCTGTGTCCCTGCGCGTTGTATTTCACCAGCTCCTCGGTCAGCTTGGGGCCGCCCAAGTCCAGCGTGCGGACCGAGCCGATGGTGTTGCCCTTGGTCGAGGCCGACGACTTGACCAGCGGCACCCACGTCAGGTCGCTGTAATGCTTGACCAGGTCCCACACCCGGTCCGGGGCGGCGGCGATATCGACCGTCTGCGAGGCGTGCAGCAATTGCGGCGCGGCCCAGGCGGTCGCCGACAGCAGGGCGCCGGCGGCCAGCGTCAAGCCGGTCAGGCTTTTTTTCAGATTGTTCATGCGGTGTTGCTCCTATGCGGAAAAGTGAGGTGGACAGCGGCCGGCTTGTCGGCGAGGCGTTTTGCTGTGAGACCAATATAGACCCGCATCGAAGCGATATAAACGGGAGGCGGCGAGTAACAGTGCGGACAATTTGTCCGTGGGCGCGGACGGGCCGCCGGCCGGCGCCGCGCCGTGGCGATGCAGGCCGGATGCGGCGCAGCAGTACGGACCAAAACGGCGCCAATTATTCAGGGACGGCGCGGTACATTACAGGCAGAGATAGCCTGTATGAACGGAGGAACGATATGGATAACCTGGGTGGCATCGGTATTTTTGTGAAGGTGGCCGATACCCGCAACTTCACGCTGGCCGGACGCGCGCTGGGGGTGTCGTCGTCGGCCATCGGCAAGAGTATTTCGCGCATGGAGGAGCGCCTGAAAGTGCGACTGTTTCACCGCAGCACGCGCAGCGTCACCTTGACGGCGGAGGGCGCGCTATTCCTGGAACGCTGCAAGCGCATCCTCGGCGAAATCGACGCCGCCGAAGTCGAACTGTCCGAGTATTCGGGCAGTCCGGCCGGCCGGCTGCGCGTGAGCATGCCCCAGCTGAGCGGCATGCTGATGCCGGCGCTGAACCGCTTCATGAAACAGTATCCCGAGATCCAGCTCGACATCGACCTGTCGGACCGCGTGGTCGACATCGTCGAGGAGGGCTACGACGCCGTCATCCGGGCCGGTTTGCCGCGCGATTCGCGGCTGGTGTTCCGGCGCCTGGGCACCTGCGATTATGTGCTGGTGGCGTCGCCCGGCTATCTGAAGCGGCGCGGCACGCCCAAGCGTCCCGCCGACCTGTCCGGCCACGCCTGCCTGCGCTACAAGTTCAAGACCAGCGGCCGCATCGAACCGTGGCCGATGCGACGTGAGCCGGGCGAGTCCGAGCCGGCGTTTTACGAAGGCATGATCGCCAATAATGTGGAGACCATCATGAACAGCGCGCTGGCCGGCCTGGGCATCGCCATGCTGCCGCGCTTTGTGTTGCAGGACCAGCTGGAACGCGGCCTGCTGCTGCCGGTGCTTGAGGGCATGCTCGAAAACGAGCTCACCTTCGTCATGCTGTGGCCGGCGAACAAGCACAACTCGCCCAAGCTGCGCGTGTTCATCGATTTCCTGGCCAGGCATTTATTCGCGCCGGCGCCGTAAACCTGAGCACCGCCGGCGTCGCCGCTATGGTCGCCTAGTCGTGGAAGGCGACGACCTGCTTGCGCTTGCCGAGCATGAAGGCGTCGGCCACATGGCGCAGCGGCGCCACGTCGACATCCGAGCGGCCGGCGGCGACCAGTTCGGCGAAGCGCTGATACAGCGACGGATATTCGGCTTCCTTGGCCAGCGCCTGCTCGACGCCGGCGATCGACAGGCGCGCGCCGCCTTCGCTGAGCTTGACCTCACCGTCGGCCGTCGTCACGATGATGTCCCAGCTCTGCTTGCCGGTCTGGCGCCAGTCGAACTCGGCGTGCACGGGCACCGCCTGCGCGTTCCGGAAGTGCAGGTCGGCGGCGATGGGCGCGTCGCGGTTTTCCGGAAATTCCAGCGTCGCGCCGGTCAGGAAGATCAGCGACGGCAGGATTTCGGTGACGATGGACAGCGCGTTGATGCCCGGATCGAACACACCCAGTCCGCCCGCCTGCCAGATCCAGTCCTGGTTAGGGTGCCAGTGGCGCACATCTTCTTTCCAGATCACGTGCATGGACGTCGGCGCATGCTGGGCCAGGTAGGCCTTGGCCGGCTGGACGGCCGGCGCGTAGCGTGAATGCCAGCTGGTGAACAGGGTCACGCCCTTGGCCGCCGCCAGCGCTTCCAGGTCGGCCACTTCCGACAGGGTGGCGCCGGGCGGCTTTTCCAGGAAGACGTGCTTGCCGGCCGACAGCGCCGTGTGCGCGGCCGCGTAGCGGTATTGCGGCGGCATGCACAGCGAGACGGCTTCGATCTCGGGCATGGCGGCCAGCATTTCTTCTATGGTCTTGAAGCTGGGCAGGCCGTCGATGGCGTTGTTGCGGCTGGCCGAAGCGAGCAGCGTGTAGGCGGCGTTGCCCGCGATCGCCGGCAAGTGCTGGTCGTGGACGATTTTGCCGACGCCGACGATGGCAAGTTTGATAGGTGACATGGGCGATCTTTCATAAGGTGAGAGGTATGCTGCGCGGGAGGATTCTAACCAAACGCGGCCAAGCTTGCCAGCCGCGCCGCGATTTCGCTGGCTGGCCGATCGCCGCCTGCTGTGTTACGGTGTGGAAATTCCAAGTCCCGACACCGCCGTCAGCGCGCCGCAATTTGCCTTCACCATGAATCAACCCACTCCGCAACTGCGCCTGAACCTGTCCCTGATCCTCGCCACGGTCGCCATGCACGGCTTGATGATGCTGGCGAACGAACTGTTTTTCATCCCTGCCGAATTCCTCAAGGGCATAGGCTGGATTTACCTGCCCGCCGGCACCCGGTTGCTATGCACGCTGCTGTTCGGCGGCCCCGGCGCCATCGGCCTGCTCATCACCGGCTGGTTTTCCTGCTACTGGTATTACTTTCCGGGCGACGAATTGCGGGCCACGATGGGAGCGATCGCCGGCGCCATCGGCCCCTATCTGGTCTACCGCATCGCGCAGGAGCGCCTGGGCTTGCGCGCATCGCTGACGAACCTGACGCCCAAACGCCTGCTCATTTGCGCCGTCGGCTGTTCGGTGGCCAGTCCCTTGTTGCACCATATCTGGTTCGGCCTGCATGGCGATGCAGATTTAATCCGGGGTTTTTGCGTGATGTTCATCGGCGACCTGGCCGGCACCCTGATTGTGCTCTACACGGGCAAAGGCTTGCTGGCGCTCTTGCCCGGCCCGCCCCGGACGCTGCCCAAGGGCTGGTAGCCGAGCGGCACCACGGGCGCGGCCGCAAGCGGGCGGTATGCTAAAATTTATAGCAATCGCACTGAAACAAAGCTGAAATAGCTGCTGAAACAAAGCTGAAACAACTGATATATTGCGTGCCCCCATGACGATACCCACCCGACCCGCCGATATCTACCTCCGCTTCCTGCAACTGACGGAAGCCTTGCGCGGCTTGCCGTCGTTGCCGGCGCTCGACCCGCTGGAGGAGCGCATGTTGACCATCGTCGCCCGCGCGGGCCAGGACCAGCAGCGCCTGTCCGTGCGCGACATGATGGCGAAAAAGGAACTCGGCGCGCCGGCCACCGTGCACACGCGGCTGACGTCGATGCGCGAAAAAGGCTGGATCATGTTGTCCGATACCGAAGACACGCGCCGCAAGCAGATCGAGCTCACCCAGGCGGCCCTGCTGCATTTCGACAAGCTGTCGAAGTGCCTGGTCCAGGCCACCGAGCCGCGCTGAGCACATGGCCCGCCATTTCCCCGGGAATTGGCACCCCTATTTCGGCTGCCGGACTTCTATAATGGCCTGGCCAACAATCGGCCGCAACGCCGCTGGCAAGCCCGATCGCCACGATCGGTAAGCAACCCGCGCAGTCCCACGAATGCCCCCGTCATGACTACAATATCGTCCGTGAGCAGCCTGCTGCCGACCCTGTCCGGCGCCGCCGCGAGGGCGCTCGCCGCCACGCCGGCGCCGCCGGCTGACATCACGCCGGCGTCCACCATCGTCGCGCTCAGCCCGTCCGCCGCATCTTTGGCATCGTCCACCGACGGCCTGCCGAGCATGCAGCCGCCGGTGTTCAACGCGCCGGTGTGGGAGAAAAAGTCGAGCGACGCCATCACCTCGCTGATGACGGTGAACTACGCGGCCCAGCCGCTGTCCGGCCGCTACCAGGGCCTGGGCGCGGCGCTGCTGACCCGCCTGGCCACGGACGGCGGCGATTACTCGCAGTCGGTGCTGCAATCGGCGACCGCTTCCTCGACCGGCGCCACGGCGTCCACCCTGGACACGCTGTCGAGCAATGCGCTGCATGGCGCCGCCGCCAACCAGATTTCGCTCGACATCAAGACGGCCGACGGCATCAAGGTGACGGTGACCTTGGGCAGCCAGGACAAGGGCCTGGCCGTGCAAATCAAGAGCAGCGGCAAACTCAGCGACGCCGACCGCGCCGCCCTGGGCCAGCTGGCCGCGGCGTTCCAGAGCGCCATCGACGGTATCGGCGCCGTGCCGCCCAAGCCCGACCTCAGCGGCCTGAGCCACTACAACGCGACGCTGCTGTCGTCGCTCGACCTGCACGCGCAAGTGCAGCTGGGCGGCGGCCAGTCGCAGACCATGGACTTCCACGCCGACAGCACGCAGCGCTCGGTCGCCATGGACGGCCCGGCCGGCGCCATCAAGGTCAGCGTCGACCTGAGCCACCTTGCCGGCCTGGGCGACAGCCGCCAGCGCAGCGCGGCGATGGACAGCTATCTGAAGCAATTCGACCAGGCCGCCAGTCGCGGCAAGGCCGACGCGGCGATGCTGACGACCTTCAAGGACGCCTTCGAGCAAATGAACGCCAGCCTACCGCAGCACGACACGGGGCGGGCGTCCGCGTCCGCCTTGAGCGCCGGCGACCACGCCATGATGACCGGGCTGGCCGATTTCAGCGCCTCGATGACCGAACGTCCCAGCTATATCAATCCCATGCGGCCCGGCGAGGCCGATACCTTTTCTTACCAGACCTCGCAGACCACCACCGTCGGCGGCCACGGCCCGGCGGACCGCTCGATTTCCCAGCAACAGCACAGCCATCTGGACGCCAGCTTCCACCAGCCGTTGTCGGCCGGCCTGCCGCTCGCCCTGGACGGCAGCAAGCAGTCGCAGAATTATTATTTCGAGCAGATCAGCGACGACGCCAGCAGCGACGCCGAGGTCCGCTACGACAAGGGCACGCTGGCGCAGGCGAGCGTGCAGCAAACGGCGCAGCAATCGACACGGATGATGAAATATGTGATGGGTCAGCTGAGCGAGGACACGACCACGCCGACCGCCGTGCGGCTGACGCGCGACTTGCTCGACCTGCTGCAAGCGGCGCAGAAAAAACCCGCCCGGACACCGCAGGACGCCGCGCTGTCGCAGCAGGCGCTGGCGGCGCTCCACAACACGGTGTTGCTGCAGCCCGACCCGAGCGGGCTGCACGCGGCCGGCGGCGTCGCCGTGGAACCGAAGACGGCAATTTGACCGGCAAGGAACGCCGGCCGGCGACATGGCCGTCGGCTGCTTCAGTCCGGCCGCAGCGCGATCATTTGCGCCACTTCATCGCACCAGTCGACATAGGCCTGCTCGGCCAGCACGCCGCGCCGGGTCACCATCAGCGCCCCCAGCTGCGCCTGCGTCAACCCCGCTTGCCGCGCCAGGAAGAACTCAAGCTGGGCCTGGTGGCCGGCGCGCACTTCGGCGATCTGCCGTAGCGCGACGTCGCGCGGCAGCAGGTCGAAGCACAGCACCCGCAGTATCTGCTCGTCCTTGATGGCGGGGCGCGGCGACGCGTTCGCCACCCAGGCCGTCAACCTTTCCCTACCCTGATCCGTGATGCTGTAGATGGAACGCTTGGGTCCGCGCGTGCCGGGCAGGCGTTCGGCTTCGACCCATGCTTCATTCTGCAATTCGCGCAGGGCAGGGTAGACGGAACTGTGTTCCACCGCCCAGCAATGCTGGCCCACCATCTGTAGCCACTTGGTCAGCTCGTAACCGGAGCGCGGCTCGTTGTAGATGCCGGCCAGCAGCACATAGTGCAGCGCCTTTTCCTTGACCGGCTTGGCGTTCTTGCTGGCACTCTGCGCTTCCATCTTCGTTTCCATCTTCGCTTCTATCTTCGTTGCACTCATACCTTCGACTCCCTGATGGCCTGCGGCGGGCGCAGCTTGACTATGTTTTTTTTGACATAGTCAAAAAACCGTGTCACTATGTATTTTTCCACATACAGAATTTTATCATGAATGACGTTCCGTCCCTCTTGATAAAACCTACACGCGAGAACCCGATGTCCACCATTTTCAACCGTCCGCCGCAGCGCCGCGCGGCCAGCGCCGCCATCTTGCTGGCCGTCGCCGCGCTGACCGCCTGCAGCAAACCGGCTCCGCCTCCACCAGCGACGGCCAAAGTGGCCTGGTTCACGGCGGCGCCGGCCGGCGCCGACAGCGCCAGCTTCACCGGTGTGGTCCACGCCCGCACCGAAAGCAATCTGGGCTTCCGCGTCGCCGGCAAGATCGTCGAGCGCCTGGCCGATCCCGGCGACACCGTGCGCAAGGGCCAGCCCCTGATGCGGCTCGATCCGACCGACTATGTGCTGGCCTCCGGCGCCGCCCACGCGGCCGTCGACGCGGCGCTGGCGCGCCAGGCCCAGGCCGTGTCCGACGAAGCCCGTTTGCGCAAGCTGCTGAGCAGCGGCGCCGTCTCGACCCAGGCCTATGAACAAGCCAAGGCGGCGGCCCAGACCGCCAATGCCCAGGTCGAAGCCGAGCGCGCCCGCGCGCGCCAGACCGAGCATCAGAACGACTATGCGGTATTGCTGGCCGACGCGGACGGTGTCGTCATGGAAGTGCCGGCCGAGCCGGGGCAGGTGGTGGCCGCCGGCCAAACCGTGGTCAAGCTGGCGCGCCACGGCGCGCGCGAGGCGCTGGTCTACGTGCCGGAATCGGCGCTGGCGCTGGCCCGGCGTCCGGCGATGGCGGCTCTGTACGGCCAGCCCGGTCCGACCTTCGCGGCCAACTTGCGCGAACTGGCGTCGGTCGCCGACGCCCAGACCCGCACTTACCTGGCGCGCTACACGCTGGGCGGCGCCGCCGGCGCCGCGGCGCTGGGCGCCACCGTCACCGTGCGCCTGCAGGACGGCGCGGCGCCGCAGATCGGCGTGCCGGTCAGCGCCATCGTCGACCAGGGCCAGGGCCCCGGCGTGTGGGTGATCGACGCCAAAACGTCCACCGTCAGCCTGCGCGCCGTCAAGATCGCCCGCCTCGGCGAGGAGCAGGCGCGGCTGTCGCAAGGTCTGGAAGCGGGCGAGCGCGCGGTGGCCTTCGGCGGCCACCTGCTCAAGGCCGGCCAAAAGGTCGAGCTGCTGGCGCCGGTGAAAACGGGGCGCGGTTCATGAGCGGCTTTAACTTATCGGCCTTCGGGGTACGCGAACGCGCCGTCACGCTGTTCCTGATCGTCGCCATCGCCGTGGCCGGCGTGTTTTCCCTGCTGCGCCTGGGGCGCGCCGAAGACCCCAGCTTCGTGGTCAAGATCATGACGATTTCGGCGGTCTGGCCCGGCGCCACCGCCGAGGAAATGCAGCAGCAAGTGGCCGACCGCCTGGAAAAGCGTTTGCAGGAGCTGGAATTCTACGACCGCGTGGAGACGGCGGCGCGGCCCGGCCTGGTCACGATGAAGCTGTACCTGAAGGATTACGCGCTGCCGGACCAGGTGCCGGAACAGTTTTACCAGGCCCGCAAAAAGCTCGGCGACGAGGCGCTGAACCTGCCGCGCGGCGTGGTCGGCCCCCTCATCAACGATGAATATTCCGCCGTGTATTTCTCGCTGTTCTCGCTGGTCGGCAAGTCCGTGCCGCACCGCCAGCTGGTGTTGCAGGCCGAAGACGTGCGCCAGCGCCTGTTGCGCGTGCCCGGCGTGCAGAAGATCAACATCCTCGGCGAGCAGCAGCAAAAGATTTTCGTCGAGATTTCCTACCAGCGCCTGGCCACCCTGGGCATCAAGGCCCAGGCCGTGATCGATGCGCTGGCCAGGCAAAACAACGTCACCTCCGCCGGTTTCGTGGAAACCAGCGGCCCGCGCGTGCAACTGCGGCTCGACGGCGCCATCGACAGCGTCGAGACCGTCAAGGCCATACCCATCGCCGCCGGCGAGCGCACGCTCAAGCTGGGCGACGTGGCCGACGTCAAACGCGGCTATGAAGACCCGGCCAGCTATGCGATCCGCACCCAGGGCGAAGCGGCGCTGATGCTGGCCATCGTCATGAAAAAAGGGCAAAACGGCCTGGAGCTGGGCAAGGCGCTGGCGGCCGAGGAAAACGATTTGCGCGCCACGCTGCCGACCGGCATCGTGTTGAGCAAGGTGTCCGACCAGTCGCAGGCCATCGACGCCTCGGTCGACGAGTTCATGATTAAATTCGTCGTCGCGCTGGCGGTGGTGATCGTGGTCAGCCTGGTCACGCTGGGCTTCCGCGTCGGGCTGGTGGTGGCCGCCGCCGTGCCGCTGACGCTGTCGGCCGTCTTCGTCATCATGCTGGCCACCGGGCGCGACTTCGACCGCATCACGCTGGGCGCGCTGATCCTCTCGCTCGGCCTGCTGGTCGACGACGCCATCATCGCCATCGAAATGATGGTGGTGAAAATGGAAGAGGGCATGGACCGCGTGGCCGCCGCCACCTACGCCTGGGGCGCCACGGCCGCGCCCATGTTGTCGGGCACGCTGCTCACCATCATCGGCTTCCTGCCGGTCGGCTTCGCCCGCTCCACGGCCGGCGAATACGCCGGCAACATCTTCTGGGTGGTGGCGTTCTCGCTGATCGCCTCGTGGTTCGTGGCGGTGCTGTTCATTCCCTACATGGGCGTGCAGCTGCTGCCGCAAATACCGGTCAAGCAAGGCGGCCATGAGGCCATCTACGCCACCAAGAACTACCAGCGCCTGCGCGCCATGGTGCGCGGCTGCGTCGACCACAAATGGCTGGCCGCCGGCGTCACGCTGGCCTTGCTGGTGCTGGCCATCGTCGGCATGGGCCGGGTGCAGAAACAGTTCTTCCCCAATTCCGAGCGGCCCGAGCTGACCATCGAGGTCAACCTGCCGCCCGGCAGCGCCTTCGCCGCCACCGACGCCGTGCTGCGCCGGCTCGAAGCGGCCATCGGCGCCGAGTCGGAAGCGAAAATCGTCTCCGGCTACGTCGGCGCCGGCGCGCCGCGCTTCTTCCTGTCGGCCAATCCGGAACTGCCCAACCCGGCGTTCGGCCAGGTCATCGTGCTGACCGACGGCCCGGCCGCGCGCGACGCGCTCAAGCTGAAGATCCGCAAGATGGTGGCCGACGGCCGCTTCACCGAGGCGCGCGTGCGCGTCAGCCAATTCCTGTTCGGCCCGCCCGTGCCCTATCCGGTGCTGTTCCGCGTCGTCGGCCCCGACCTCGACCAGGTGCGCGGCATCGCCGTCAAGGTGCGCGCGGTCATGGAGCGCAACGCCGACATGCTCGACGTCCACCTCGACTGGGGCAACCGCACGCCGACGCTGCATCTGGCGCTGGACCAGGAACGCCTGCGCCAGGTCGGCCTCAATCCGCGCGACGCCGCCACCCAGTTGCAGGCGCTGCTCAACGGCGCGCCCGCCACCCAGCTGCGCGAAGGCCTGCGCTCGGTCGACGTGCTGCTGCGCAGTCCGCGCCGCGAAGGGCAGAGCCTGGACGGCATCGGCAACCTGACGCTGACCACCGACAACGGCGGCACGGTGCCGCTGTCGCAGGTGGCAAGGCTGGAGCCGGCCATGGAGGACGCCGTGCTCAAACGCTACAACCGCGAATCCTACATCGCCGTGCAGGGCGACGTGCGCGACGGCGTGCAGCCGCCCGACGTCACCAAGGCGCTGCTGCCGCAGCTCGAAGCGCTGAAGGCCGCGTTGCCGACGGGATACCGCATCGACACCGGCGGCGCCGTCGAGGAAAGCGCCAAGGCCAATCTGGCGCTGGCCAAGCTGTTCCCGCTGATGATAATCCTGATGCTGGTGGTCATCATGTTCCAGGTGCGCTCCTTCGCCACGATGTGGATGGTGTTCGCCACCGCGCCGCTGGGCTTGGTCGGCGCGGTGCCGGCGCTGCTGGCGTTCGGCAAGCCCTTCGGCTTCACCGCCATCCTGGGCTTGATCGGCCTGGCCGGCATCCTGATGCGCAACACGCTGATCCTGGTCGACCAGATCCGCCACGACCGCGACGCCGGCCTGTCGGCCTACGAAGCGGTGGTGGAGTCGACGGTGCGCCGGGCCCGCCCGGTGATCCTGACGGCGGCGGCGGCCATGCTGGCCTTCATCCCGCTGACCCATTCCAGCTTCTGGGGGCCGCTGGCCTACGTGCTGATCGGCGGCGTCGGCGTCGGCACCTTGCTGACGCTGCTGTTCCTGCCGGCCTTGTATTCGCTGTGGTTCAAGGTGAGCCGCACCGCCGCGCCGGCCGCCCAGCCCGACCCGCTCGATTCCCGTTCCGCCACCCAGGAGGCCGCATGACGCGCCGTAATCGATACACACTGCCGCTGGCGCTGACGGCGCTGCTGCTGGCCGGCTGCTCGCTGGCGCCGACCTATGAAAGGCCGGCTCTGCCGGTCGCCGCGGCCTGGCCCGAGGCCGGCGCCGGCGCGGCCGACGGCGCGGCCGCCGCGCACGACATCGCCTGGCAGGATTTCTTCCGCGACCCGGAGCTCAAGCGCATCATCGCGCTGGCGCTGGAACACAACCGCGACCTGCGCGTGGCCGTGCTGAACGTCGAACGCGCCCGCGCCCTGTATCAGGTCCAGTCGGCGGACCGCCTGCCCTCGCTCAACGCCGGCCTGTCCGCCGCCAGCCAGCGCGTGCCCGACCGGGTCACGCCGGGCGGGTTCGGCGGCCTCGGGCGCGACTACAGCGCCGGCGTCGGCCTGCCCTCGTTCGAGGTCGACCTGTTCGGCCGCGTGCGCAACCTGAGCCAGGCCGCGCTGGAACGCTACGCCGCCACCGGCGAAGCGCGGCGCAGCGTCCAGATCAGCCTGATCGGCGAAGTGGCGACGGTCTACGAAGCGGTGCTGGCCGACCAGCGCCTGCTGGAGCTGAGCCGTCAAACCCAGGCCAGCCGCGGCGAATCGCATCAGCGCCAACGCCAGCTGTTCGAGCAGGGCGCCAGTTCCGAATACGATCTGCGCCAGTCCGAATCGCTGCTCGAAGCGGTCAACGTGGCGCTGGCGCAAAACACGCGCCAGCGGGCCCGCGACGACAACGCGCTGACGGTGCTGATCGGCCAGTCGCTGACGGCCGGCCAGTCGCCCACGCCGGCCGCCCGGCAAGCCGGCCCGCAAGCCGTGCAGCTATCCGACCACGTCATGGCGGACTTGCCTGCCGGCCTGCCGTCGGACCTGCTGGCGGCGCGGCCCGACATACGCCAGCAGGAAGCCGTGCTGCGCGCGGCGAACGCCAACATCGGCGTGGCGCGCGCCGCTTTCTTCCCGCGCATCACGCTGACCGGCTCGTTCGGCTCGGCCAGCAACGAGCTGTCCGGCCTGTTCGATGCCGGCAGCCGCCCTGGAGTTTCCTGCCGCAGCTGACGCTGCCCCTCTTCGACGGCGGCCGCAACCGCGCCAACCTGGGCGTGGCCCGGGCCGAGCGCGACATCGCCGTGGCGCAGTACGAGAAGACCATCGAACTGGCCTTCCGCGACGTCGCCGACGCGCTGGCCGGCCGCGCCACGCTGACCGAAGAATTACGCGCCGTGCGCGCCCAGGAACAGGCCGAGCAGGTCCGCTTCGACCTGGCCAGGCTGCGCTACGACGGCGGGCAATCGAGCTATCTCGACTATCTCGATGCGCAGCGCTCGCTGTTCGCCGTGCAGCAGCAAGCCATCCGTACCGCCCTGGCCGAAGTGCAGAACCGCATCAGCCTGTACAAGGCGCTGGGCGGCGGCTGGCGGACCGACCCCGCGAACGCCGCCGGCACGCCCACCACGGCGGTGGCGGCCGGCGCAGCGGGCAATTCCTGACCCTCACCCTCTCATAAGGAAACATCATGACCACGGAAACCATCCTCATCACCGGCGCCGCCGGCAGCGTCGGCTCCACCTCGCGCGTGGCGATCGGCCTGTTGCTGGAACAGGGCCACCGCGTACGCGCCATGGTGCGCACGCTCGACGACCGCGCCGAATCGCTGCGCGCCATGGGCGCCGAAGTGGTGGTCGCCGACATGCTCGACATCATCGCCGTGCGCGCCGCGATGGCGGGCTGCTCCGTCGTCTATTTCACGATGTCGATTTCGCCCACCTATCTGGAAGCGGCCACCAACGTCGCCGCCGTGGCGAAAAGCCTGGGCGTGCAAGCCTTCGTCAACCTGTCGCAGATGACGGTGTCGCAGATGAGCGATACCGCCACCACCACCAGCCCGCAGCAAAAGCAGCACTGGCTGGCCGAGCAGATGTTGCGCTGGTCCGGCCTGCCGGTGGTCTATTTGCGTCCGACCGCCTTCTTCGACGGCATGTTCCTGGTGCAGGGCGCCAAGGGCATCCGGGACGACAACGTCATCCGCCTGCCTTTCGCCGACGGCAAGACCTCGCCCATCGCCGGCAGCGACGTCGGCGCCGCTGCGGCCGTCGTGCTGGCCGATCCGGCGCCGCACATCGGCAAGGTCTACGAGCTGACCGGTCCGGCGTCGCTGACGCTGGCCGAGATCGCGCAGCAATTCAGCATCGCCCTGGGCCGCACTATCGACTACGTCAACGTGCCGCCGGCGATGTGGGAAGCCAAGCTGCGCGAGATGCAACTGCCGCCGCATTTGCTGGCCCATCTGGCCACGATGGCCCAGCTCCATCGCGACAATCAATATGACCGCCTGACCCACACCTTCGAGCAACTGGTCGGGCGCGCCCCGATCTCGGCCGCCGAATTCGCGCGCCGGCACGCCGTCGATTTCACGCCCGCCTGATAAACGCCCCTTCTACGAAGACCATCATGGAATTTGTTCTGACTTTTCAACAACCGGCCGACATCGGTCTGGCGTACGCCGACCCGGTCCAGGGACCGGAAATCTCGCGTGCATGGGGGGAGTACATGGGCGCCATGGCGACCGCCGGCGTCCTGCGCAGCGGCAAGCAGTTCGACGCCGGCAACGCCAGCGCCGTCAGCGTCCGCGAAGGGCGGCGCGTGGTGCGCCACGCCGTCGCCCCGGATGCCGCGCATATTCCCGGCGGCTATGTCGTCATCGACGTCGGCACGCTGGAAGAGGCGCTGATGTGGGCCGAGCGCAGCCCCAGTTCGGTGCGGGGATGCACGGAAGTATGGCCGGGCAAGTGAGCATGCGACCGTTCATCGGCCTGGCCGCGCTGTCGCTGGCCGCCATGGTGCAGGCGCTCCCGGCGAACGCCGCCGCGCCGGCCGAGTACGCGCTGACCGTCAAGCCGCTGCTCGGCGCCGACGGCAAGGTCGGCGCCCTCGACGTGCGGGAAGCGTTGCAGCCTGCCGCGCTGCCGCGCGACGGACTACCTTTGCGCCTGCGCGCCGCGCTCTCGACGTTCGGCGTGAAAGCCATCGCCGCCAGGGTGGAGCGGCTGGAAGTGAGCGACGCGGCCGGCGCCGTGGCCATGCTGGCCAGCGACGACGCGCCATCGGGCCGGCCGGACGGCGCTTATCGGCACTGGCAGGCCGCGCGGCAAGTGTCCGGCCCGGTCCTGATCCGCTACCGCATCGCCACCCAGGCGGTCGATGAGCAGGGCGGGCCGCCCTTCGGCATGAAGGCGGCCGGCGGCGGCGTGGCGGGCAGCGGTCGCGGCTTTCTCGTGCTGCCCGAGAATGCGGCGAGCACGTCGACGCTGATGCGCTGGGACTTGTCGGACCTGGCGGCCGGATCGGTCGGCGTCATCACCGCCGGCGAAGGCGAGACCGTCGTCGCCGGGCCGCCGCAGGAAATGCTGGAACTGTGGATGCTGGCCGGACCGGCCGCGCCATACCGCTCCGTCCGCTCGCCGTCCTTCAACGCCTATGTGCTGGGCCAGCCGCCCTTCGACGCGGCCGCCATGCTGGACTGGGCCAACCGCTCCTACGCCTATCTGGCCGAGTCCTTGCAATATCTGGGGGCGCCGCCGTACCGGCTGTTCATGCGCACGCTCGACGGACCGTCCTTCGCCACCGGGACGGCGCGGCACGACGGCGGGGGCAGCCTGATTACGCTCGGCGAGCGCTATTCCAAAAATCAAGACCTCGACTATCTGCACACCGTGATCTTTCACGAGATGACGCATCAGTGGGTGGGGCAATTCGACAGCGCCGCGCCATGGTTTTCCGAAGGGCTGACGACTTATCTGTCGGCGGTCCTGCCGTGTCGCGCGGGCATAGAGGAGCCAGCTTATTGCGCGGCCAGCATCAACAGCTCGACGCACACTTATTACGAAAGCGATGGCCGCAACTGGCCGCTGTCGCGCATCAGCGCGTCGGGCAGCGAAAACGTGCGGCGCGCGCCTTACGGTCGCGGCATGTTGTATTTCGCCATGCTGGACGCCCAGGTCCGCGACAAGTCGCAAGGCGCCAGGGGCCTGGAAGCGCTGCTGTTGCCGCTGTTCCAGGCCCGGCAAAAGGGCTTGCAGCTGAACGACGCGGCCTGGGAAAGCATGCTGGCGCGCGAACTCGGCGCGCAGGCGGTCGCCGAGTTCCGCGCCTCGGTGGTCGAGGGCGACGTCACGCTGATTCCGCCGTCCGACGCTTTCGGACCCTGCCTGGCCCGTTACCGCGCGCACTGGCTTGCCGAGGGAAGCGCCAAGCCGGTCGACGGCTACGAGTGGCGTCCGGTGGCCTGCCAGCGCTAGTCGGGCGGCAGTCAGGCGCTAGTTATGACGTGGTTAGGCCGTGCTCTAGCCAGCTCCTCCGGCCGGGTGGCCAGCCATCCCCGGTCCGAATCCAGATAGCCCATTCGGGCGGCCAGCGCCGCCCCTTTTTTTCACTTTCACCATCACAAAAAATCATGCCAAAAATCGTATCCATCCAAGGCCGGGAAACTTCCCGGGACGAGGACGCCGTACCCTTTAACCACCTTTTGCACGGACCAGTGCTATCGACGCTGATCCGCCTCGCGCTGCCGACGGTCATCGTCCTTTTCATGACCACGGTGCTCAGCGTGGCCGAAACCTATTTCGTGAGCGGCCTCGGCATGGAAGCCATCGCCGGCGCCTCGCTGGTGGTCCCCGTCATGATGCTGATGTCGATGGTGTCCAACGGCGGCATCGGCGGCGGCGTATCGTCGGCCATCGCGCGGGCGCGCGGTGCCGGCCGGCAGCAAGAGGCGGAAAGTCTGGCCTGGCACACGGTCGTCATCGGCGTCGTCGCCGGCGGCTTGTTCACCGTGGCGATGCTGCTCGGCGGCCCGGCCCTGTATCGCGGCCTCGGCGGCAGCGGCCGCTCGCTGGACCAGGCCGTGCTGTACTCGACCATCCTGTTTGCCGGCGCGATTCCGTTCTGGACCCTGATGCTGCTGCAAGCGGCCTTGCGCGGCGCCGGCAACGTGAAAATACCGGCCCTGGTCATGCTCGGCGGCGTGGCCGCCGGCCTGGTGCTGTCGCCGGTGCTCATCATGGGCTGGCTGGGCGCGCCGCGCATGGGGATCGCGGGCGCCGGCTTGGCCCAGGTCCTGTGCAATATCGGCGCTTTGGCCATCGTGGTGCGCTACATGCGCTCGGGCGCGTCGACCTTGCGGCTGCGCCTGTATCCGCTGCGGCGCGCGCACTTCAGCGCCATCCTCGGCATCGGCCTCATGTCGGCGATCAACGCCATCATGGCCGCCTTGTCGATCACCGCCTTGACGGCGGCGGCCGGCGCCGTTGGCGTCGCCGCGATCGCCGGCTACGGCATCGCCTCGCGGCTCGACATGCTGCTGGTGCCGGTGATGTTCGGCTTCGGCACCGCCGCCATCACGCTGGTGGGAACCAGTCTCGGCGCGGGCGATGTGGCCCGGGCGCGCCGCATCGCGATCGTCAACGTCGTGTTTGTCGCCGCCGTGGTCGGGGTCATCGGCCTGGTCGTATCGATGTTCCCCCAGCTGTGGCTGGGCTTGTTCACCAGCGACGCCACGGTACTGGCCGTCGGTGCGCAATACCTGCATATCGTGGCGCCGTTCTACGCCGTCACCGCGGTGATTTTCGAACTCTATTTTGCCGGGCAGGGCGCCCAACGCATAGCCTGGCCCATGACGGCCAGCGTGGTGCGCTTTGCGTTCGCCCTGCTCGCGATGGTGTTGGTGATCCAGGGCTACGCCAGCCTGACGACGGCCTTCGTCCTGGTCGCCGCCAGCATCGTGGTCGCGGCGACGATCAGCTTGACGGGATTTTTCCGGACCCGCTGGGGGCAATAAAGAGCGATGGTCGCGGCGGCGCGCAGGTACCGGGTTAAAAAGCTTGCGGTAGTTAGAGTTTATGTGTAATCTAATTATAGTTAAATGTCGAACTCTAAAAGCTGGCGCTGATGGCCTCCCTGGAGTTCAATAATTCCGAAAATTAATATTACATCATCAATTGATTACAAGTTACTGGAGCCTCACATGCAAACCGAACGAGACCTTGCCACCCTGATTCCCTTCGCAGCGAGCGTGACCTTCGGCTTGCTCGCTTGGGGCGCCGTCATCATGAATTATGTCTGGCCGCGCATGCGCACCCTCGCGCTCGAAGCGGCAGTGCGTCCGCTGCTGCATCTGCACCTGTTCCGCTTCATGGGCCTGGCATTCATCATCCCCGGCGTGGCTGGCCTCCATCTCACACCCGAGTTCGCCATGCCGGCCGCCTACGGCGACCTGATTTCCATGGGCCTGGCATGGCTCGCCCTGTTCGCCACCGGCAGCCGCTACGCGCGTCCCGCCCTGTGGGTGTTCAACGTGTGGGGATTCGGCGACCTGTTGTTCGCCTTCTATCAGGGCACGATAGGCGTGGGCATCGAGCCGGCCGCACTGGGCGCCACGTGGTTCATCCCGACCGTGTTCGTGCCCCTGCTCATGTTGTCCCATGTGCTGATGATCGTGAAGTTGGTCCGCGCTCCGCAGGCCTGAACAGGAACGTCGAGTTACCTTGGCGCTAGGCTGAGAGCCGCCCCCGTGCCACCGCCCCGCACAGCAACCGCACAAATTTTCAATTTGGGCTTGCAGTAAAATTTTACTGTGCGACAATCCATAAAGTTTCCCAAGGGAATTTTATACGGCGCACTTTGGCTGTTGCCGCTTCACTACAAGGAGGTGTGATATGGGCTGGTACGAATCTCTTGTCGATAGCATCGAGTCCGTAGGTCGTGGCATCGATAGAGCGGTGACGGGGACCATTGACGTGGTCGGTGGCGGACTGGACTCTGCCATTGATACCGTCAAGGAAAACCCGGGAAAGTCCGCCTTCTTTGCAGCCGCCGCAGTCGCTACCGGAGGCGTTGCTTTAGCGGCGGCACCGGCGATCGGCGCAGCTGCGAGTGCCGCAGGTCTCGGCGTGGCGGGCGGCACCTTGAGTGGCGCAGCTGCAAGTTCAGCTGGCTTGGCGGCGATAGGCGGCGGAAGTCTGGCCAGCGGCGGCGGCGGAATGCTGTTAGGGACGCAAATTATTACAGCGACAGGCGCGGCAGGGGGAGCGGCGGTGTCTGGTAGCTTTCTGAAAATGCAATCAAAATAAAAAGCCGGGGCAACCTTTTCGGCCGCGATCTGGCGGTTTTCATCGGCCTTGATTTTTAAGATCGCCGGAGCTTCTTATGCTTTTATGACGCTGGCGAAAGAAATCATATAAACGATATAAATAATATGTATCGTATTGCTTGGCGGGCTGTTGTCTCTCTAGCCATGTATTATTCAAAAAAAGCTAAGGAGTTATTTTGGATAGTCTGCATGCAATACGTATCTTCGCCCGCGTTGTCGAGACCGGGAGCTTTACGAAAGCGGCCGATACGCTCGATATACCCTTGGCGACGGCCAGTAAATTGGTGCATGGCCTGGAAGCGCAACTGGGCATTAAATTACTTCAGCGTACGACCCGCAACGTGACCGTTACTGTCGACGGCGAGGCTTACTACGACAGCACGGTGCACCTGGTTCGGCAGCTCGACGAGGTCAACAGTTCCTTCGGCACCAATCACGCCCGCCCGATGGGTAAGATCCGGGTCGACACCAGTGCCTCGCTGGCGAGCAGTTTGCTGATACCGGCCTTGCCGGGTTTCCACGAACGTTATCCCGATATCGAGATAGACCTGAGCGTGGGCGACCGTACGACGTCGATGATGATAGAAAACGTCGACTGCGCCATCCGCGGCGGCCCGCTGTACGATGACACGCTCGTCGCCAAACCGGTGGGCGGCGCGGCGTTCATGACTTGCGCCTCACCCGGGTATCTGGAACGGTACGGTACACCGCAGAGTCCCCTCGATATCGCGTCGCACCATCGTTTGGTCGGTTTCGTTTCCGCCCGAACGGGACGCCTGGTGCCGGCTACTTTCGGCGAAGGGGCGGCGCTCGTCGAGGTCGTACCGAACGCATTCCTGACCGTCAACGAAGGCAATGCCCATCTGGCCGCCGGCCTGGCGGGCGTGGGTATTATTCACAGTTTTGAATTCAAGGTACGCCCCTATCTGGCGTCCGGGCAGCTGCTGCCTATTCTGGAGTCCTGGCGGCCGGCGGCCTATCCTTATCACGTGGTGTTCCCGCAGAATCGTCACCTTAGTCAGCGTTTGCGCTTGTTCATCGATTGGCTGATCGAAACGTTCGGCGATCTGGACCGCAAGCCGAATAGGCCCGTTCCCCGTCTCTGACCGCAACGTTGCACTGCGCCCCATCGCTCATCCGGCCGCGAGCCGCCGGGAGCGCCAGGAGCGCGCTACGGCTCCCCGCCCACACCTCCGCGTCCCCGTCCATTCCTCTTCCGACTATCTCTAAACAGAGAAAGTGATTCCACCGTTGCGCGTTGTTTCAGCGTGCGCCGGGGCCTAGACTCGCCTCACGGTTTCCGAATGACTTTAATCCCCCACACTCCCGAGGAAGAAAAAATGAGCTCGAATAATGACAACGCTATCTACTACAAAGACGCCACCGAACTGGCCCGCCTGATCCGCACCAAGCAGTTGTCGTCGCGCGAAGTGGTGCAGTCGCACCTGGACCGCATAGTCGCGGTCAATCCGAAGATCAACGCCGTCGTCACCCTGATGGCGGAATCCGCCCTCAAGGGCGCCGATGCCGCCGATAAGGTGGTGGCCAACGGTGCCGAACTGGGCCCCTTGCACGGCGTGCCGTTCACGATCAAGGACACGCTCGACACGGCCGGCGTGCCGACGCAGCGCGGCTCGCGCCTGTTCCTCGGCCACATCCCCAAGCAGGACGCGACGGCGGTGGCGCGCTTCAAGGCGGTCGGCGGCATCGCGCTGGCGAAAACCAACATCCCGGAATTCGCCTCCTGGACCGAGAGCGATAACCTGGTCACGGGCCGTACCAACAATCCGTGGAACCTCGACCGCACGGCCGGCGGCTCGACCGGCGGCGAGGGCGCGATGATCGCCGCCGGCCTGTCGCCGATCGGCATCGGCAGCGATGTCGCCATCTCGGTGCGCGGCCCGGCCGCGTTCAACGGCATCGCCGCGCTGAAGGCCACGCATGGCCGCGTTCCCTACACCGGCCACTTCCCGACGGCGATGAGCAAATACTGGCATGTCGGTCCTATGGCCCGCACCGTCGGCGACGTCGCCCTCGGCTACCACATTTTGACCGGCGCCGACGGTATCGATCCCTACGCGGTCTACGCCAAGGACGCGCAGCCGGCCGACCCGCGCTACGCCGGCCGTCCGATCCGCGTCGGCTGGGTTTCGGACCAGGCTTTCGGCCCGGTCGACGCGGAAATCACCAACGCCGTCACGGCGGCGGCGATGCGTCTGCGCGAGCTCGGTTGCGACGTCGAGGAGGTCAGCCTGCCATTCATGGAAAAGGACTGGCTGACGCCGTTCTTCACGCTGTGGTACGGCGAGATGATCCCGTTCGCGCAAAAGCATGCCAAGGGCCGGGAAGATCAACTGCACGCTGTGCTGTCGGGCCTGGTATCGACGCCGCTGCCATCGTTGCTCGATTACGTCGACGCCGAAGCCAAGGTCGAGGAACTGAAGTCGGCCTTCGCCGGCTACTTCCAGAAGTACGACGTGCTGCTGTGCCCGGTCAATCCATTCACGGCGCCGCGCCATGCGCAGGACGAGGTCATGGTCAATGGCGTGCCGGTGTCGGCTTACAGCGTGATGAAGGCAACCTCGCCGTTCAACATGACGGGTCTGCCGGCGTTGTCGGTGCCGTATGCCTTCAGCTCCGAGCAACTGCCGATCAATATCCAGCTGGTGTCGCGCTGGCTCGACGAGGCGACCATCCTGCGTCTGGGCGCCCTGCTGGAGCGCAGCGGTGGCCTGGGCGACCGTCGCCCGAATATTTGAGCCGGTAGACGACCGCTTGCCTACGCCGCTCCGGCTGCGTATCGAACCTTTTATAACCCCGTATTTTTCTTGAAGAGGCATTTTATGTCAGCGCTTTTTACTCCCATTAAAGTTGGTCCATTTACGATGCAGCACCGTATTGTCATGGCGCCGCTGAGCCGTCTGCGCTCCGACGTCGGCGGTATGCCGACCGATCTGGCGGTCGAATATTACAGCCAGCGTGCGTCCGAGGGCGGACTGCTGGTGACCGAAGGCGTCTATATGGCCGAAGGCGGCAACGGCTATCTGGGCGTGCCCGGTATCAGCGACGATGGTCAGATCGCCGGCTGGAAAAAAATCACCGCAGCCGTGCATGCCAAAGGCGGCCTGATCTTCGCGCAGCTGTGGCATGTGGGCCGCGTGTCGCACTCCGACCATCAGCCCGATGGCGGCGCACCCGTGGCACCGTCGGCCGTGCCGTATGAAGGTGTGGCATTCACCAAGGACGGCTGGATTCCATCGACGCCGGCCCGCGCCTTGGAGACCGGTGAAATCGAAGCGCTGATAGTAGCGTATCGCAAGGCGACCGAGCGCGCCGTCGCCGCCGGTTTCGACGGCGTTGAAGTCCATTCCGCCAACGGCTACCTGCTCGATCAATTCCTGCAGGACGGCAGCAACAAGCGTAGCGATGCGTATGGCGGCAGCCTGGAGAACCGCAGCCGTTTCCTGCTCGAGGCGGTCGAGGCGGCGGCGTCGGTGATCGGCATGGACCGCGTCGGCGTGCGCATCTCGCCGAGCGGCGAATTCGGCGGCATGGCCGACAGCGATCCGCAAGCGCTGTTCACCCACGTCGCCCAGCAGCTCGACAAGCTGAACCTGGCGTATCTGCACCTGATCGAACCGCGCGTCTTTGGCAACGAGACCAATGAAAGCAAGGATCAGAAAATCCCGGTCGCCGCGCAGCTGATCCGCAAGCATTACAAGGGTTTGATTATCGCGGCCGGCGGTTTCACGCCGGAGTCCGCAGCGCAGATCATCGAAGCGGGCGACGCCGATCTGGTCGCCTTCGGCCGCCACTTCATCTCCAACCCGGACTTGCCGGCGCGGATACGCGCGAAGGCACAGCTTGCGGCGTACAACCGCGACACCTTCTACGGCGGCCAGGAAGCCGGTTATACCGATTATCCGTTCTTGGGCGCCAACGCCAAGGCGGCTTAAACCCGGCCTTGCAACGCGGTCCGGCTTTTGCCGGGCTTTTGGTCGGGGTGAGAGGATTCGAACCTCCGGCCTCTGCGTCCCGAAGAATGCGGATTTGGCACGGACACCGCATAAACACTGGCTCTTATGGTCGAGTACTACACTGCTGTACTACACTGACCAACTGCTGCAAATGTAAGAACACAGCAGCAGTTTCGGTCAGTTGATGGCCGGTCGATCACTTCTTAGCGAAGCCTTTGCGCAGAGTGCCGCTCATCACTTCGATCTGTGCGTCCAGCTCACCAGCCGAAACCGCAGCTTTCAGCGTTTCCAGCGTCGGGATCAGGTCAGCTTGCGCGGTCAGCTCGATAGCCACCTTACCCTTCGCCAGTTCCAGCGGCTTAGTGCCATACTTGACGACCAGACACAGTTTGCCGCTGTCGTCAGTGAACCACCACGGCTTTACGCGCTTCGGCATTTCAATGCGCTTGCTTTCGCCCGATTCTTTATCGGTGACGGTGCGGATGCGCGTTGGCGCATACACGCTGCCGTCTTGCTGGGCTTGGGCGTAAGCGACTTGTTCGATCAGTTTGGCGATCAGCATGTCACGACGACGTGCGATTGGCGATACAGGCGCAGGGCGTTTTGCGGTAACGATTTTCAAGCTGTTCAGCAGGGACATTTTTGCCATCCTTAGTAGTTGTTCACGTAAAGGATGGTGCGCTTATGTTGGTAAAAAATCAATAAAAATGTGAGGTATAAGTTGATGTTACATTTATTCTTTGTTGGACGAATGAGATCTCGTTAAGATGACATTTGCATCTGACAAGTAGCCAACACGGCCGAAGCATACGACACCGCGCCGCAGAAATGTGATGCCGATTTGACTCGGCCTAAAGGCACGCAGTTCTATTAGCTTCAGATCGATCTGACGTAACGGGAAGGTACGTGGAGATAGCACTTCTAGCCCGCATTCTTGGAGCACACGCGAAGGTACCTTATAGTCCTGTTCAACCAGCCCGAATATTGTCCAGCCACTGTTCACGGTCAGACCGAGCACCGTATTCTTTGTGTGATCGATCATCATTCGTGCCACGACAGTGCCGATAATGTTGCCGAAGATTACGGCTACCTGTGGGAGCGGAATTAAGGACTGTGCTGCCATTGAACACCCGATTCCCGAAGCCATTATAATTGCATCTTCAATAATTTTACCAGTGGCTACTTGCCAACTAATCTCGCCTCGTGTGGCGCGGATGGAGGTCGTAAAAACTGTTAGTGCTAGGCTTACAGCGGCGGCAACGCTGTTCGAGCTAAGCTGTTTCAGCCCGACTCCCATTAGCCCGGCCCGTGCCGTTGTGACGATAGCCGCCGACAGACTCGCCGCTAAACCAGAGCGGAGTAACGTGGTCAGCGTTTCGTGGCGCAACTGATCGAAATCATCTGCAGTCAATTCGCCACGCTTCCACGCCTTTTCGGCGATGTCGATTAAGTACGGCGCTGCATTTAGCGCTGCTGTAATCAGCGCTGCACGTGCCCCCGCTTTGGTCGACTCACGTAGGATGTCTTGCCATTCGATAATTTCTTCTAACGTTACACCGAAAGAAGTGCGGTCAATCTCTCCGTCTGCGCGTAGCTGCTCTACTAGTATCTTTGAGTCTGCTTCTTCTAACGGTAGAGAGTTCGAACCATCCAGACTTACAGAGTCTGAAACGGTTTCGGCGGTATGTCTATAGGCTTTTGCTAGTTCTGGTCGGTTGGCGGAGTGATACTCTGCTAAACGCTCCGAGTGGCGTCGTACATCCTCCAGTTGATCTGCGGGCACTACCTTCTGATCTAACTCGGAATAGTTTGGAGCGCTGATGGCCGTAGTGGTCTCCCGCGCGTTGCCGTAATATTTAAGCTGGGCATGTTCAACGGTAGATCCACAGACGGTAACGTCGTGCGGCGATTGGTCACGCGGTGTCGTGGCGGACAGATCCAGACTGCGCCGCGCCGCATCAACCCTAAAGCTTCCCTTATGCCAAGCTTCAGCTACGTCGCCCTTAGCGTAGTCGACTGACTTTTCGTTATTGGCTAGCAAGCGCATTCCAATAACTAGGTCTTCGATAGCCTCTTGAACGCTTACAGCATATGCTTCGCTTTGTTCACCGGCGTACTTAGATCCGTAATACTCTATAGCTGCACGGTAGTCGCGACGAAAGACCTCGGTCACTATATCTCCGCACCACTAACGAATACATCGAGTTCATAGTGTACGAAGCGAAGACATAGGTATTCATGCTGTAGCTTAACGTATTGTTCCTTACGTTTGCGCTCTTTGTTCGATGTCCATGGAATGAGTCGTTTGTCCGTAGCGCGAGCGCCTGTTGTAAAGTGGGGGAGCGAATGATTGCGTCCCATCGGGCCAGATTTTTTACCAAGAAGGATATCTACGGCAAACTCCAATGCGTTGAGCTCGTCGACGGACACCATTTCTATCGGAGCAATTTTAAGAACGGCCTTAGTGCCTTCGTAAGCACAACAGGTGCCGTATGTATTGAAACTCTCGACTAGACGATGGTCATAAATTTTAGAAATTTCGTTAGCACCGAGTATGATAA
The DNA here is from genome assembly GCF_025354735.1 of Rugamonas sp. Taxonomy (GTDB): domain Bacteria; phylum Pseudomonadota; class Gammaproteobacteria; order Burkholderiales; family Burkholderiaceae_D; genus Rugamonas. The sequence goes on from NZ_JANXMI010000230.1 coordinate 69,340, forward strand.
CGGACTGCTTGCCTGTGAGTGTTGGCTCATTGTCTTGGTAAAACTGCTCCGTCCAAAATACAGCGGAATGGTTCGGGTGTTTTGATACAAGATCTTTTAATCGACTGGCGTAGATTTCAAGTGTCTTTTTTGCAACAATGACTATATGCATAACTGTACTTTCAAGAAGCTGCTGCGCGTATGTAAAATTTACCGATCCCAGCAAGTAGTCATTAACTTAAAAAGTTCTTAATTGAAATTGTAACACCTTTGACGGCCACGATGTCGCTTCAACGAACTATGACATGACAAGTGGAATATTGTTTTTTTAGCATAATATGCACATAATGTTAAAGCAAAGGAAATAGCGAAATCCTTAGATTTTCCGCTAGTCGATTGAAAATAAAGGTTTTTCTATAAAGTCATTATTCGGTTGATTTCTAAAACAAAAGGTTGCATCCTTAGACGCATTAAATCCTTTTGTTTTCGATATGGCACAGGCAAAAACACTCACAGAAAAAGAACTTAAGCGCATCCTTGCTTTCATTGCAATTAAACGGCACGCTGCACGAAATCGAGCAATGCTATTGATGACCCACTTGGCAGGTATGCGCGTAGGCGAGGTTGCTGCACTTCTGGTCAAGGACGTGCTGTCGGACGATGGCCGTGTTAGGCCGGAAGTTCGACTGTTGCCGGAACAGACAAAAGGCAGCCGGGCGCGAACGGTGTTCATAAATGAGCGTCTTCAAAAAGAACTGTCGGCCTACCTTGCTACCTTAAAGCGCGTGCAGCCAGACATGCCGTTGTTCTTCACGCAGAAGCGGTTGGCGTTCAGTGCCAATACGTTATGCCAGCACTTCCATTTCCTATACAAGGAAGCTGGAATCGATGGCGCTAGCAGCCATTCAGGTCGTCGAACTTTCATCACGAATCTGGCAAGTAAAGGCGTGGGTGTTCGCGTGCTGATGGCGCTGGCTGGACACCAGAACATTGCAACCACCCAGCGCTATATTGATGTGAATGACGACATGCAGCGTGTTGCTGTCGAATTGATCTAGTTGAATTGATCTGGTGTAATGCGG
>NZ_JANXMI010000231.1 GCF_025354735.1 Rugamonas sp.
ACCGACCAGATCTCGCGCGGCATCGACGCCTGGTCGATGCGCCAGGCGCTCGGCGTGGTGGCCGGCATCACGCCGTTCAACTTCCCGGTGATGGTGCCGATGTGGATGTTCCCGGTCGCCATCGCCTGCGGCAACACCTTCATCCTCAAGCCGTCCGAGCGCGACCCATCGCCGTCGCTGCTGCACGCCGCGCTGTTGAAGGAGGCCGGTTTGCCGGACGGCGTGTTCAACGTCGTCCAGGGCGACAAGGTCACCGTCGACGCGCTGCTCGACCATCCGGTGGTGCAGGCGGTCAGCTTCGTCGGCTCGACGCCGATCGCCGAATACATCTACGCCACCGGCAGCGCGCGCGGCAAGCGGGTGCAGGCGCTGGGCGGCGCCAAGAACCACATGGTGGTGATGCCGGACGCCGACCTGGCGCAGACGGTCGATGCGCTGATGGGCGCCGCCTACGGTTCGGCCGGCGAGCGCTGCATGGCCATTTCGGTGGTGGTGGCCGTCGGCGCGGTGGCCGATCAATTGGTCGCCGCGCTGGCGCCGCGCGTGCGGGCGCTGAAGATCGCGCAGGGCATGGACTTGGCGGCCGAAATGGGGCCGGTCGTCACGCAGCAGCACAAGGATAAAATCGTCGACTACATCGGGCAGGGCGTGGCGGCGGGCGCGCAGCTGGTGGTCGACGGCCGCCGCTTCGAGCTGGCGGGACACGAGGCCGGCTTCTTCCTGGGCGGCTCGCTGTTCGATCATGTCACGCCGCGGATGGCGATTTATCGCGAGGAGATTTTCGGCCCGGTGCTGTGCGTGGTGCGGGTGCCGGACCTGGCGGCCGCCATCGATCTGGTCAACGCCCATGAATACGGCAACGGCACGGCGATCTTCACGCGCGACGGCAACACGGCGCGCGAGTATGGCTTCCGGGTCGAAGTCGGCATGGTGGGCATCAACGTGGCGATTCCGGTGCCGATGGCCTTCCACAGTTTCGGCGGCTGGAAGCGCAGCCTGTTCGGCGACCATCACGCGCACGGCCCGGAGGGGGTGCGTTTCTACACGCGGCAAAAGGCGCTGACCCAGCGCTGGCCCGGCGCCGCCGCCGGCGACGGCGCCCAGTTCGCGATGCCGACGCTGAAGTAGCCGCGCGCCGGACCCGCGAACCGGGCCGGCCGGCGTCAGGCCTTCACGCCCACCACCACGTGCGCAGCCTTGAACGCGGCGCTGGCCTTGGCGCCCACCGTCAGGCCCAGATTGCGCACGCTCTCGTTGGTGATGATGGCGGTGATGACGTCGCCGCCGGCCAGCGTCAGCGCCACTTCGGCGTTGACGGCGCCGGTGGTCACGCTGGCGACGGTGCCGGCCAGCTGGTTGCGGGTCGACAGCTTGATGCCGGCGGTGTCGGTCAATAAAATAATCCACGACGCCTTCAGCAGCGCGAACGCGGGCGTGCCGATGCGCAGGCCCAGCGCCTCGGTGCTGCTGTGGGTGACGATGGCGACGATGGCCTGGCCGTCCGCCAGGCCGATTTCCACTTCATCGTTGACGGCGCCGCGCGTGATGGCGGTGACGGTTCCACTCAATTGATTACGGGCGCTGGTGAGCATGGCTATCCTTGTCGGTTTGGCTTTTGCACATCACAGTATAGCCACGCCGGCACGGTCTCCATAGCGATTGGACTGTATCGAATATCTTGGTTTTTTGATATTGTGTTGGTCGATATTCGCGTATAGTTGGTCTATAACTAGAAGGATGCCACGCGCATCCACAGGAGACCACATGACGACACAGACCCCTTCCCCCGCTCTGTGCGCAGGCGCGCAGGCCGGCCATCCTTTGTTGCTCAACGCCGTAGCCGGCGTACTGCGTTGCGCCTATGCCGGCGCGCTGCCGCCGTTCGCGCGCACGCTCGGGCTGGCGCAGGCGGCGCTGCTGGACGTGGTGCGCCACTGTCTGCCGCAGCTGGCCAGCTCCGACACTATTTCCGAACGCAAATATGCGGCGCTGTTGCAGTGCGCGCCGGCGCTGTTCAGCGAGGTGCTGGCGCTGCTGATGGCATCGCGCACGCCCGGTGCCGACGCCGGCCAGGTCGAGTGGCTGGCGCGCGCCATCGCGGCGGCCTGCATGGGCAACCGCTTCCTGTGGCAAGACCTGGGCCTGGGCAGCCGCGACGACGTCGGCACGCTGCTGAGGCTGTACTTCGAGCCGCTACACAGCCGCAATACCGACGACTTGAAATGGAAGCGCTTTATTTTCCTGCAATTGAGCGCGCAGCGCGACGGCGGCCAAGGCCAAGGCCTTGGCCTTGGCCCGGGCTTGCGGGTCGATGGCCTGGCCGCCTTGCCGACGCCGCCCTGCGCCGGCGACTAGCCGCCGGACCAGTGGTCGACCAGCGGCCGATTCAGTCGGGGAAGCGTTCGTTGATCGCCAGCGCCTGGTCGATGTTCTTGCACAGCAGCTCGACGTAGACCGGATCCAGATGGTGGCCGGCCACTTCGCGCAGGTGCTCGATGACCTTGTCGATCGGCCACGCTTCCTTGTAGCAGCGCTTGTGCATCAGCGCGTCGAACACGTCGGCGACGGCGACGATGCGCGCGTACAGGTGGATGTCGTGGCCCTTCAGTCCCTGCGGATAGCCGCTGCCGTCGAACTTTTCATGGTGCTGGTGGGCGATCACGGCGGCCGCCTTCAAAATCGGGCGCTGCGAGCCGTCGAGGATGGACAGGCCGACGGCCGGATGCTGCTTCATGATTTCCCATTCGGCCGCGTCGAGCTTGCCGGGCTTCAGCAGCACGGCGTCGGGCGTGGCGATCTTGCCGATGTCGTGCATGGGCGCGGCGTGGCGCAGCACGGCCGTCTCCTCGTCCGGCAGGCCGGCCGCCTTGGCCAGCAGGTAGCACACTTCCGACATGCGGCGCACGTGGTTGCCGGCCTCGTTGGAGCGCGATTCGACGACGTCGCCCAGGCGCAATATCAGCTCGGCCTGGGTATCGGTGATTTCCTGCGTCAGCAGGATATTGTCGAAGGCGATGGCGACGCCGGAGCAAAACACCTCGAGCAGCTTGGCGTCGATTTCCGAGATTTCTTCCACGCCCTTCAAGATCAGTAGCGAAGCCTTGCCGCTGCTGTTGGGGAAATAGCCGATGTAGGTGTCGCCCTGCACGCGCGAAATCTTATTGCTCTTGGCGTCGTCGATCTGGGCCAGCACGTCGGCGCTGAGCATATTGCCGTCGTCGTCGCCGATCTGGGCCAGGATTTCGAAATCCTTTTCGCCGGAGATGGCGCTGGCGCCGCGCAGGCGCAGCAGCATGCTGTGCTCCAGGCGCAGCAGCGCCACCACCTGCTGCAACAGGCCGCTGGCGAAGTCTTTCAGGTTGCGCTGCTGGAAAATATGGGCCGAGGCGGCGATCACGCGCTCCAGGCCTTCGCGGTAATTCAGCTGCGCGCGGCGCGCCTCCTCCACCTTGGTGATGTCGCGGTAGGCGCGCAGCGCGGCGAAGGTGGTGGTGAACAGCTTGGTGCGGTCGAGCTCGGTCTTTTCCTTGTAGTCGTTGATGTCGTAGTTGACGATCACGCGCTCCTCGGGGGCCTGGCCGGGCTGGCCGGTGCGCAGCACGATGCGGGTGAACTGGTTGTCGAGGTCTTCGCGCATCCAGCGCGCCACTTCCAGGCCGCTGTCTTCCTTTTCCATCACCACGTCGAGGAACACCAGCGCGATGTCGGTCTCGCGCGCCAGCACTTCCTTGGCCTCGGCGCCGCTGTAGGCGTGCACGAAGCTCAGCGCGCGGCCGTCGAGACGGAAGCGGCTCAGCGTCAGTTTTGTGATGTCGTGGATGTCCGGTTCGTCGTCGACCAACAGGACTTTCCAGGGCGCTAGCTTAGGCGAGGCAGAGGACAAAAAAGACATAGGGACGAGTTCCGCAAAATGGCACTACCAAATAGTTTTTCGATTGTAGTCTTACCCACTGCTATTAACAAC
>NZ_JANXMI010000282.1 GCF_025354735.1 Rugamonas sp.
GGCCGGCCGGCCGACAAGTGGCTGGCCGACACGGCGCGCTGGACCTGGCGCGTGAAAAGTTTCATGCACCTGGAAACGGAACTGATGGGCGCGCTGCGCGAACGCTCCGAGCTCGACGCCATCAACGTCTTCGCCACCAACTTGAAGGCGCTGCTGCTGGCGGCGCCCGCCGGCCAGCGCGCCACCATGGGCCTGGACCCCGGCCTGCGCACGGGCGTGAAGGTGGCCGTGGTCGACGCCACCGGTAAAGTCGTCGATACCGCCGTCATCTACCCGCATCAGCCGAAGAACGACTGGGACGGCGCGCTGCACACGCTGGGCCGCCTGGCCGCCAAACACCAGGTGTCGCTCATTTCCATCGGCAACGGCACCGCCTCGCGCGAAACGGACAAGCTGGCCCAAGAATTAATCAAGCAGCATCCGGATCAGAACATGAGCAAGATCGTCGTCTCGGAAGCGGGCGCGTCGGTGTATTCGGCCTCCGAGTTCGCGTCGCGCGAATTGCCGGACATGGACGTGTCGCTGCGCGGCGCCGTCTCGATCGCGCGCCGGCTGCAGGATCCGCTGGCGGAACTGGTCAAGATCGACCCGAAATCCATCGGCGTCGGCCAGTACCAGCACGATGTGTCGCAAACACAACTGGCGCGCTCGCTGGACGCCGTCGTCGAGGATTGCGTGAACGCGGTCGGGGTCGACGTCAACACGGCCTCGGCGCCGCTGCTGGCGCGCGTGTCCGGTCTGTCGGCCTCGGTGGCCCAGGCCATCGTGTCCTACCGCGACCTCAAGGGCGCGTTCACCTCGCGCGCGGGATTGAAGGCGGTGCCGCGCCTGGGCGACAAGACCTTCGAGCAGGCCGCCGGCTTCCTGCGCGTGATGGGCGGCGACAATCCGCTCGACGCCTCGGCCGTGCACCCGGAATCGTATCCGCTGGTGGAAAAGATCTTGAGCGACATCAAGAAAGACATCAAGGCCGTCATCGGCGAAACGGCGCTGATTAAAACGCTGAACGCGGCCAAGTACGCCGACGAGCGCTTCGGCGTGCCAACCATCAACGATATTTTGAAGGAACTGGAAAAGCCGGGGCGCGATCCGCGGCCGGCCTTCACCACGGCCACGTTCAAGGAAGGCGTGGAAGAAATCCGCGATTTGCGGCCGGACATGATATTGGAAGGCGTGGTCACCAACGTGGCCGCTTTTGGCGCTTTTGTCGACATCGGCGTGCATCAGGATGGATTGGTGCACATCTCCGCCTTGTCGCACACCTTCGTCAAGGATCCGCACACGGTGGTCAAGGCCGGCCAGGTGGTCAGGGTGAAAGTGCTGGAGGTGGACGAGAAACGCAAGCGCATCGCGCTGACCATGCGCCTGACCGACAGCGCGCCGCAGGCGGGCAGCAAGCCCGAGCAGCGCGGCGACCGCAACGACCGCAAGAGCCTGGGCCAGCATCAAAAGCAACAGCAGCAACAAACCCGGCAGGAACCGGCCGGCGGCAGCATGGCGGCCGCGTTCGCCAAGCTGCGCGGCTGATTTCGGCCGCCACAGCCTCGATCAAGCGGCAGGCGGGGACACAAGCCGTTTGCCGGTTTGGCCCCGAAGCCGCCCCGGAAACGGCGCAGTAGCGCGCCGCGATACCCCCTTCCGCGTTTTCTTATAAAATGTCGGCATCTATTCATTTTTCCCCTGAGGCAGCTATGAGCGACGTACAAACCTGGATTAAAGACACCGTGACCTCGACGCCCGTCGTGCTGTTCATGAAGGGCACCGCCCAATTCCCGCAATGCGGTTTTTCCGGCCGCGCGATCCAGATCCTGAAGGCTTGCGGCGTCGAGAACATCGCCACCGTCAACGTGCTGGACGATCAAGACGTGCGCCAGGGCATCAAGGAATATTCGAACTGGCCGACGATTCCACAACTGTACGTCAAGGGCGAGTTCGTCGGCGGCTCCGACATCATGAATGAAATGTTTGAATCGGGCGAACTGAAGGCCTTGTTGGATGCCTGATCGTCCGCGGCAGCGCAGGGCCACCCGGCTCATCATCGCCATCACGGGCGCCACCGGCGCCGTGTATGGCGTGCGGCTGCTGCAACATCTGCGCGACACGGAGGGGGTCGAGACGCATCTGGTCGTCTCCGATTCCGCCGTGCTGACCTTGCACCAGGAAACCGGCTTGTCGCGCCGCGACGTCGAAGCGATGGCCCATGTCGTGCATAAGGTGCGCGACGTCGGCGCGGCGATCGCCAGCGGCTCGTTTCAATCCGATGGCATGATCGTCGCGCCGTGCTCGATGAAGACACTGGCGTCGGTGGCCCATGGCCTGTCGGATAATTTGATCGCACGCGCGGCCGACGTGGTGCTCAAGGAGCGCCGCAGGCTGGTGCTGATGGTGCGCGAGACGCCGTTCAATCTGGCGCATCTGCGCAATATGACGGCCGTGACCGAAATGGGCGGCATCATTTTCCCGCCGCTGCCGAGTTTTTACCACCACCCGCAAAGCATCGCCGAGATGGTCGACCACACGGTCGGGCGCGTCATCGACCTGTTCGGCATCGAACACGCGCTGGCGCCGCGCTGGGGCGGCCTGAAGGATGCATCGGGCGACGCCCCGGGCGCCTGAGCGACACCTGGGCGGCACCTGAGCGACATCTGAACGACACCTGAGCGACACCTGAGCGACATCCCGACGGCTGACGCAGCATACTCCGGCAGGCATGGCACCGCCGTCGAAAACGCGTAGAACTGCCATCGAATCCCCGCAAGCGCATGGCAGACACCGGCTCACCCGGCGCGTCTGCCGCCGGTTACCGGTCGCCGCAGCAAGCGGAGCGAGCCGGAAACGCCGTGCCGCTAGCGCTTCTCGAACTGTATCCCGCTCGCCTTCTTCAAATCCCTGGCTTCCTCGACCATGCGACGGTGCGCGATCCGTTTGCGCATCACTTCCGCGTGCTGCGCGGCGGTCATCGGGGGGACGGTCATCAAATCTTTTAGCTGCGCGACATTGCTGTAATTACTTTTCATAAGACGGCTCAAAAGTTTGGCTCCGTGGTGAATTGGGCAGTAACGCTAGAACAGACTAATCATGAGCCACTATTCCCATAAGAATTCTTATTAAAAATTATTACTAAAAAGAAAACTCATCAGGTATAGCGTCCCCTATTGTGCCTTAAATTCGTGTCGCAACCATGACAATTCGCAAACTGGTTTTGACAAAAGGGATAGGGAAAAGTCGGCGCCGGAACGGCGGCCCTTGCGCAGGCCCAAGCAGCGCGGGCCAAGCAAGAATAAGGCCGGAGAGCAATACGCGCCAAACAAAAAGCGGAGGGTGGGGAGCGCCCGGAGTGTGACGGGCGTGGGGGTGAAGTTACAATTACTGCAATAATGTGATGCAAAAGCCTATAAAAAAATAGTTACTTTTGGTAGTTCACCCTCACCAGCATGCGAATAAATTCACGCGCTATTTGACGATGGTGTTCATCCAACCGTTGCAAATCAGCAATCAGCTTCACATCGGCCGATTCGAAGCGCGATAAACCGTTGGCGCCCTCGCTGGCCGCGGCCGCAGTTTCCGGGCCGCCGAAGCGCAGCCACTCGGCCGGCACCCCCAGCCACTGGGCGATCATGCGCAGCTTTTCCTGGGTCGGTATGGCTTCGCCCACCAGCCATTTACGGGCGGCGTGCACAGTGATGGGCCGGCCGTCGAAGCGGATATTGAACTCCCGGGCCAGGCGAGTGGGGCTGTCAGGCGAGTAGTGAGCGTTTTTAAGGGCCTGTTGCAGGCGCTGGCTAAAGCTTTCGCGTTCATTTGAAGAATTCATATTTGCACTATTTCATGTCACAGCATGAATGTCAGTCTCTTGAAAGTCACCATTAATTGTAACATTCAATATTTTCACATTTAACAATTTACGCCAAGAAGCGTTCTATAGTTTAGTGACTCGATGCCGAATTTTATTTCGCCATCGGCCGTCTCCAGAGAACTCGTTACGTTCCGCGCCACCGGTGGGGTGGTGACGGAGCCATGTTATTAAGATAGCATCACAACACCTTCCGTGGGGTGAAAATCCAGTGTAGGCCACGGTTTCGCCGCCTTCGACGCGCAATTGTCTGATTTTGCGCTATTTTTGCTCTAGATCAATACGGAAGCGAATGACGCCGTCGTGGTCCTTCTTGCGGCGCAGCAGGCGGTCGTACCACAGGGCATGCAAATGGGCCAGGGCCTCGCCCAGCGCAAAACTGAGCTGGTGGGCGTCGAGCGCGCGGTTAAACATCAGCGGCACGATGTCGGCCGCCGATTGCCAGGTCTGGCAAGCTTCCATCACTTCGGCGAGGCGCGCGACGTGGTGCGCACGCAGTTGGGCGATGCGGGTGTGCAAGCCGCGGAAGGGCTTGCCGTGCGAAGGCAGCACCAGCACGTCGTCCGGCAGGTCGGCGAACTTGTCGAGCGAGTCGAGATACAGGGTCAGCGGATTGGCTTCCGGCTCGATGGCGAACACGGAAACATTGGTCGAAATGCGCGGCAGCACCATGTCGCCGGAAATCAGGATGTTGAGTTTGGCGCAATACAAGGAGGCGTGTTCGGGCGCGTGGCCGAAGCCGGTGATGACCCGCCATTCATGGTCACCTATTGCCACCAACTGTCCATCCTGCATGCGCGTGTAACAATCCGGCACCGCTGGCACCAGGCTGGGGTAGTAATTTTTGCGACTTTGCATCTTCTCCAACATGTCCGCATCGCGCAGACCGTGGCGCTGGAAATGCGGCAGCGCGGCCGAGCCGTCGACGCCGGGCAGGGCCGCCGACATCATGCGCGCGAACACATATTCGCCGGTCGTCATCCACAGCGGCGCCTGCCAGCGCCGGCTGAGCCAGTCGGCCAGGCCGATATGGTCAGGGTGGCAATGCGTGGCCAGCACGCGTTGCAAAGGCAAGTCGTCGAGACCGGTGGCGAAGATGGATGCCCAGCCGGCCATGGTGGCGTCGCTGGCGACGCCGCAGTCGACCACGGTCCAGCCGGCGTCCGCGTCGACGTCGCCGGCGGCGTCGCCAAAACGGTCGACCAGCAGCCACAGATTGATGTGGTCGAGCGCGAACGGCAGGGGCATGCGCAGCCAGCGCACGCCGGGCGCGATGTCGACCACGGCGCCGACGGCCGGCACCTCGTCGCCCAGCGGATAGTGCAATTGCGATTCAAGCGCATTCATATTCGATCTTTCCCATAGTCGATCTTCCGGTTCACTTTTGCGGCGGGCGCGCTACAATGTGATTGACGTTGACGTTGACGTAAACGGAAGCCAAACCGGATTGTAAACGGATTTTTCACCGGCCGGCGGCGTCCACCGGTCCGCCACCTCACCACCGCAAGCACACGATGCCCACTTACACTATCACCGAACTGGCCCGCGAATTCGACATCACGGCGCGCGCCATCCGTTTTTATGAAGACCAAGGCCTGCTGAGCCCGTCGCGCGAAGGCGCCGGTGGCCGCAGCCGGGTCTACACGCCGCGCGACCGCACCCGCCTCAAGCTGACGCTGCGCGGCAAGCGCCTGGGCCTGGCCTTGTCCGAGATCAAGAGCCTGGTCGACATGTACGAATCGCCCAAGGACACCAGCGCCCAGATGCACCGTTTCCTCGGCGTGCTGGCGCAGCACCGCGAAACGCTCGAACAGCAGCGCGAAGACATTGAAATGTCGCTGGCCGAAATCACCGCCCACGAAGAAGAATGCCAGCGTCTGCTGGCCGCCATCGCCGGCGGAAAGCAGGCCGCCGCGACGCCATAAAAACAACGGCCGCGCGCCGTATTCGCGGCGCAAGGGCCCGTTTCACTTTACGTTTACGTTAACGTCACAGCGGCGTATCATGGCCGCTTCAACCAAAACAAACACAACGAGGATGACATGCTCCATCTCCCAGGCCTGACCTTTGACCACGGCGAAGACATCGCCGCCCTGCGCGCCGCCGTGCAACAGTTCGCCGCCGCCGAAATCGCGCCGCGCGCCGCCGAGATCGACCGCAGCGACCAGTTCCCCATGGACCTGTGGCGCAAGATGGGCGAACTGGGCCTGCTCGGCATCACCGTCGGCGAGGAGTACGGCGGCGCCGACATGGGCTACCTGGCCCACATCGTGGCGATGGAGGAAATCTCGCGCGCGTCGGCCTCGGTCGGCCTGTCCTACGGCGCCCATTCCAACCTGTGCGTCAACCAGATCAAGCGCAACGGCACGGCGGAGCAAAAGCAAAAATACCTGCCGAAACTGGTGTCCGGCGAATACATCGGCGCGCTCGCCATGTCCGAACCGAACGCCGGCTCCGACGTCGTCAGCATGAAGCTTCGCGCCGACTTCAAGGGCGACCGCTGGGTGCTCAACGGCACCAAGATGTGGATCACCAACGGCCCCGACGCCGACGTCCTCGTGGTCTACGCCAAGAACGACCTGGAAGCGGGCGCGCGCGGCATGACCGCCTTCCTGATCGAAAAGGATTTCAAGGGTTTTTCCGTCGCGCAAAAGCTCGACAAGCTGGGCATGCGCGGCTCGCACACGGGCGAGCTGGTGTTCGACAACTGCGAAGTGCCGGCTGAAAACGTGCTCGGCGGCCTGGGCAAGGGCGTCAACGTGCTGATGTCGGGCCTGGACTTCGAGCGCACCGTGCTGTC
>NZ_JANXMI010000319.1 GCF_025354735.1 Rugamonas sp.
CGCCGGCCCGCCGCGGCGGCCGCTGTGTTGGCAGATACAGTATCGCCCCCGTCAGGCGATGGCGGCGTCGAATTCCACGTCGAGCGCAAGCTGCGGTTCCGGCAGCGCCTTGCTCAGCGTCGGCACCAGCGACAGCAGCGGCGCGGCCGGCGCGGCCATCGCCGCCGGCGCGCGCAGGCCGGCGCCGGTGGCGGCGATGATGGCGACGAGCAGTTCGTGGCGCTTGCGCGCTTCCGAGCGCTTCTTCGACGGTATCTCTTCCATCGCCGGCGGCAGCAGCGCTTCGCACGCCAGCTGATAGTCGCCGTCGGCGCGCTCGGTGGCGCCCAGTTCCAGCCACAGCGCGTTGTAATCGGCCAGCACCAGGCCTTTGCGCACCGACTGGCGCACGGCGCGGTTGTCGTTGCCGACCAAAATCAGGCGCTGGCAGCCGTATTCGAAACCGAGCTGGCGCACCAGGCGCACCATCAGGTTTTTCGGCCGCATGCCGTGCAGGTCGCGCGTCGCTTCGCGGATCAGCTCCAGGCCGTGCTCGCCCTGCGGACCTTGCACGCAACCTATGCCCACACTGCGCAGCGCGCCCTGGCGGCCATCGGCCAGGAAGGAGAACGCCAGCGAATAGACCAGCGCGTCGGCGCGGCGCAGTTGCAGCACCAGCTCGCCCTCGCGCTCCATGGCCGAAATGGCGCGCAGCTCGATGGTGTACGGGGCCTCGGACTTGCCGGCGAAGCGCGCCAGCACCAGCGGCGCGCGCGCCGCCTGCGACACGGCCGCGCCCAGCCCGTGTTGCAGCACGAAGCGGTAGTGCGTCATCAGCACGCCCAGCCGCTGCTGGCAATTGAGGCGGCTGCTCAGGTAGGGCCGGTAAATCTTGTGGATCAGGCGCGGGCAGGTGGCGGCCAGTTCGCGCAGCGTGCCGTGCGAATTGAGCAGCGCCATCCAGTCGCGCGTTTGCTCGTGGTGGCGCCAGGCGCGCAGGCGCAGCTTGATCGACGCGCGCAAATAAGATAAGCCGCCGGGCGTACCCGCCAGGCAGGTCGCAAGGGTGATGGACTGCGTCATCTGGAATCAGTATAAAACGCTGCGTTGCGCGACGGCGGGGGCGGGGCCGTCTGGGCGGATGTCGCAGGAGGGAGGGCGCGGCCAGGCGGACGGGGCGGGGACTGGCGGCACGCGATGACGGGCGCAACGCCGGCCACCCGGCCACGCGCCGGTGTTGCGGCGGGGGTGGCGAAGTTGGCTGGCGAACAATATCATCATGGAAAGTTCTAGTGAAATGAAACAATACGTTACAATGCGGCCGATCTTATAGACCGTCCACCGGGCTGTAAATCCGGGTAAGGACTTACGCGATACCCGTAAGCGGTATTAAGGGGGAAGGGGCGGTTCGCGGGGCTGTGGCGGCGGTTTTCGCGCCGCGCTAAGGGAAACACTTAGTGCTTCTAACTAATGCCATAGGGAAATATGGCTGGCATAAGGCGCCATCACCGGAGCGGATCGAATTTACATGCGTACATTACGCGACAATACGTTACTTTGCGGGCCGGCCTTCGCCTTCATCGCGCTCTACCTGCTGCTCGACTGGGCCACCTACCTCGATCCGCTGCACGGCCTGAACATCACGCCGTGGAATCCCGATCCGGCGCTGGGCATGGTGTTCTGGCTGCGCTACGGCCGGCGCGCGGCGGCGCCGTGGTTCGTCGCGCTGCTGGCCGGCGAAGTGCTGGTGCGCGGCATGCCGGCCGGCTGGGCGGTCACTGTGCTGGGCGCGCTGTGGCTGACGCTGGCCTACGGCGCCATCGGCGAGGCGCTGCGGCGCCGCTTCAGCGGCTGCGACATGTTCGACAACAGCCACGGCCTGTTCGCCTGGGTCGCCATCATCGTCGGCGGCACCGTGGTCAACGCGCTCGGCTATGTGTCGCTGCTGGCGGCGGCCGGGCTGGTGCTGCCGGCCGAGTGGACGCTGGCCGTGTGGCGCTTCGGCGTCGGCGACATGGTCGGGCTGGTGGTGTCGATGCCGCTGATCTGGATGCTGGCCAGCGCGCCCGGCCGCGCCCGCCTGCGCGAACGCGTGCTGCGCTGGGAAACGCCGGCCGTGCTGGCGCTGTCGGTGGCGGTGCTGTGGCTGGTGTTCGGCTTCATCGCCGGCGCCGAATTCAAGCACTTTTACTTTTTGTTCTTGCCGCTGATCTGGGCCGCCTCGCGTCAGGGCGTGTACGGCGCGGCGCTGATCGTGTTCGCCCTGCAGGCGGCCGTGGTGGCGCTGCTCAAATGGAGCGGCGCGGCCAACATCGCCGTGGCCGAGTTGCAGATGCTCGACGCGGTGATGGCGCTGGTCGGCTTCTTTATCGGCATCGCGGTCGACGAACGCCGCCAGGCCGCCGACGACTTGAAGCACACGCTGCGGCTGGCCGCCGCCGGCGAGATGGCGGCCGCGCTGGCGCACGAATTGAACCAGCCGCTGACGGCGCTGGCGGCCTATGGCAAGGCCTGCGAACATTTGATCGAGCACGGCGACCGCGCCGACCTGCTGAAAGGCACGATCGGCCGCATGGTGGTCGAGGCCGGCCGCGCGGCCGACGTGGTGCGGCGCCTGCGCGACTTTTTCCGCACCGGCGCGATGCGGCTCGAAACGGTAGACGCGGCGGCCCTGGTGTCCTTCATCAGCCAGCAGTTTTTCGACGCGCTGCGCGAGCACGGCGTCGAACTGGCGGTCGACGTCGGGGAAACGGCGGCGGCGCTGCTGCTGAGCGCGGACCGCTTGCAGCTCGAGCTGGTGCTGCGCAACCTGCTGGCCAACGCGCTCGACGCCGTCAAGACCCGGCCGGCCGGCGCGCGCCGCATCCGCATCGCGCTGGCGCGGCTGGACGGCGAGCGCTTGCAGCTGTCGGTCGAAGACAGCGGCGACGGCGTGTCGGCGGCGCTGGCGGCGCGCCTGTTCGAGCCCTTCGTGTCGTCCAAGGCCAGCGGCATGGGCCTGGGACTGGTGCTCAGCCGCGCCATCGCCGAGGCGCACGGCGGCCAGTTGCGGGCCGAGGTGGCCGGCCACGGCATCTTCCGCCTGACGCTGCCCGCGCTGCCCGCGGCGGCGCATGGGCTATGATGAAAGAAACCAGGTGCGGGATGAACAATGGATGGGCACGATGAGCGATAACTTGACGGTCTACATCGTCGACGACGACCCGGCGGTGCGCGACGCGCTGGGCCTGCTGCTGGGCGTGCGCGGCTACCGCACGGCGGTGTTCGCCAGCGGCGAAGCGTTTTTGCAGGCGTGGCGGCCGGACTGGGCCGGCTGCCTGCTGGTCGACATCCGCATGTCCGGCATGGACGGGCTGGAATTGCAGCGCCGGCTGGGGGAGCAGGGCTGTCTGATCCCCATCGTCATCGTCACCGGGCATGGCGACGTGACGCTGGCGCGCGCCGCGTTCAAGGCCCGCGCCAGCGATTTCCTGGAAAAACCGTTCGATGACGCCAAGCTGATCGCCGCCATCGACGAAGGCTACGCGCATGAGGCGGCGCGGCGGCAGCACGTGCGGCGCCGCGCCGCCGGCGTCGAACTGCTGCGCGAGCTGACGCCGCGCGAACGGGAAGTGATGGGACTGGTGGTGCTGGGCCGCCACAACCGCGAGATCGCGCCGGCGCTGGGCATCTCGGTGCGCACGGTGGAAGTGCACAAGGCGCGGCTGATGGGCAAGCTGAGCGTCGACAACGTGGCCGACCTGGTGCGGATCAGCATGCTGGAGCAGGACGGCTAGCTTGGTGGGCCGCCGCCCGGCTCACGCCGGCCGCAAGCCCCGCGTCGCCTGCGTGGTCTTGTCGGCGGCCCGTTGCAGCACCACCTGACGGTTGCTCGACTCCTGGTCGCGCTGGTTTTCCCTGTGCCACAGGTGGAACACTTCGGTCGCGAAGGCGCCGTCCTTGCGCATCACCCCCGCATTGAACAGGCGCACCACCAGATCGGAATCCTCATGCCCCCAACCGAGAAAGCTTTCATCGAAACCATTGACCAGTTCCAGATCGCTGCGCCACACGCCCAGGTTGCAGCTCTTGATGCGGCGCCACGTGAAGCGCTTGCTGGTGCGCGCCACGTCGGGCCAGCGCAGCAGCAGTTGCAGCACCTTGTTGATGCCGCCGCTGAAACGGTGGCGCAGCTTGTCGCCCAGGCCGAGCCGCTGCAAGTCGATGTGCTCGGCCAGCGTGCGCGCCGTCAGCGCCTCGCTGAGCAGGATGCGGCTGCCCGACACCAGGTAGCCGCGCTGGCTCAGTTGCCGGTGGCGGGCGATGAAATCGCGTTGCGGCACGCAGTCGCCGTCGAGGAAGAGAATATAATCGCCGTCCGCGGCCAGCGTGCCGAGGTTGCGCACGCGGGCGGCGCGAAAGCCCAGGTCTTCCTGCCACACGTGGCGCAGCGGCATGGGCGCGCGCGCCTGCAGGGCGGCCACGCAGTCCCGCGTGTTGTGGCCCGAGCCGTCATCAGCGATAATGATTTCAAAATTCTGATCGCTCTGGGCAAAGCAGGCCTCTACCACCGCCGTCAATGCGTCGGGCCGGTTGTAGGTGGTGATAATGACGGAAATTTTTGATGCTTGTGGCATGAGGGCTATGCTACCTGTGTTGATTTTGCAAGAGAAGCTCACAAAAAAAGAAATGAATGATACCTTAATCCCCCGCCGCGCCGAGGCTTCCGGCGCCGGCCGCGCCGTGATCCACTGCCTGGTCTTCCTGCTGCCCTTCCTGGCGCTCATCAGCAATTTCGGCGTGGGATTTTGCAGTTTCGCCTTTTTGATCGCCGCCATCGTTTACCGCCACGCCGGCTGGGCCGCCATGCAGCGCCACCTGGGCGAGCTGCGCGGCGTGCTGATCGCGTTCGGCCTCAGCTTCGGTTACGCGCTGTTGCAGATGGTGCTGCGCCACGACCTGCTGCGCACGCTGGAAAAACCGAGCCGCGAAATGGCCGCCGTCACCGTCATGCTGGCCGTGCTGGCCTGCCGTCCCAGCCGCAAGGCGCTGTGGTACGGCCTGATCGCCGGCGCGCTGGCCGGCGCCACCTTCATCGTCTACCAGCGCTGGGTGATGGGCGTGGACCGGCCCGGCGGCTTGATCAACTCCATCACCTACGGCGACATCGTGCTGTGCATGGGCATGATGTCGCTGGCCGGCGTGCTCGATTTCAAGGGCTGGCGCGCGGTCTGGCCCAGCCTGGGCGCGCTGGCCGGCGTGATCGGCTCGATCGCCACCGGCACCCGCGGCGGCTGGATCGCCATCCTGTTCGCGCTGGTGCTGTTCCTCAAATACGGCCACTTCATGCGCGGCAAATCGTTCAAGGGCACGGCGCTGGTGGTGCTGGCGCTGCTGGCGAGCACCTGGTTCATCCCGCAGACGGGGGCGCGCAACCGGGTCCAGGAAGGCATCAACGATATCGCAACCTATGCCCGCGGCGGCAGCGCCTACACCCACATGGGCATACGCTTCGAATTATGGAAGGGCGCGGCCACGCTGATCGAACGGCGGCCGTGGTCCGGCGCCACGCTGCCGCAGGTGCGCGGCGAAATGGCCGGCCTGGTGGCCGACGGCCGGCTCGACCCCTTCATCCTGGTCATGCCGCACTTCCACAACGACGTGTTGCAGGAGCTGGTGTTCGGCGGCATACCGGGCTTGCTGGTGTGGGCCGGCACGCTGCTGATGCCGCTGCTGTTCTTCCTCAAAATGTTGAAGACCCACGAATCGGCCGGCGCGCCGCGGGTGGCGCTGGCGCTGGCCGGCACCTTGCTGGTGCTGGGCTACTTCAGCTTCGGCCTGACCGAGGTGATTTTCTTTTCGGTGCGCAG
Source organism: Rugamonas sp. (assembly GCF_025354735.1). Taxonomy (GTDB): domain Bacteria; phylum Pseudomonadota; class Gammaproteobacteria; order Burkholderiales; family Burkholderiaceae_D; genus Rugamonas. The sequence continues at coordinate 5,829 of NZ_JANXMI010000319.1, forward strand.
CACCATGTTTTACGCGCTGATGCTGTTTTTGATTATGGGCCTGTGCCTGAATGTGAAAGACCAAGATGGAAAATAATACTGCGGTGATCGGCCGCCTGCTGCGCGTCGTCAAGCCTTACCGCGCGCGCGCGCTGCTGTCGCTGTTCACCATGGCCGGCACCGCCGCCACCGCGCCCATGCTCAACCAGGCCTTGAAGCTGCTGCTCGAACACGGCTTCGGCCAGCGCGAACTGGGCTTCAGCCTGTGGCTGGTGCCGCTGATTTTGATTTCGATCTTCACGCTGCGCGGCCTGACCACGTTTTCCACGTCCTACCTGAACAACTGGGTGCTCACGCGCGTGCTCAACGACCTGCGCCGCGCCATGTTCGAGCGCTTGCTGCGCCTGCCCGTCGCGCGCTTCCAGCAGGAGACCACGGGCGGCATGATCAACACCATCATCAACGACGTGCGCCAGGTGGTCGACATGATTAATTCCGTCTTCGTCGCCGTCGTGCGCGACTCGCTGGTGGTGGCCGGCCTGCTGGCCTATCTGATGTACCTGAACTGGCGCTTGACGCTGGTGGCGCTGGTGATCGTGCCGACCACCGCCGTCATCGTGCGCACCACCACCAAGCGCCTGCGCAATCTGAACCGCGAAAACCAGCGCGTGACGGCGGAGATGAGCCAGGTGGTGGAGGAGGCGGCGCGCGGCCACCAGGTGATACGCGTGTTTTCCGGCGAGCGTTATGAACGCCGCCGTTTCGAGATCCGCAGCGAAGCGCTGCGCGGCTTTTCGCAGCGCATGACGGTGGCCTTCGCCGCCACCGCGCCGGTGACGCAGATCGTGACGTCGCTGGCGGTGTCGGTGGTGATCGTGATGGCGCTGCGCGAGCAGATGACGGTGGGCGCCTTCACCGCCTTCATCACCAGCATGCTGATGCTGCTGACGCCTTTGAAAAGCCTGGCCGAGGTGAACGGCCCGTGGCAGCGCGGCCTGGCCGCCGCCGAAACCGTGTTCTCGATGATGGACACGCCGGAGGAAGTCGACAGCGGCACCCGCACGCTGGCGCGCGCGCGCGGCCACCTGCGTTTCGACGACGTGTCCTTCGCCTATCCGACCCACGACGGCCAGCCGGCGCATCGCAGCGCGCTGCAAGGCGTGACGCTCGACATCGAGCCCGGCGAGACGGTGGCGCTGGTCGGCATATCCGGCGGCGGCAAGTCGACGATGGTGAACATGGTCACGCGCTTTTACGCGCCCGACGCCGGCACCATTTCGCTCGACGGCATCGCCTACCAGGAGCTGACGCTGGCCAGCCTGCGCGCGCAGATGGCCATGGTGAGCCAGAACGTGGTGCTGTTCGACGACACGCTGGGCGCCAACATCGCCTACGGCGTCGAGCATGTCGACGCGGCGCGGCTGGCGGCGGCGGTCAAGGCCGCCCACCTGTCGGAGGTGGTGGCCGGCCTGCCGCAGGGACTCGACACGCTGATCGGCGAGAACGGCAGCCGCCTGTCCGGCGGCCAGCGCCAGCGCGTGGCGATCGCGCGCGCCATCTACAAGGACGCGCCCATCCTGATTCTGGACGAGGCCACGTCGGCGCTCGACAACGAATCGGAACGCGCCGTGCAGGCCGCGCTCGACACGCTGATGGCCGGCCGCACCACGCTCGTCATCGCGCACCGCCTGTCGACCATCGAAGGCGCCGACCGCATCGCCGTGATGGACCACGGCCGCATCATCGAAGTGGGCAAGCATGAAGAGCTGCTGGCGCTGAACGGCATGTACGCCAATCTCTACCACCTGCAGTTCGCCAAGGAGGCCGCGTGAGCCTGGCCGGCCCGCGCGGCGCCGGCCAGGAAGCCAACGGCGATCAGGCTTCCTTGCGCACGCTGGTGATTTCGCCGAACTGGATAGGCGACGCCGTGATGGCGCAGCCGCTGCTGCGGCAGCTGCGCGCGGCCCATCCCGGGCGCGCCATCGACGTGCTGGCGCCGCCGTCGGTGGCGCCGGCCTGGCGCCAGATGGCCGAAGTCGACGAGGTGCTGGAAACGCCGTTCCGCCACGGCGCGCTGCAACTGAAGCAGCGCTGGCAGTTTGCGCGCCAGCTGCGCCGGCGCGGCTACGCCGCCGCCTACGTGCTGCCCAACACCCTGAAGTTCGCGCTGATCCCGTGGCTGGCCGGGATCGCGCGGCGCGTCGGCTACAAGGGCGAAAGCCGCTATGGGCTCATCAACGTGATGCACCACGACGACGTGCCGCCACGGCCGATGGTAGCCTTCTACGCGGCGCTGGCGCGGGCGCCGGACGCGCCGCTGCTGACCGGCGCGGCCCTGCCGCGGCCCGCGCTCGCCGTGAGCGCCGCGCAGATC